>NZ_CP108458.1:4800000-5102151 GCF_036242395.1 Kitasatospora sp. NBC_01266 | reverse complement strand
GATCTCGCCCGGCTCGATCCGGAAGCCCCGCACCTTGACCTGGTGGTCGGCCCGGCCCAGGTACTCCAGGCTGCCGTCGGCCTGGCGGCGGACCAGGTCGCCCGAGCGGTACATCCGGCTGCCGGGGGCGCCGAAGGGGTTGGCGACGAAGCGCTCGGCCGACAGGTCGGGGCGGTTGAGGTAGCCCCGGGCCAGGCCCGCGCCCGCGATCCAGAGCTCGCCGACCACGCCGACCGGGACCGGCTGGAGACTCGAATCCAGCACGTACAGCTGGGTGTTGGCGACCGGTCGGCCGATCGGCGGCAGCACCCGGCCGTGCAGCGGCTCGCTCATGCTGGCGCAGACCGTCGACTCGGTGGGACCGTACGCGTTGACCATCCGCAGCCGGGCCGACCAGTACTCGACCAGATCCGGCGGGCAGGCCTCTCCGGCCACCACCAGGGTGCCGCCGACCGGCAGCGCGTCCGGCGGCAGCACGGCCAGCGCCGTCGGCGGGAGGGTGACGTGGGTGACCCCCTGCTCGGCGATCAGCTCGGCCAGCGCCGGGCCGGGCAGCAGCCGGTCGGCGTCGCCGAGCACCGCTCGGGCGCCGGTGAGCAGGGCCATGCCCAGCTCCCAGACGGCCGCGTCGAAACTCGGCGAGGCGAAGAGCAGCACCCGGCTGTCGGCGGTGACCGCCAGGCCGGTGCGCTGGCTCTCGACCATGCTGGCCAGGCCGGTGTGGCTGACCACCACGCCCTTGGGGCGGCCGGTCGAACCGGAGGTGTAGATCACATAGGCCGGGTGACCGGCCGTCAGCGGCGCGCTGCGGTCGGCGTCGGTGAGGTCACCGGCCGGGTACCCGCCGGTGTCGGTGCGCTCGACCAGCAGGCGCGGCACGGTGCTCCCGGCGAGCAGTCCGGCGGCGACCTGGTCCGTGGTGATCACCAGCGCCGGGTCGGCGTCGGCGAGCATGTAGGCGATCCGGTCGGCCGGGTAGCGCGGGTCCAGCGGCAGGAAGGCGGCACCGGCCTTGAGCACCGCCAGTTGGGCGACGATCAGCTCGATCGAGCGCTCCAGGGCGATCGCCACGAACCGCTCCGGGCCCGCGCCCCGCTCGACCAGCAGCCGGGCGAGCCGGTTGGCGCGCTCGTTCAGCTCGGCGTAGCCCAACTTCTCGGCGTCGAAGGCCAGCGCGACGGCCGTGGGCGCCTTCGCGACCTGGGCCTGGAAGAGCGCGGGCAGGGTGTCGGCGGCGACCGGGACGGCGCTGTCGTTCCAGCCGGTGAGCAACCGGTGCCGCTCCTCGGGCGCGAGGGCGTCGAGCCGGCCCAGCGGCAGCGCCGGGTCCGCCGCCAGTGCGGTCAGCACCCGCAGCAGCCGCTCCGCGATCTCCTCGGCCTCGGCGGCGGTGACCAGGTCGCTCTGGTAGTCCATCCGGAAGGCCAGGGTGCCGCCCTCCGGCACGGCCATCAGGCCGAGCGTGTAGTGCACCGCGTCATGGACCCGCACGTCGGCCAGCCGCACTCCGCCGACCGGCGCGTGCAGGGCGCTCGCGTCCAGCGGGTAGTTCTCGAACACCATCGCGGTGTCGAAGAGTTCACCGACACCGGCGAGTTCCTGGAGCTCGGCCAGGCCCAGGTGCTGGTGCTCCAGCAACCCGGACTGCTCGGCCTGCAGGCGGCCCAGCAGCTCGGCCGACGACTCGGCCGGGTCCAGCCGCAGGCGCAGCGGCAGGGTGTTGATGAACAGGCCCACCATCGTCTCCGAGCCGCGCACTTCGGGCGAGCGGCCGGAGACGGTGACGCCGAAGGTGACGTCGGTGGTGCCGGTGATCCGGCCCAGGGTGATCGCCCAGGCGGCCTGGAGCACGGTGTTGAGCGTCAGCCCGTGGGCGCGGGCCCGCTCGGCCAGCGCCGCGCCGAGCCGCTCGGGGGCGCGGAACTCCAGCCGCCGCGGCACCGTCGGCACCCGGCCGGCCGGCACGGCGCGGACCCTGGTCGGCTCCTCCAGCCCGGCCAGCGCGGCCTGCCAGGCGGCCCGGGCGGCCATCCGGTCCTGGCCCGCCAGGTGCCGCAGGTGCTCGCGGTAGGGCCGCACCCGGGGCAGCGCGGTGGCCTCGCCGCCCGCCGCGTAGAGCGTCAGCAGCTCCTGGATCAGCACCGGCATCGACCAGCCGTCCAGCAGCAGGTGGTGGTTGGTGAGCACCAGGCGGTGCTGCTCCGGGGCCAGCCGCAGCAGGGCGAAGCGCAGCAGCGGCGGGCGGTCGAGATCGAAGCGGCGGCCCCGCTCCTCGGCGGCCAGCCGGTCCGCCTGCGCCGGATCTCCGGTCAGATCGGCTTCCCGCCAGGGCAGTTCGACGGTCGAGGGGATCACCTGAACCGGGCGCCGCAGGCCGCCGCGGAAGCCGGCCCGCAGGTTGGCGTGACGGCCCAGCAGGGCCTCGGCGGCCGCCCGCAGGGCGACGGCGTCCAGCGGGCCGACCAGGTCCAGCTCCAGCTGGGCCAGGTAGACGTCGGCCTCCTGGGTGTCGTACAGCGCGTGGAAGAACAGGCCCTCCTGGAGCGGGGAGAGCGGCAGCACGTCGGCCAGCCGCGGGACCTCGGCCTCGATCAGCTCGATCTCCGCCTGCTGGAGGCCGGCCAGCGCCAGGTCGGACGGCGTACGGCCACCGGCGCCCGGCCGGCCCGCGTGCCCGGCCAGCGCGCGCAGCGCCTCGAACCACGCCTCGGCCAGCGCGCGCACGCTCTCGGCGGAGCGCAGCCGCGGTGCCCAGCTCCACTCGGCCACCAGCTCCGGGCCGTGCGGGCCGTCCTGGGTCAGGGCGTTGAGCTCGATGCCGTGGGCGAGCGGCATCCGCTCGTCGGCGCCGGGCACCCGGCCCGCCAGCTCGGGGATGACCGCCCAGTCGGCCTCGGTGGCGGCGAACCGGCCCAGGTAGTTGAAGCCGATCCGCGGGCGCGGGAGTTCGGCCAGCAGCGGGCCGGTGCGCGGGTTGAGGTGGCGCAGCAGGCCGTAGCCGATGCCCTTGTCCGGGACGGCGCGCAGCTGCTCCTTGATCCGCTTGAGCAGCGTCCCGGCGGCCGGGCCGCCCGAGCGCGCCTCGGCGAGGTCGAGCGGGCCCGCGTCCAGGCGGACCGGGTAGCGGCTGGTGAACCAGCCCGCCGTCCGGGACAGGTCGCCACCGCCGAGCGCGTCGCTCTCCCGCCCGTGGCCCTCGAGTTCGACCAGCGCCCGGCCCTCGCAGGCCAGTGCGAAGGCGGCCAGCAGGACGTCGTTGACCTCCGCGTGGTAGGCGGCGGGCAGCGTGCTGAGCAGTTGCTCGGTGACCTCGGCGGGCAGCCGCAGGGTGAGCCGCTCGGCACTGCCGTGGGTGTCCCGCGCGGGGTTGATCCACTCGCTCTCGGCTCCGGCCAGGGTCTGCTGCCACCAGCCGAGTTCGGCCTCCCGCTCGGGCCGCTGGGCCTCGCCGGCCAGCCGCTGCGCCCAGCCGCGCAGCGAGGTGCCGACCGGGGCCAGGGCCGGGACGCGGCCCTGGCTGACGGCCTGCCAGGCCTCGGCCAGGTCGGGCGCGAGCACCCGCCAGGAGACCCCGTCGACCACCAGGTGGTGCATCATCAGCAGCAGTTGGCCGGACTCCACCGGGCCCCGGTCGAACCAGACGGCCTGCACCATGACACCCTCGCGCGGCGCGAGCCGGCCACGGGCGGCGAGCGCCTCCCGGGTGCGCAGCGCGGCCAGCGCCCGCGGGTCGAGGCCGGTGGCGTCGACGCGGCGCACGCAGCTGGCGGCGGGGACGGTGCCCGGCGCGGTGGTCTCCAGCTCCCAGTCGTCGGTCATCCGCAGCCGCAGCGCGTCGTGGTGGTCGAGCACGGCCTGCAGGGCGACGGTGAGTTCGGGCCCGGTGAGAGCCGGCACGCGCAGCGTCATCGACTGGTTGTAGGCGTCGAACTGGTCGATGGCACCGGGGTGTTCGGCCAGCCAGTGGGTGATCGGGGTGAGCGGCACCGGGCCGGTGCCGGTGCCGGGGGCTTCGGTGGCGGCCTGCGGGAGGTCGAGGGCGGCGTCGGCCAGCCCGGCGGCACTGCGGCGGGTGAAGACGTCGCGGGCGGTGATGGTCAGCCCGGCGCGGCGGGCGCGGGCGACCAGCTGGATCGACATGATGCTGTCGCCGCCGAGGTCGAAGAAGGAGTCGTCCGGGCCGACCTGCGGCACCCCGAGCACCTCGGCGAGCAGGCCGCAGAACAGCTCCTCGCGCGGCGTGCGCGGCGCTCTGGCAGCGGCGGCGGAGGGCAGCTCGGGAGCGGGCAGCGCGGCGCGGTCGACCTTGCCGTTGGCGGTGAGCGGCAGGGCCGGCAGGGTCAGCACGGTGGCGGGCACCATGTACTCGGGCAGCAGCGTCGCCGCGAAGGCGAGCAGCCCGGCACTGTCGAAGGGGTCGGCGCAGGAGTCGGCGCAGGAGTCGTCAGCGGAGCCGGCCGGAACCACGTAGCCGACCAGGCGCCTGTCCCCCGGCCGGTCCTCGCGGACCAGCACGACGGCCTGGGCCACCGCGTCGTGGCGGCCCAGGGCGGCCTCGATCTCGCCGATCTCCACCCGGTAGCCGCGGATCTTGACCTGGTCGTCGCCACGGCCCAGGTAGTCGACGTTGCCGTCGGGCAGCACCCGGGCGGTGTCGCCGGTCCGGTAGAGCCGGCCGCCGGGCGCGCCGAAGGGGTCCGGCACGAAGCGCTCGGCCGTCATCGCGGGCTGCCCGAGGTAGCCCCGGGCCAGGCCCGCGCCGCCGATCCAGAGTTCGCCGACGGTGCCGACCGGCACCGGCTGGAGAGCCGCGTCGAGCACGTACATGCTGGTCGCGGGGATCGGACGGCCGATCGGCACCACGTCGGTGGGCTGCGGGCCCTGGACGTCGAAGACGCAGTTGCCGACCGTGATCTCGGTCGGCCCGTACTCGTTGACCACCCGGCCGCCGCCCAGCCACTCGCACCAGCGCTCGGCGACCCGGCCGAGCAGCGCCTCGCCGCCCACCACCAGGACGGGGGTGAGGCCCTCGGTCCGGTCCGGGGTGAGCTGGTGGGAGAGCATCTCCAGGTGGCCCGGGGTCAGCTTGAGGAAGTCGAACGGCCCCGACTCGACCAGCCAGGAGCCGAGTTCGGCCAGATCGCGGCCCTGCGGGAAGAGCTGCACGGGGGCGCCGGTCATCAGCGGGACCCAGAGCGTGGGCACCACCAGGTCGAAGGCGACCGAGGAGAAGAGCGCGCCGCCGCCGCCCTGGCCGGTGTAGTCCTGGACGGCCCAGCCCAGGTAGTTGGCCAGGCCGCGGTGCCCGATCTGCACGCCCTTGGGCTTGCCGGTCGAGCCGGAGGTGTAGATGACGTAGGCGAGCCGGTCCGGGTCACGGGTGACGGCCGGGCACTCGACCGGGCTGCCGGCCTCCGCACCTAGGGCCACCACCGGCCCGTCGAAGGCGATCTGACGATCCGTCACCAGGGCGACCGCGCCGGCGTCGCGGAGCACGCCCTCGATCCGGGCGCTCGGCCAGGACGGGTCCATCGGCAGGTAGGCCGCCCCCGCCTTCCAGACCCCGAGCAGGGTGCTGAGCAGCGCCGGCGTGCGGTCGAGCAGCACGCCGACCACGTCGTCCGGGCCCGCGCCCAGGGTCCGCAGGTGGTGGGCGAGGCGGTTGGCGCGCTCGTCCAGCTCGCGGTAGCCGACCGTGACGCCGCCGCAGATCACGGCGGACGCGTTCGGGGTGCGGGCGGCCTGGGCTTCGACGGCCGCCAGCGCGTCCAGCCGGTAAGGGGCCTGCCGGGCAGCCGAGTTCCACTCGGTCAGCAGCCGGTGGCGCTCCTCGGCGGTGAGCAGGTCGATCTGGCCCAGCGGCGTCCCGGGGTGGTCCAGCACCGCCTGCAGGAAGCGCAGGAAGCGGTCCTGGTGCTCGGCGACCTCGGCCTCGCGGTAGAGCTCGGGGCTGGCGTCGAAGTCGATGGTCAGGCCCTGGCCGTCGGCGCGGTCGTAGACGGCGATGCACAGGTCGTCGACCGGGCCGTTGGAGAGGTTGTGACCGAAGGCGGTGTGCGCACCGAAGCGCAGCTCGGTGTCGAAGGACATGATGTTGATGGTCGGGCCGACCAGGCCGTCGTCCGAGCCGGTCAGGCCGAGCGCGCGGCAGACGTCCTCGTAGCGCGGCATCTGGTGCTTGAGGCCGCCGCGCACCTCGCCGACGGTCTGCCGGACCAGCTCCGCCACGCTCTGCTCGGGGCGCACGTCCAGCAGCAGCGGCACCCAGTTCGAGGCCATGCACGGCGTGCGGCGGGCCGCCGGGGTGGTGCGGCCGGTCACCGGCAGGCCGAGGATCTGCCGCTGCTGCCCCGTCATCCGCTGCAGATAGGCGCCGGTCAGCGCGATCAGCAGGACCGACCACGGCGCCCGGGCCGCGCGCGCGGTCTCCCGCAGCCGGTCGGTGTGCTGCTGGGAGAGGGTGACGGTGCGGCGGAAGAAGCCGATCGCCGGGCGGTCCTCGCCCGGTTCGGCGGTGCGGTCGACCAGCCGGCGCGGCTCGGGGCGGTCCGCGAGCTTCTCCACCCAGTACCGCAGGTCGTCCTCGGCGGCCGCCGAGGCGCGGTACGCCGCGTCCTCCTCCAGCACGGCGGGCAGCGCGCCGAAGGTGCCCTCGGCCGGCTCCTCGCCCCGGCACAGCGCGGTGTAGATCTCGGCCACCCGGGTGCCGACCAGCGAGCCGCCGTAGGCGTCCATCGTCACGTGGTGGACCCGCTGGTAGTAGAAGAACCGGTCCTCGGCGAGCTTCAGCAGCGCGAAGCTGTGCACCCGGCCCACGGCCAGCTCGACCGGCGCGGTCAGGTCCCGGTCCATCCAGGCCTTGGCGGCGGCGTGCGGGTCCGGCTCGGCCGTGAGGTCGATCAGCGGCAGGTGGCGGTCACCGGCGTCCGGGTCGATGTACTGGACCAGCCCGTCCGGCTCCTCGCGCACCGCCGCGACGCGGTACGCCCAGGTCTCCTCGAGCAGCCTGCGCCAGGCCGCGTCCATCAGCTCCGGGTCGATGGGACCGTGGATGTCCTTGTACTCGGCGATGTTGTAGCGGCAGCCGGAGGTGTCCAGCTGGTGGGCGAACCAGATGCCCGTCTGGGCGGCCGACAGCGGCAGTCTCAGTTGGCGCTTCGCTTCAGACATTGCTCGTCACCCTCGCGGTCGTGTGGGCTGCGGTCCAGTTGCGGTTGATGTGCTCGACGCACTCGGGGCGGCTCGCCTCGTCGAGCGTCACCGACCAGCCGGCCGGGATCGCCGCGAAGGCGGGCCAGAGCGAGTGGTCGCCGGCGTCGTTGACCAGCACGCGGTAACGCCCGGCCGGATCGTTGAACGGGTCGTCTGTCATGGGGTGTCTCCTCCTTCGGGCGAGGGCCGGTCAGGGCCTGGGGCAGCCGAGCCGGTCGGTCAGCAGCGAAACGAGCTCCGCACCGGCGGACTCGAGGTAGAAGTGGCCTCCGGGCATCACCTGGAGGTCGAAGCCGCCGGCCGTGCACTCGGCCCAGCGGCGGCCGTCGGCCGGCCCGCAGGCCTGGTCGTCCTGGCCGACCAGGGCGGTGATCGGGCAGAGCAGCGGGGCGCCGGGCGTGTAGCGGTAGGTGTCCACCAGGTGGAAGTCGGCGCGCAGCACCGGCAGGGCCATCTCGCGCAGGTCCTCGTCCGCCAGCAACTGGGCGCCGAGGCCGCCCAGGCCGCGGACGTACGCCAGCACCCCGGCGTCGTCCAGCAGCGGGGCGAAGGGGTTCGGCACCATGGGTGCGCGGCGGGCGGAGGCGAAGAAGTGCCGCAGCGCGGGGCGGTAGCGGGCGGGCAGCTTGCGGGCGGTCTCGAAGGCGACGGTGGCGCCGAGGCTGTGCCCGAAGAACGCCACCGGGCGGTCCAGCAGCGGCTCGATCGCCGCCGCGATGCCGGCGGCCAGGGTGTCCAGGTCGGGCGCGAACGGCTCGCCGTACCGGTCCTGGCGGCCCGGGTACTGGACGGCCACCAGCTCGACGGAGGGCGGCAGTCGGTCCGCGAGCCCGCGGAACGCCGCGGCCGCGCCGCCCGCGTGCGGGAAGCAGACCAGCCGCACCCGGGCCTGCGGCCGGCGGGCAGGGGTACGGAACCAGCGGGCGGTCTGCGCCGCGGTCTGGGCGAACATCTCAGGCCTTTCCACCGAGTCGGCGAGCACCCGCCGGCGCCCGACGCCGGGCAGACAGCTGTCCGGCTCCGACCAATCTCCGGGAGGCGTCTATATTTCCGCCGGTCGTCGGCCATGCACCGGCCCTCGGCGAGCACGCCGAAGGCCCTGCCCGCACCGGGGGGAACGGTGCGGGCAGGGCCTGATCAGGGGCGGCTCAACGGGGCGTCAGGTCGCTCACCGCCAGTCCGCGAACCGGGCGTCCGGGGCGGCCTGCGGCTGCAGGGCCGCCGAGGCGGCCTTGACCACCTCCGCGCTGGACTCGCCGTTGGTCAGCACGACCAGGCCGCTGCCCCGGTGCACCGTGAACATCGACACCGCCTGGTAGCCGCCGGGCGAGCCGCCGTGGCCGAACTCGACGTCCGGGCCGCTGTTGTCGACGATGGTGCCCAGGCCGAAGAAGCTGGTGCTGTGCGGCGTCAGCAGCTGCTCGGCCAGCTCGCGCTCCAGCAGCCCGAGCGGGCGGCCCAGGTAGCAGCGGCGGATCTCCATCTCCAGCTTGGCCAGGTCGGCCGCCGTGCTCCACAGGCCCGCCGCGGCCTTCTCCGGGTGGATCAGCCAGCCGCCCTCGATGCCCCGGCCCCGCTCGTCGTGCCCGAGGGCGACGGGCAGCCCGGCGGTCTGCGGGAAGGACTGGTCGAAGCTGCTGTGCGCCATGCCCAGCGGCTTGAGGACCAGACGGTCCATCAGCTCCGCGAACCCCTCGCCGGTCACGTCGGTGAGCAGTTGCTCCAGCAGCGTGTAGTGCGCGTTGGACTGCCGGAAGGTGCCGGCCTGCTCCTGGCGCACCGGACCGGCGGCCGGCGTCACCTCGCCGCGCAGCAGCTCGACCGGCGTCGCCAGCCGCTGCCCGCGCCGCACACCGCGGCGCGGCGTCTGCGTCAGTCCTGCGGTGTGGCTGAGCAGTTGGCGGAGGGTGACGGCAACGGTGCCGGGCAGCCGCCACGAGGTCAGGTAGCTGTTGACATCGGCGTCCAGGTCGAGGACGCCCTGCTGGACCAGCCGCAGCACCCCGAGCGCCGTGACGTGCTTGCCCCAGGAGCCGACCTGGAACAGCGTGTCGGGGGTGATCGGCTCGCTGCCGCCGGCCGCCCGGGTGCCGAGCGTCTCCAGCGCGACCAGCTCGCCGTTCTCCACCACGGCGATGCTCGCGCCGGGCACCTCATGGGCCGCCAGCACCGCCAGCAGCGAGTCGAGCGAGACCCTGCCCTGAGCGGCCACCGCCGGAGCGGCCACCGGGCCGCCCGCGTCGAAGGCACGCGGGGCGGTGCCCGCCGCCAGGTCGACGGCGGCGGCCAACTGGCCCAGGGTGTCGTGCTGGTAGAGCATGAAGAGGGTCAGCGGCAGCTCGGCCTGGCGGGCGGCGGCGATCACCTGGATGACCAGGATGGAGTCACCGCCGAGCCGGAAGAAGCCGTCCTCGGTGCCGACCCGCTCCACCCCGAGCACCTGGGACCAGATCGCGGCGATCCGCTTCTCGGTCCCGGTGCGCGGCGCCACGAACGCGGGGCCGGCCTCGGTCCAGACCTCGGGGTCGGGCAGGATGTTGCGGTCCACCTTGCCGTTGGCGGTGAGCGGGATGGTGTCCAGCTCGACGAAGACCTGCGGGATCATCGTGTCGGGCAGCTGCTGGGCGAGCAGCTCGCGCAACTCCCGGGCGGGCGCGGGCTGCCCGCCGACCGGCACCAGGTAGCCGATCAGGCGCTGGTGGCCGTTCGGGTCCTCGCGGACGGCGGCGACCGCTTCGGCGATGTACGGCAGCCGGGTCAACGCGGCCTCGATCTCGCCGAGTTCGATCCGCACACCGCGGATCTTCACCTGGTGGTCGACCCGGCCGAGGAACTCCAGGCCGCCCTCGTCGTTCCAGGCGACGACATCGCCGGTGCGGTAGAGCCGGGTGCCGGCCGGACCGTACGGATCCGGCACGAAGCGCTCGGCGGTCAGCTCGGGGCGGCCGCCGTAGCCACGGGCCACGCCCACCCCGCCGACGTACAGCTCGCCCGCCACGCCGACCGGGACCGGCGCCATCGCGGCGTCCAGCACCCGCAGTTGGGTGTTGCGCACGGACCGGCCGATGGTCACCCGCGCCTCGCCGATCGGGTCGCCGGCGCTGATCAGCGCGTGGGTGACGTCGTCCGAGCACTCGGTCGGGCCGTAGGCGTTGACCATCGGCACCTGCGGAAAGCGGGCGAACCAGCGGTGGCAGAGGTCCGGCGGGAGTGCCTCACCGGTCACCACCATCCGCCGCAGGGCCGGGAGTTCGACCTCCAGGGCACCCGAGTCCCAGGCGTCCAGCGCGGCCCGCAGCAGCGAGGGCACCACCTCCAGGATGCTCACCCGCTCATCGGCGACGCGCGGGAACAGGGCCAGCGGGTTGATCGCGGTCTCGGCGTCCAGCACCCGCACCGAGCCGCCGACCACCAGGGTGCAGAGCATCTGCCACACCGAGATGTCGAAGGCCATCGAGGCGTTCTGCGCCACCGAGTCGGCGGCCGTGATGCCCAGGTCCTCGAGCTTCGCGAGCAGGTGGTTGGCCATGCCGCGCCGGTGCACGAGCACCCCCTTGGGGCGGCCGGTGGAGCCCGAGGTGTAGATCACGTAGGCCAGGTCGTCGGGCTCGGCCAGCGGGACCGGGTCGGTGGCGGGCCGGTGCGCCCACTCCTCGGCGCGGTCGAGCAGCACCGGCACGGCGGCCAGGCCCGGGGCGGCGGCCAGCAGCGGCGCCATCCGGTGGGTCTCGGTCAGCAGGACGGCGATCTCGGCGTCCTGGGCCATGTACCCGAGGCGCTCGGCCGGGTAGTCCGGGTCGAGCGGCAGGTAGGCACCGCCCGCCTTGAGCACGGCCAGCACCGCGATGACGGTGGCCGGCGAGCGGTCGGCGCAGATGCCGACCAGGGTGTCCGGACGCACGCCCAGGTCGCGCAGGTGGTGGGCGAGCCGGTTGGCCCGCTCGTTGACCTCGCCGTAGCTGAGCGACACCCCGTCGGCGGTGATCGCCGGGTGGTGCGGGGTCCGGGCGGCGTGCCGCTCGAACTCGGCCTCCGCCATCAGCCAGCTCTGCTCGCGCTCGGTGGCCGTCCAGTCGGCCAGCCGCTGCTCGTCCTCGGGGGCCAGGTAGGCGGCGCGGGCGTCGCCCTGCGGGTCGGCGGCCATCGCGGCCAGCACGGCCCGGTACATCCCGGCCAGCCGGGCGCCGTTGGCCGGGCTCAGCACCCGGGTGTCGGCGGTGAGGTTGAGCCCGGCGCCACCGGTGGCGACACTGAGCGCGAACTCGGTGCTGCCCTCCCCGATGGAGGCCGTCGCGTCGATCTGCTCGCTGTCGAAGCCGCGGAAGTCGTGGTAGTTGAAGATCACGTCGATCTGCCGGCGACCGCCGGCCGCCTCGCGCTGGATCGCCTGCAGCGGGTAGCGGCGGTGCGACCAGAGTTCCACCTCGCGGGCGAAGACCTGCTCGACCAGCTCGTGCCAGGTCCTGGCCGTGCGGTCGGCCGCGAACGGCAGGGTGTTGAGGTACATGCCCTGCACCCGGTCGGCGCCCGGCGCCTCGGGACGCGAGTCGCAGACCAGCCCGGCGTGGAAGTACTCCTCCTCGGTCAGCTGGCTCATCACCTTGAGGTGGGCGGCGAGCAGGACGCTCTTCACCGACACCTTCGCGCGGGCCGCGAAGGCGCGCAGCGGCTGCTCCAGATCACCGAGCGGCACCTGGCTGACATGCGGCCGGCCCGGGCCGTCCGCCCCCCAGCCCGCAGGCACCGTGACCGGGGTGTGCCGCTCGACGATCCCGCGCCAGTATCCACTGTCCTCCTCGGAGTCGAGCGACTCCAACTCCCCTGCGACGAAGTCGGCGAAGCGCACCGAAGGCGCCTCGTAGGCGGCCGGCTGCTCACCGGCGCGGTAGCTGCGGTACACCTCCACCAGCTCGGTGAGCAGCGCGAACTGGCTCCACCCCTGGGTCAGCGCGTGCGGCTGGGTGAAGGCCAGGCGCCAACCGCCGGGCTCCGCCAGATGCACGGCCACCCGCAGCAGCGGAGGCACGGCCGGGTCGAACAGGTCGGCCCGCTCGGCGGCGAAGAACTCCGCCATCGCGCCGGCCCGCGCCGCCTCGTCGAGCGGGCGCAGGTCGTGCACGGTGACCGGCACCGCCAGTTCGGCGTGCACCAGCTGGAGCGGCCTGGCGTACCCGGTCAGGTCGAAGGAGGTGCGCAGGGTCTCGTGCCGCCGGGTCAGCTCGCGGACAGCCGCGCGCAGCGCGCTCTCCTCGAAGGGCTGCTCGTCGCGGATCAGGTAGGAGACGCACTGGTGGTAGGAGGCCGTGCCGCCGGAGAGCATCTCGACCAGCATGCCGAGCTGCACCTGGGTGGCCGGGTAGGCGTCGACCACCCCCGCCGGGATCCGGGCCCGGTCGGCCTCGCCGAGCAGGGCGAACGGCGCGACGGCGGTGACCGGCTCGGCGGGGGCCGGGCGGCCGGTGATCAGCTCGCTCAGCCCGGCGACGGTGCGCCGCTCGAAGACGTCCCGCACGGCGAGGTCGAAGCCGGCCTGCCGCAGCGCGCCGACCAGGGTGACGGCGCGGATCGAGTCGCCGTCGAGCTCGAAGAAGCCGTCCTCGACGCCGACCCGCTCGACTCCGAGCACCTCGCGCCAGATCGCGGCGATCTGCGCCTCGACGGGGGTGCGCGGGGCGAGGTACGCCGACTCCGCGCGCTGCACGCTCCGGTCGGGAGCCGGCAGCGCGGCCTTGTCGAACTTGCCGTTCACGGTCAGCGGCATCGCCTCCAGCGTGACGAAGGCGGCCGGGACCATGTACTCGGGCAGCGAGCGGGCCAGCAGCGCGCGCAGTTCCTTGACCGGCGGGGCCTGCTCGCCGGCCGGGACCAGGTAGCCGACCAGGCGCTCGTCGTGGACCACCACGACGGCCTGGCGGATGCCGGGGTGCTCCAGCATGACGCCGGCGATCTCGCCCAGCTCGATCCGGTAGCCGCGGATCTTCACCTGGGTGTCGATCCGGCCGAGGAACTCCAGGCCGCCGTCCGGGCGGCGCCGGGCCAGGTCACCGCTCCGGTAGAGGCGCGAGCCGGCCGGGCCCCACGGGTCGGGCACGAAGCGCTCGGCGGTCAGCTCCGGCCGGTTCAGGTAGCCGCGCGCCACGCCCGGACCCGCGACGTGGATCTCGCCCGGCACCCCGATCGGCACCAAATGGCCCGTGCGGTCCAGCAGATGGATGCGAAGATCGCTGAGCGGATCGCCCACCCGATTGCCCGCGAGCGGGTCAAGGTCCGCCTCCTCGATGCGGTAGAAGGTCGAGTGCACGGTCGTCTCGGTGATCCCGTACATGTTGATCAGCTCGGGTGCGTCCAGGCCCATCAGGTCGACCCACGGCCGCAGTTCCGGCACCTCCAGCTTCTCCCCCGCGAAGACCACGGCCCGCAGGTTCAGCCGGGCCAGCCGCGGGTCGTGCGCCATCGCGGCGGAGACCATCGAGCGGAAGGCGGTCGGGGTCTGCGACAGGACGGTGACGCCCTCGGCGACCAGCAGGTCCAGGAAGTCCTCCGGCGAGCGGGTGACGGCCTGCGGCACCACGACCACCCGGCCGCCGAAGAGCAGGGCGCCCCACATCTCGAAGACCGAGACGTCGAAGGCGTAGGAGTGGAACATCGAGAAGACGTCCCGCTCACCGAAGGCGTAGTGCTGGTGGGCCGTGGTCATCAGGCGCACCACGTTGGTGTGGGTGAGCACGCAGCCCTTGGGCTTGCCGGTGGAGCCCGAGGTGTAGATCACGTAGATCACGTTGTCGGGGGTACCGACCGGCTCCGGGTTGCCCGCCGGGCGGGCGGCGATCAGCTCGGCGTCGCGGTCCAGCTCGACGACGGTACCCGCGAAGACGTCCGCCAGCACCGGCGCGGTGCTCGCCGAGACGATCGCCAGCTTCGCGCCGGAGTCCCGCAGCGCGTAGCCGAGGCGGTCGCTCGGGTTGGCCGGGTCCAGCGGGAGGTAGCCCGCACCGGACTTGAGGATGCCCAGCAGCGTCGGCAGCAGCAGCTCGCCGCGCTCCAGGCACATGCCGACCAGGTCCTCCGGGCCGACCCCGAGCGCCCGCAGGTGGTGCGCCAGGCGATTGGCCCGCTCGTTGACCTCCGCGTAGCTGAGCGAGAGGGCGCCCGCCGTGACGGCCACGGCCTCGGGGGTGCGGGCGACCTGCTGCTCGAAGAGCTGGTGGACGCAGGCCTCGACGGGGGTCGGCCGCTCGGCCGCGCCTCCGGTGAGCAGGGCGCGCTCGGCCGGCGGGAGCAGGATCGCGGTGGCGTCGCCGTCGGCGTCGGCGTCGGCGGCCATCGCCTCCAGCACGGCCCGGTACATCCCGGCCATCCGCTCCAGGTTGGCGGGGCTGAGGTGGCGCGGGTTGGCGGTCAGGATGATGTGGCCGGCCCGGGAGGCGACGGTGAGCGGGAACTCGGTCGGGCTGTCGTCGATCGCCTCGGTCTCCTGGTCGAGCAGGTCGCCGTCGATCTGGTGGAAGTCCTGGTAGTTGAAGTAGACGTCCATCAGCCGGATCCCGCCGCCGAACTCGCGCTGGATCGCGGGCAGCGGGTAGCGGCGGTGCGGCCACAGGCCGACCTCGTGGGCGAAGGTGGCGGCGACCAGCTCGCGCCAGGTGCGCGCGGTGCGGTCCATCGCGAACGGCAGCGTGTTGAGGTACATGCCCAGCACCCGGTCCGCGCCCAGCAGTTCGGGGCGGGCGTCGCAGACCAGGCCGGTGTGGAAGGACTGCTCCTCGGTCAGCTGGCTGAGCACCTTGAGGTGCGCGGCGATGACCACGCTCTTGAACGAGGCCTTCGCCTTGGTCGCCAGCGCGCGCAGCGCCGGTTCGAGGTCGCGCAGGTCGGTGCCGGCCTGCACGGTCCGGCGCACCGGGTCGGCCTCGCCCCAGCCGGTGGGGAGCATGAAGCGGGCGCGGTCCCGCACGACGCCCTGCCAGTAGGCGCGGTCCTCCTCGGCGGCCAGCGACTCCAGCTCTCCGGCGATGAAGTCGGCGAACCGGGCCTCGGGGGCCTCGGGGTTCTCCGGCGCGAGCCCGTCCCGGATCCGGCCGTAGCCGCGCAGGATCTCCATCAGCAGGGAGTGCTGGCTCCAGCCCTCCATGATCGGGTGGCACTCGGTGACCGAGATCCACCAGCCGCGGTCGGTGACGTGCGCGTGGAAGCGCATCAGCGAGGGCACGGCCAGGTCGAAGAGGTCGGCCCGCTCGCGGGCGGTGAAGGCGCGCAGCTCGGCCATCACCTGCTCGGACGTCAGGCCGCGCAGGTCGCTGCAGCCCGCCGAGACCTCGGCGGTGGCGTGCACCAGCTGCATCGGGCGGGAGTAGCCGCCCAGGTGGATCGAGGTGCGCAGCATCTCGTGCCGCTCGGTGACGAAGCGGACGGCCGCCTCGAACGCCGCGTGGTCGAAGGGCTGGTCGTCCTTGATCCGGCCGGTGCTGACGTTGTGGTAGTTGTTCTGGCCCTCGTCGCCCAGCATCTCGACGACCATGCCGAGCTGCACCTGGGAGAGCGGATAGGCGTCGGTGACGCCGGCCGGCAGCAGCGCCCGGTCCTCGTCACCGATCAGCGCGAACGGCTCGACGGTGCGGTGGGCGCGCGCCGAGGCCGGGCGGCCGGTGATCAGCTCGCTCAGCCGGGCGACGGTGCGGTGCTCGAAGACGTCGCGCACCGCGAGGTCGAAGCCGCTCTCGCGCAGCGCGCCCACCAGGGCGACGGCGCGGATCGAGTCGCCGCCGAGCTCGAAGAAGCCGTCCTCGACGCCGACCCGCTCGACCCCGAGCACCTCGCGCCAGACGGCGGCGACCTGCTCCTCGACGGGCGTGCGCGGCGCGACGTAGGCCGCACCGCTGCCCAGGGCGTCCTGGTCGGGCGCCGGCAGCGCGCGCTGGTCGAGCTTGCCGTTGACGGTGAGCGGGATCCGCTCCAGCGCGACGAAGGCGGCCGGGACCATGTAGCCGGGCAGCACGGCGGCGCAGTGCCCGGCCAGTTCGCCGTTGCCCGGCAGTGCCTCGCCGGCCGCGACGAGGTAGGCCACCAGGCGCTTGTCGCCGGGCGCGTCCTGGCGGGCGACCACGACCGCGTCCGCGACGCCCGGGTGCTCCTGGAGCACCTTGGCGATCTCGCCCAGCTCGATCCGGTAGCCGCGGATCTTCACCTGGGTGTCGATCCGGCCGAGGAACTCCAGGCTGCCGTCCGGGCGGCGCCGGGCCAGGTCACCGCTCCTGTAGAGGCGCGAGCCGGCCGGGCCCCACGGGTCGGGCACGAAGCGCTCGGCGGTCAGCTCCGGCCGGTTCAGGTAGCCGCGCGCCACGCCCGGACCCGCGACGTGGATCTCGCCGGGCACCCCGATCGGGGCCAACTGGCCGTACTCGTCCAGCAGGTAGACGCCGAGGTCGCCGAGCGGGTGGCCGATCGCGTTGCCCGCGCCGGCCGCCAGGTCCCGCTCGCCGACCCGGTGGTAGGTGGTGTGCACGGTGGTCTCGGTGATCCCGTACATGTTGATCAGCTCGGGCGCCGCCAGCCCGCGCCGCGCGACCCACTCGCGCAGCGCGGCGAAGTCCAGCGCCTCGCCGCCGAAGACGACGGTGCGCAGCGACAGTTCGGCGGGCTCGGCGCGGCGGCCGTCGACCCGGATCAGCTGGGCGAAGGCGGAGGGCGTCTGGTTGAGCACGGTGACGCCCTGCTCGACCAGCAGGTCCAGGAAGAGCTCCGGGTCACGCGCCGTCAGGCTCGGCACGATGACCACCCGGCCGCCGTGCAGCACGGCACCCCAGATCTCCCAGACCGAGAAGTCGAAGGCGTAGCTGTGGAACATGGTCCACACGTCCGCGGGGCCGAAGCCGAACTGCGGGCGGGTGGTGTCGAACAGGCGCAGCACGTTGGCGTGCGACAGCACGACGCCCTTGGGCTTGCCGGTCGAGCCGGAGGTGTAGATGACGTAGACGGTGCTGTCCGGGCCGGCCAGCGGCTCGGGGTTGCCGACCGGGTCGGCCCCGGCCGGCGCGGCCTGCCCGGTCAGCCGCTCGGCGTCGACCAGCTCGCCCGCGAAGACCTCGGCCAGCAGCGGGCGGGTCGCGGCGTGCACGACGGCCACCTTCGCGCCGGAGTCGGCCAGCACGTAGCCGAGGCGGTCGCTCGGGTTGGCCGGGTCCAGCGGGAGGTAGCCCGCACCGGACTTGAGCACGCCGAGCAGCGTCGGGACCAGCTCCGGGCCGCGCTCCAGGCAGACGCCGACCAGGTCCTCGGGGCCGACCCCGAGCGCCCGCAGGTGGTGCGCCAGGCGGTTGGCCCGCTCGTTGACCTCGGCGAAGGTGAGCTGCTGACCGTCGGCGACCACGGCGACGGCCTGCGGGGTGCGGTCGGCCCACTCCTCGAAGACCTGGTGCAGGGTGCGCTCGACCGGCGCGCTGGGCAGGTGCCCGTCCAGGGCGCCGGTCAGCACGGCCGTCTCCGCCTCGCCGAGGATCTCCAGGCGGGAGACCGGCGCGGCCGGATCGGCGGTGGCCTGCTCCAGCAGGGCGGCCAGGTGGGCCGTCAGCCGGGTCGCGGTGGCCGCCTCGAAGAGGGCGGTGGCGTACTGCAGCCGGCCGCCGAGAGTGCCGTCGGCCCGCTCCTCGACCTGGAGCAGCAGGTCGTACTTGGCGATCGTGTCCTGCCACTCGAAGGCCTCGACCCGCACGCCGGGCAGCGAGATCGCGTCGTGGCGCTCCTCGTGCCAGGTCAGCGCGACCTGGTGGAGCGGGGTGCGGGAGGGGTCGCGCTCGGGCTGGAGCTCGTCGACCAGCCGGGCGAAGGGCACCTCCTGGTGGTCGAAGGCGTCCAGCACCGCGCCGCGGGCCTGGTCGAGCAGCTCGCCGAAGCCCGGGTCACCGGCCCAGCGAGCGCGCAGCACCAGGGTGTTGATGCCGTAGCCGATGAGCTGCTGGAGCTCGGGGCGGGTGCGACCGGAGACGACCGTGCCGACGTTGACGTCCGGACGGCCGCTGTAGCGGGCGATCAGCACCTGGAAGGCGGTGAGCAGCACCGCGAACGGCGTGGTGCCGTGCGCGGCGGCCAGGTCGCGTACCCGCTGCCCGAGTTCGGCCGGGAAGGCGAGCGGGACCTCGGCGCCGGACGCGTCGCGCAGCTCCGGGCGGGGGCGGTCGGTCGGCAGCTCGGTGGGCAGGCTGGTGCCCAGCCGCTCCCGCCAGTAGCCGAGTTGGCGCTCCAGCGCGGGCCCGGCGAGCTGCTCGCGCTGCCAGGCGGCGTAGTCGGCGTACTGCAGGTCGAGCGGCGCGAGCGGCGCGGGGCCGCCCTGGAGCTCGGCGGTGTAGAGGGCGCCGAGTTCGCCGCCGAAGACCTTCACCGACCAGGCGTCGCAGGCGATGTGGTGGAAGACCACGGCCAGCACGTGGTGGTCGTCGGCCAACTTGACCAGGCGGGCCCGGACCGGCCACTGGGTGGCGAGGTCGAAGGGGGTGCGGGCCTCGCGCTCGACCAGCTCGGTCAGCTGCCGCTCGGCGTCCGCCGAGCCGGTCAGCTCGGTCACCGGCAGCTCGAGGGAGGCGGCCTCGTCGATCAGCTGGACCGGCTCGGTGCCCCGCAGGGCGTAGCGGGTGCGCAGGATCTCGTGCCTGGCGAGGACCCCGTTCCAGGCCCGCGCCAGGGCGGCCGGGTCCAGGGTGCCGCGCAGCCGGAGCACCAGCGGCACCAGGTACTCGGCGCTGTCCGGGTCGAGGCGGTTCAGGAACCACATCTGCTGCTGTCCGGCGGACAGGGCCAGCGGGCCGCTCCGGTCGGCGCGGCCGATCCCGGCGGGCGCCTTGCGGGCGCCCTTGCGGCCGGCCAGGCGGCTGCGCAGCAGCTCCGCGCGGCGGGCGGCCGTGCTCTCGTTCTCGGCGGTGCTCATGCGCTCTGCTCCTCCATCAGCTCGGAGTCGGTCATCTGGTCGATCTCTGCCGTGATCGCGGCCTCGACGGCCTGCGCCATCTCGGCGATGGTGGGGCCCTCGAAGATGGCCCGGACCGGCAGCGAGATCTCGTACTCGGCCTGGATCTGGGCGATCAAGCGGATCGCCATGATCGAGTTGCCGCCGGAGTCGAAGAAGTTGTCGTGCACGCCCAGGCTCACCCCGAGCAGGTCGAGCCAGATCTCGGCGATCTGCTCCTCGACCACGTTGCGCGGGGCGGTCCGCTCCTGCTGCCGCGCCTCCCGCGGCGCGGGCAGCGCCTTGCGGTCGACCTTGCCGTTGGCGTTCAGCGGCAGCGCCTCCAGCGCGGTGAAGCTGCTCGGCACCAGGTAGCCGGGGAGGTACTCGGCGCAGTGCGCCGCCAACTCCGCGGCCGTCACGGTGGCACCCGCCTCGGGGACCAGATAGGCGGCCAGCCGCGCGTCGGTCGCACCGCCCTCCCCCTCGCCGGCCAGGGCGACGACCACCGCCTCGGCGACCTTCCGGTGCCGGAGCAGGACCGCCTGCGCCTCCCCCGGCTCGATCCGGTAGCCCCGGATCTTCACCTGGTTGTCGATCCGGCCGAGGAACTCGACCGCGCCTTCGGGCAGCCAGCGGGCCAGGTCGCCGGTGCGGTAGAGCCGGGTGCCCGGGGCGCCGAACGGGTCGGGCAGGAAGCGCTCGGCCGTCAGCTCCGGCTGGTCGGCGTAGCCCCGGGCCACGCTGATGCCGCCGACGTACAGCTCGCCGACCGCGCCGACAGGCAGCGGGCGCAGGCCCTGGTCGAGGACGTACATGGTGAGGTTGGGCAGCGGGCGGCCGATCGGGACGACGCCCGTGGTGCCGCCGCGCGAGACGGGGTAGGTGCAGGTGCCCACCGAGGCCTCGGTCGGGCCGTACTCGTTGACCAGCCGGCCGTCCCCCAGCCACTGGGCCCACTGCTCGGCCTGCCGGCCGGGCAGGGCCTCGCCGGCCACGACCACCACACCGGCCAGCGCCGCGGCCTGCTCCTCGGTCACCTGGCGGGAGAGGATCTCCAGGTGGCCCGGGGTGAGCTTGAGGAAGCTGAACGGACCGGCCTCGACCAGCCGGGAGCCCAGCTCGGAGAGGTCCAGGTCCTGCGGCAGCATCGTCACCCGGCGGCCGCAGAGCAGCGGCGCCCACAGGTTCGGCACCACCAGGTCGAAGGCGACCGAGGAGAACACCGCGCCACCGCCGGTGCCCTGCGAGGCCAGCTCGGCAACCGCCCACTGCAGGTGGTTGGCCAGACCGCGGTGCGGCACGGCGACGCCCTTGGGTTTGCCGGTCGAGCCGGAGGTGTAGATCAGGTAGGCCAGCCGGTCCAGGTCGGCGGGCACGCCGGGCGCGGTGGCGGGCAGCAGCTCCAGCCGCTCGGCCAGGGCGTCGACCCGCACCACGGCACCCGGGTAGCGGCCCTCGAAGCGGCTGCCGTAGCCGGCCTGGGTGAGCACCACGGGCGCCTGGGCGTCGGTGGCCATGCCCGCCACCCGGCCGGCCGGCCAGCTCGGGTCCATCGGCACGTACGCGGCGCCGGCCTTCCAGACCGCGAGCAGCGCCACCAGCAGGTCCGCGCCCCGGTCGAGCAGCACACCCACCCTGGACTCCTCGCGGACCCCGAGCCCGCGCAGGTGGTGCGCCAGGCGGTTGGCCCGGGCGTCCAGTTCGGCGTAGCCGGTCAGCCGGCCGGGCTCGGCCACCGCGACGCGCTCCGGGGTCAGCGCGGCCTGCCGCTCGAACCGCTGGAGGGTGGTCAGTTCGACGGCCTCGCCCCGGCCGATGGCGAACTCCTCGAGCAGCGTGGCCCGTTCGGCGGCGGGCAGCAGGTCGATCCCGCCGAGCGCGGCCTGCGGGTCCGCGGCGACCGCGGTGAGCAGGCGGACGAACCGGTCGGCCAGGCCCTGGACCGTGGCCGCGTCGAAGAGCGCGCTGGCGTACTCCAGTTGGCCGGCCATCGTGCCGTCGCTGCTGCGCCGCAGGTAGAGGGTGAGGTCGGTGTGGGCCAGGCCCCAGAGCGCGGCCAGGGTGTCCTGGTCCTCGGCCCGCTCGGTGGCGCCGTTGAACTCCTCGTCGTGCAGGTCGAAGGCGACCTGGTAGAGCGGGGTGCGGGAGAGGTCGCGGACCGGCGCCAGTTCGTCGACCAGCCGCTCGAAGGGCAGCTCCTGGTGGCCGAAGGCGTCCTGGCAGACGGCCTTGACGCGCTCCAGCGCCTGGGTGAAGCCGAGTTCGCCGTCGAGGGCGCAGCGCAGCACCAGGCTGTTCAGGAAGAAGCCGACGACGTTCTCGATCTCGGCCCGGTCGCGGCCCGCGACGGGGGTGCCGATCGGCACGTCCCACTGGTTGCCCTGGCGGGCGAGCAGGGCGGCGAAGCCGGTGAGCAGGGTGGTGAAGGGGGTGGTGCCGTGCGCGCGGCCCAGGGCGGTGAGCCTGCTGACGGTCTGCTCGGGCACGGTGAAGAAGACCACCGAGCCCCGGCCGTCGCGAACCGCGGCGCGCGGCCGGTCGGTCGGCAGGGCCAGCGGGGTGAGGTCCGCCAGCGCGCCGCGCCAGTGGGCGAGTTCGGCTTCCAGCAGCCCTTCGGTGAAGTGCTCGCGCTGCCAGACCGCGTAGTCGGCGTACTGGATCTCCAGCGCGGGCAGCTCCGGCTCGCGCTCCTCGATGGCGGCGGCGAGCAGCTCCTTGAGTTCGCGCTCCATGATCGCGGAGGACCAGCCGTCGGTGACGATGTGATGCATCGTCAGGGTGAGCACCTGCTCCTCGCCGGGCAGCCGGGCGAGCAGGGCGCGCAGCAGCGGCCCGTTCTCCAGGTCGAAGCCCTGGGCGAACTCCGCCTTCAGCAGCTCGGTCAACTCCGCTCGGTCCACGTCCAGTTCGCGCAGCTCGACGGCGCCGGCCGGCTGGACGAACTGCAGCGACTCGCCGTCGACCACGGCGTACCGGGTGCGCAGTGCCTCGTGCCGGGCGACCAGCGCGTCCACCGCCCGGCGGACGTGCGCGGCCCGGGTGTCGGCGGGCACCCGCAGGAACATCCCGGCGACCCACTCGGCGCTCCGCGGGTTCATCCGGTCCATGAACCAGAGGCGGTGCTGGCCGAAGGAGAGCGGCAGGCCGCCGGTCCGGTCGACCCTGGCGATGGCCGTGCTCCCGGTCGTGGCGGTCTCGGTGGCGGCCTCGGCCTCGGCCCCGGCGGGCTCGATCAGCCGGGCCTGCGCCTCGACGGTGCTGGCGGCCAGCAGGGCGCGCAGCTTCACCTCGCGCCCGAAGACGCGGCCGAGCCGGTTGGCCAGCCGGGTCAGCTGCAGCGAGGTGCCGCCGAGGTGGAAGAAGTCGTTCTCCAGGCCGACCCGCTCGACCTTCAGCAGCTCCTGCCAGACCTCGGCGATCCGCCGCTCGGTCTCGGTGCGCGGTGCCCGATGGGCGGCGCGGCCACCGTCGGCGTCCAGGCCGGGGACCGGCAGCGCCTTGCGGTCGACCTTGCCGCTGGAGGTCAGCGGGAACTCCTCGACCTCGATGAAGGTCGCGGGGATGTGGGTCTCCGGCAGCCGCTCGCGCAGGAACCCGCGCAGCTCGCCGAGGATGTCGCCGCCCCGGGTCTGCACGTACGCGACCAGGCGCAGGCCGCCGTCGGGCGCGGTGAAGGTGGTGACGATGGCGCCGCCGACGCCCGGGTGGGCGACCAGCGCGCACTCGACCTCGCCGGGCTCGATCCGCACGCCGTTGACCTTGGCCTGGTCGTCGGCGCGGCCCAGGTACTCCAGGACACCGTCCTTGCGCCAGCGGACCCGGTCACCCGTGCGGTAGAGCCGGGAGCCGTCCTTGGCGAAGGCGTCCGGCACGAAGCGGTCGGCGGTCAGGTCGGGGCGGCCCAGGTACCCCCGGGCGACGCCGACACCGCCGGCGCACAGCTCGCCCGCGACACCGATCGGCACCGGCAGGCCGTTGCCGTCGGCCACCAGCACCCGCAGGTTCTCCAGCGGACGGCCGATCGGCACCGGGCCGGTGGACTGGGCGCGGTCGAAGCGGTGCGCGGTGATGTCGATCGAGCACTCGGTCGGGCCGTAGGTGTTCCAGACCTCGACGTCCACCAGGCCCAGCAGCCGCTGCACCAGCTCGGCGTGCAGCGCCTCACCGGCGGAGAAGAGCAGCCGCAGCGAGCCGCAGGCCGGCCACCCCGGCTCCTCGACCAGCAGCCGCAGCACCGAGGGCACCACCTGGAGCACGGTGACCCCGTGCTCGGCCACCGCGTCGAGCAGCACGCCCGGGTCCCGCTCGGCCCCGGCGGGCGCCAGCACGACCGCGCCGCCGGTGATCAGCGGGGCGAAGACCTCCCAGCAGTGCGCGTCGAAGGTCAGCGCGGTCTTCTGCAGCACGCGGTCGTCCGCGCCGAGGCCGGGCCCGCGCAGCAGCCAGCCGATCCGGTTGCCGATGCCGGCCTGGCTGACCACGACGCCCTTCGGCGTGCCGGTCGAGCCGGAGGTGTAGATGACGTAGGCGGCGTCCGCCGGGTGCGGCGCCAACTCCGGTGCTTCGACGGGCAGTCCGGCGACCCGCTCGGCCAGCTCGCCGGCCGCCACCGCCCGGACGCCCGCCTTGGCGAACACCCCGGCCACCGCGTCCTCGGTCAGCACCAGCGCGGCACCGGTGTCCTTGACGATCCAGTCGAGCCGGGCGAACGGCTGGTCGGGGTCGAGCGGCAGGTAGGCGCCGCCCGCCCGCCACACCGCGAGCAGCGCGACCACCAGGTCGGCGCTGCGGCGCAGGCAGATCCCGACCACCCGGTCCTGGCCGACACCCTCGCCCCGCAGGAAGTGGGCGAGCCGGTTGGCCCGCGCGTCGAGCTGGGCGTAGCTGAGCTCGACCTGCCCGTCGACAACGGCGACCCGGTCCGGCGTCAGCGCCGCCTGGCGGGCGACGAGCTCATGGACGGGGGTGAACTCGCCGGTTGAGCCGTTCGACCACGACTCGGAAATCATAGGTACTCCTCATACGGTCGGCAGCTGCCGATGGGCGGGGGTCGAGGTGGTCCGGGTGGGTCAGGCAGCGGCGGCGGTCTGCTGCATCCGCTGACGCAGGCTCAGCGGGCGCATGTCCGTCCACACCTCGGCGATGTGCGCCAGGCACTCCTCGCGGGTGCCGGTGAAGCCCGCCGCGCGCCAGCCGGCGGGCAGCTCGCGGTCGGCCGACCAGAGCGAGTACTGCTCCTCGTCGTTGAGCACCACGTGGAAGGAGGGAGCGGTGTCGGTCTGTGCACTGGACATGGAAATCTCCTCAGACTTCACGGGTCGTGTTCTGGTCCGGTGCAGGGCGCTGCGGCCCCGGCCGGTCCCTGCGTTGCGACCAGCCTCGGGGGCGCGTCTATACGGGATCTCTGCGACCGCTACCGCCCGCACATACGGCGACGGCCCGACGGAGAACACTCCGCCGGGCCGTGCGCCTCGCCCCACCTCAGGCCGCTGCGCCACCGCTCCTGACCGCCGGTGCGAGCACCGCCGCGACCGCCATCACCGCCATCGCCGCCGCCACCCCCAGCACCGTGGTGCGGGTGCCGAGCGCGGCCAGCAGCAGGCCGCCGGCCAGCGCCCCGGCCGAGTTCATCCCGGAGCCGGCCAGCGCGAAGACGCTGGTCACCCGCCCCTGGAGGGCATCGGGGGTGACCTGGACCTGGTGCACCCCGGCCACCACGTTGACCAGCGCGCCCGCGAAGCTCATGCCCGAGAAGAGCGCGCCCAGCAGCACCGGCGCACTCGTGAAGGCGACCGGCAGCACCAGCAGTGCCCAGGCCACCAGCGTGCCGCAGATCAGCACCGACATCGGCACCCGCCGCATGCAGCGCGGCCCGGCCAGCGCACCGGCCACCCCGCCCACCCCCGACGCCATGCCGATCAGCCCGATCGTCAGCGGCGAACCGCCGTGCTGCTTCACCACCAGGACCAGCGCCAGCGCCAGCACCTGGAAGAGCAGGTTGCTGCCCGCGATCAGCACCACCGCGGCCCGCATGAAGCGCTGCTGCCAGACCCAGGCCAGCCCCTGGGCGACCTCGGTGCGCACCCGGCGCGGCTCGGGGGTCCGGGTCTCCTGGAGCTCCTTCCTGATCAGCAGCAGGGTGCCCAGCGCCACCAGGTGCGCGAGGGCCGCGAAGCCGAACGGCAGCCAGCCCGCCAGGGTGAACAGCCCGCTGCCGGCCGGGCCGCCGACCAGCCCGGCGGCCTGCCCGCGGGCCTCGTTCTGGCCGAGCGCGGCGGAGAGCTGCTCGGGTGCCACCAGATTGCGCACGGCCGCCCGCTCGGCCAGCCGGTAGACCAGCGCCGCGCTGCCCTCGGCGAAGGCCGCCGCCATCAGCAGCGGCAGCCAGAGCCCGCCGTGCAGCACCATCGCGGCGACCGACGCCATCGCCAGCAGGCCGACCAGATCGCAGGTCACCAGCACCCTGCGCCGGTCCCAGCGGTCCACCGCCACGCCCGCCGGCAGCTGCACCAGCAGCTGCGGCAGCACGGCGGCGAAGCCCACCAGGCCGGCGGCGACCGGCGAGCCGCCCTGCCAGACCACCAGCAGCGGGTAGGCGACCGTGCCCGCCCGCAGGCCCAGCATCGAGACGCCCGCGCCGATCCAGAGCATCAGGAAGTCCCGGTTGCGGCGCAGCGGTTCGACCGGAGCCTGCACCGGCGGAGCGACGGTCTGGGTGGTCATCGGAGGTCGTCCTCGATCGCCGGCCCGGCGGACCAGCCGGCGCGGGCGGACCGACCACCGGCGGACTGGCCGCCGACGGCGCCCGCGCGGCACCACTCCAGCACCGCCATCGCGCTGTACATCTTGTTCGCCGCCTGGTCGAAGGCGATGCTGGCCGGGCCGTCCAGCACCTCGGCGGTGACCTCCTCGCCCCGGTGGGCGGGCAGGTCGTGCAGGAAGGCGGCCTTCGGGCTGAGCTCCCAGAGCGCGGCGGTGATCCGGAACGGCTCGAACAGCCGACGCCAGTTCGGGTCCGCCTTGGAGGTGCCGGTGGTCTGCCAGCGCGAGGTGTAGACGGCGTCCACGTCCACCGGCAGCTCGTCCATGTCGTGCCGCTCGATCAGCCGGGAACCGCTCTTCGCCGCCCGGGCCAGCGCCTTGGCCCGGATGTCCGCGGTGAGGCCGAAGCCGGGCGGCGTGCGCAGCTCCAGCTCGACCCGCGCGAAGCGCAGCAGGCCGAGCGCCAGGGCGGCGGCGGTGTTGTTGCCCTCGCCGACGTAAAGCACCCGCAGGCCGTCGATCCGCCCGAACTGCCGCAGCAGGGTGGTCAGATCGGTCAGCCCCTGGGTCGGGTGCTCGTCGGCGCTCATCGCGTTGACCACCGACATCCGGTCCTGGTCCGCCCAGGCCCGCAGCTCGGCCGTCTCGCCCGCGGTCCGGGCGACCAGGATGTCCAGCATCCGCGCGAACACCTGCCCGGTGTCCTGGCTGGTCTCCCCGGTGCTCAGCTGGAGGTCGTCCGGCCCGTAGCCGACGATCTGGCCGCCCAGCCGCAGCGCCCCGGCGGAGAACGCCGTGCGGGTGCGGGTCGAGGTCTTGCGGAAGTAGATCCCGGCGACCGCGCCGTCCAGCGGACGCGCCGCCCTGCCCTGCCCGTCCGCGAACGCGGCACCCCGGGCCACCACGGACCGCAACTCGGCATCGGTGAGGTCTTCGAGAGAGATGAGGTGGCGTACGGCCACGGTGTGCTCCTGAGAGTGGGATCGGTTCGGCACCAGGGTGTGGCACGGCCCGCCGCCCTGCCATCGGCAGCCACGGCGGGCCGTTGGGGGTCCTCGGTCCGGAGGTCAGACGCGCCCGAGCTCCCGCACGGGCTCGTACTGCGTCTCGAGGACCGCGAGGTCGTACTCCGGCGCGGCGTCCGGCACCGGCTCCTCCTCGGCCTCGGCCTCGCCCTCCACCGACAGGCTCGGCACCCAGGCCAGCCAGCCGGGCAGCGTCCAGGCCCGCTCGCCGAGCAGCGCGAGCGCCGACGGCAGCAGGATGCCCCGGACCAGCGTGGCGTCGATCAGGACGGCGACGGCCATGCCCACGCCGAGCATCTTGTAGTCGGCCATGGACAGCGTGGCGAAGATCGAGAAGACCGCGACCATGACCCCCGCCGCGCTGGTCACCACGCCGGCGCTGCCGGAGATGCCCTTGGTGACGGCCAGCCGGCCGTCCGCACCGCGCAGGTGCAGCTCGCGGATCCGGCTCAGGATGAAGACGTGGTAGTCCATCGACAGCCCGAAGAGGATCACGAACATGAAGAGCGGGAGCCAGCTGATCACCCCGCCGTAGGGGTGGAACCCGATCAGTGAACTGCCGTGCCCGTCCTGGAAGATCCAGGTCATGACGCCGTAGGCGGCACCGATCGAGACCAGGTTGAGCAGGATCGAGACGAGCGGCACGGCCAGCGACCGGAAGGCCGCGACCAGCAGCAGGAAGGCGAAGCCGAGCACGAAGGCGAAGACGATCGGGATGCTGCTGCGGACCGCGTCGGCGAAGTCCGAGACCGCGGTCTCGCCGGTCACCGCGTACTGCAGGCCCGCCACCTTGCCCAGGCTCTGCGGCAGGGCCTGCTCCCGCAGGGTCTTGAGGGCGGCCACGGCGGGCGCGTCACTGGTGTTGCCGGCCAGCGGCACGTACACCACGACGGTGTTGTTGGCCGCCTCGCCCACCGGCGTCACGGCGACCGGCTCGTGCAACGCGCCACCGCTCGCGGCGACTTCGCGGTGCAGGGCGGCGATGGCCTGGTCGAACGCCGGGCTGTGCACGACGGCGCCGCGGGCCACCACGATGGCCGGGGCCGGACTGCCGGGGAAGGCGTCCTGGATGGCCACCATGTTGGCGATCTCCGGGACGCTGCGCGGCAGTTCGTTCTGCAGGCTCGGGTCGGCCAGCCGCATGTCCAGCGCGGGCAGGGCGGCGACGAGCAGCAGCGCCAGCACCGAACCGCCCCAGACCAGCGGCCGCTTGACGACCTGGCCGACCAGCGAGCCCCACATCCGGGAGTCACGGGCGGCGGCCCGGCGGCGGCCGAGCCAGGGCAGCCGGCCGGCGTCCATCCGGTGGCCGAGCAGCGAGAGCAGCGCGGGCAGCGCCGTCAGCGAGCCGATCACCGCGAGCAGCACGACGATGATGGTGCCCACCGTCATCCCGGTGAAGGTGTCGATCCCGGTGAAGAGCAGCCCGGCCATCGAGACCATCACGGTCAGGCCGGAGACGGCCACCGCCCGGCCGGAGGTCGCCGCGGTGATCCGCAGCGCCTGCTCCGGGCTGCGGCCCGCGAGCCGCTCCTCGCGGACCCGGCGCAGGTAGAAGAGCGAGTAGTCGACGCCGACGGCCATGCCGACCAGCAGCACCACCGAGGCGGCCGAGTTGTTGACCGGCACCCAGTGGCCCGCCAGGTGCATCAGCCCGAGCGCCGCCGCCACGGCGGTGATCGACAGCAGCACCGGGATGCCGGCCGCGACGAGCGCACCGAAGACCATCAGCAGGACGAGCAGCGTGAGCGGCACCGAGGTCTGCTCGGCCTTGGCGAAGTCCTTCGCCGTGGCCTTGGCCACCGCCTGGTTGACGCTCGCGTCGCCGGCCTCGACGATCTTCAGTTCCGGATGCGCGGCGGCGACCTTGGCCACCGCCTGCTCGGCGGCGGCGACCGTGGTGTCCGCGTCGTCCCAGCCGTAACCGGGGCCGGCCAGCTGGAAGGTGACCAGTGCCGAACGGCCGTCGGCCGATATCAGGCCCTGAGCGGCCGTCGCCGTCGGCTCCTGGACGTTCGTCAAGGTGCTCGCGGGCAGCGCCCGCAGCGCGGCGGCGACCTGGGAGACGGCTTGGCGCATCGCGGCGTCGGTGCCGAAGCCGGCGCTCGACGGGCCCGCCTGGACGAGCACACTCTCCGCCGGGGGACGGGAGTTGGGGCCGGCCTGGTCGATCATCCGCTGGGCCACGCCGGACTCGCCGGGGTCGTAGCTCTTCGGGCCCTTGCCGCCCAGCACCGAGCCGACGGCGAGCGCCAGCACGACGAAGGCGATCCAGCCCAGCAGGGCGGTCTTTCTGTTTCTGGCCGACCAGCCGGTCACCCGCTCGATCAGCGGCCTGCGGCGCGAAGGTGTCGGTGGGGTATGACGGGCAGTCCGTTCGACGGGGGTCGGCACGGCCATCTCCTCTTCTCCGGTGAGGGTCACTCAGAGATCTGGTGGGTCGGTCGGTTTCACGCGCTGGATCTCACGTGGTGGGTCACGGATTCACGCGGTGGGCACGGGCAGCCGCGCGGCCGCCGCGTGCGGTTCCGCTGTTCGGTCGTTCGGGGAGTACGCGCGCACCACCAGTTCTCCGGCGCCCTCGGGCTCCCGGGCGATGGCGGCCCAGCGGCCGCCGCCGATGCGCAGGTCGGCCACCACCCAGGCCCCGGGGCCGGTCACGGCGGAGTGCCGGACCACCACCGGTCCGGGCCGGGCGGGTTGCACGTCGACCGAGCTGACGTCGGCCATCAGGCCGATGCCGCTGGCCTTGAGGACGGCCTCCTTGCGCGTCCAGCAGCGCAGGAACTCGGCGAACCGGCTCTCGTCGTCGCCCTGGGCTCTCAGGTGGGCGAGTTCGCTCGGGGAGAGCACCATCGGCGCCACCTGTTCGGCGTCGATGAAGTTCAGCGAGGCTTCGAGGTCCACGCCGAGCTGGTGGCCCGCCGTGATCCCCAGCAGCCAGTGCGGGCCGGAGCGGGAGAGGCTGTAGCTCAACCGGCTCGGCGGCCAGACCACGCACGGCGCACCGTGGTCGGTGCCACCGCACTCGGGGCAGCGCAGCCGCCCCATCCGCAGTCCGGCGGGTTCGGTGCCCAGGTAGCCGGCCAGGATGCGGCGGACGGCCACGTGCGCGCCCGCGTAGTGCAGACCTGCCTGCTCGGCCATCTGCCGTGCCCGGTCCCGTTCGGCGGCCGAGAGCACCGCGAGATCGTCGGCGCCGAGCGGCCCGCGGGTCGTCCCGTGCCAGACATGCGTGACGCCGGCGTCGAAGACCGCTCGAGGGTCGCCAGCGTCCATCCGTCTTCTCCCTTCCTCGGCTCCCGGACGGGAGACTTGCCTCGACCCAGCGTCGGGGCGGCTCCTATCCGGGGCCTATCAGGGATCTATACGGGCCGGGGAGCTGTCCGGGCGGCCCGCCCGCTCTCACTCCACCGCGGCGGGGACCACCTGGACGTCGGCGGCCTTCAGGAACGCCAGGCGGTGGTTGAAGCGGATCGGGTAGTACGTCTCCTTGCCCACCACCAGGGTCCGGTCGTCGGGAGCGTCGCCGTTGATGTTCTCGTCGTAGAAGTAATCGGCCGGCTGCGGCGCCGAGTTGACGGCCAGGTAGCGCTGGCCGGCCGGGATGGTCTGCTTCAGCGGCTCCACCGGGATCACCTTGATGGCGGGGTAGCGGGCGTAGGCGGCGGCCTCGGGGTAGGCCCGGCCGTAGACCGGGATGCCGCTGAGGCCGGGGCGCGGGGTCAGCAGGGTCGGCTCGGCCGGGCCGGAGCGCCGGTCGGTCCTGGCGGCCCGCCCGTTCGGGTCGAAGAACCAGCACTTCTGGCCGTCGTACCAGATCGCCGTCCAGTCGCCCTGCCGGTCGGCGACGACGTAGCGGGTGCCGGTCACCGCCTTGTCGCTCCAGTCGTCGGCCTTGGTGCCACCGCCGTTGACCAGCGGCGCGTCGGCCTGCGGCCGGGTGCGCAGGTAGACGAAGTTCTCCGGCCGGGCCGCCAGCCCGGAGACCGGGGGCTCGTTGGCCGCGTCGAAGGGCGGGGCGATGGTCACCGTGTCGCCGGCCTTCGGCGGGGTGTCGGTGCCGGGCTGGACCGGTGCGCCGAGCAGGTCGAGGTAGTGGCTCCAGTCCCAGATGGTCCCCGGGTCCCAGTGCATGTCGGCCACGGCGCCCTGGGTCGGCCCGGGCACGTCGTCGTGGCCGATGATGTGCTGGCGGTCCAGCGGCACGCCGAACCGGGCGGCGAGGTAGCGCACCAGCTCGGCGGAGGACTCGTAGAGCTGCTCGGAGTACCAGGTCGGGCGGTCGGTGGGGACCGCGTAGCCCTCGTGCTCGATCCCGATGCTGTGCATGTTGATCGTCTTGTTGCCGGCGTGCCAGGCGATGTCCTTGGTGCGCACCAGCTGGGTGACATGGCCGTCGGAGGCGCGGATCAGGTAGTGCGCGCAGGCCTGCTCGTGCGGGTCCTGGAAGGCGGCGAGCGACCCGGCGTAGTCGCCCTCGGTGTCGTGGATGACGATGTAGCGGATCGCCTGGCCGTCCTCGGGACGGTTGGCCGGGTTGTAGTTCCCGTACGAGGTCGGGTCCTTGGGGTCGGTCAGCGCGTACGCGGCGGGGGTGAAGCCGCACCCGAGGTCGGCCGGGCACTCGGCCGGCTGCCCCATCGCGCCCAGCACGCCCAGCAGGTCCGAGGCGTCCGGGGTGCCCGGCTCCTCGGGCGGCAGCAGGTCGGGGTCGGGCGGCAGCACCACCAGTTGGCCGTCCGAGGTGGTCCGGGCCGCTCCGGTCCGCACGGTCCGCAGCACCCGGTCGGCGAACACCCGGCCCGCCTGCGCCCCGCCCGGCTGCACCGGGCCGCCGCCGCCGAACCGGGCCACCGCCTGGTACCACCGGGCCGGATCCGCGACGGCGGACCCGCCCGCCTCCCGCTGGTAGCGCGCCAGCAACGCGGCACCGCCCCGGATGTTCTGCGCGCTGTCACCGCGCAGCGCGGCCGGCGGCCGGTGGATCAGCGTCGCGGCGGCGTCCAGCGTGTGCAGCGCCGGGGAGTCGGTGAGCGGCCGCACATCGGGAGTCGAGCGGTCCGCGCGGACCGCCGCGCCGTCACCGCGCGCGTCCCGCTCCGCCGTGGCCCGACCGGCCCGCGCGGCGTTCAGCGCGGCGACGTCGACCCCGGTCAGGCCGAGGACACCGTAGTTGCCCGTGGTGCTCGGCTGGCCCTGGTGCGACTCCCAGCGGCTCTCCTGGTAGGCCAGCGCCAGCAGCAGGCCCCGCGGCACCCCGAACTCCCGCGCGGCGAGGTCGAACTGGCGCTGCAGCTGCCCGGTGGTGACGCCGGCGGCGGTGTCGGAGGCGGCGTCGGTGGACCAGGCCGGCCCGGTGACGCCGACCAGGGCCAGGGCGACCAGGGCGGCCGGCAGGCGGCGGCAGGACCTCGAGAGATTGGACATGCCCCGGTTCTATCCCGCATGACGGCCCGTGACGCGCAGTGACACGACGTCACGAGCCGTTCGCCGGACCGGTGCGGTGCGGCGAGGCTCCGATCAGGGCGCGGAGTCCGGCACGCTCGGGCTCTTGGCGTAGGCCCTGGTCGGGGTCATCCCGACGCCGTTGAGCGACACCGTGTCCTGGGTGCTGACCTGGGCGCACTTGGTGGAGTCGTCCGCGGTCTGCGCGTTGGAGTTGCTCAGCGCCGCCTGGGTGTTGACCGGGGCCGGCGAGGCGGGAGCGCCGCCCGAGGCGGAGCCGCCACCGAAGGTGGTGCCGCTGGTCCAGTCCTTGCCGATCACCAGGGTGATCCCGGCGCCGTTGCCCGGCCTGACCGCCGAGGCGGGCAGACCGACCGAGGCGGCCACCTCCTGGGCGTCGGCCTCCCGGCCCGCCGTGTAGGTGACCTCGCTGGTCTCGGCGGAAGCGGTGGCGTTGGAGGCGGCGGTGAGGGAGCTGTAACCGGTCGTCTTCAGGGAGGTGGCCAGATCGGCGGCCCGGCCGGGCACCCCGCTGCCGTTCTCCACGTGGACCGCGATCTCCCGCATCGGCGCGCCGGCACCCGCCGCCGGAGCGGCCGGGGTGGGCGCGGCCGGAGCGACGGGGGACGACGGGGCGGCGGGGTTGGCGCTGGAGGTGGCCTGCGCGGCGGCCGAGGACTTGGAGCCGTCACCGGCGGTCAGCGACTGGTCGTTGATGATCGCGTTGAACAGGTTCTTCGCGGACGGGTCGACCACCACCCGGGAGTTGTTGGTGGGGTCCGGGTCGTTCTGCATCGTGGTCATGGTGATGCGGTTGGTCGGGACCTTGTTGAGGTCGTCGGCCAGGCCCACCAGGTTGGTGATGCCGCTCAGGCCGTCGTCGACGGTCAGCGCCTTGGTGGCGGCGTTGGCCAGCGAGAGCACCGCGGTCGGGTTGGTCAGCGTGCCGGCGCTCTTCAGCTGGCGGACCATCGAGCTGAGGAACATGTGCTGGGCCACCGTGCGGCCCAGGTCGCTGCCGTCGCCGAAGCCGTGCCGGGTGCGGACGAACTCCAGCGCCGCCATGCCCTGCAGGGTGTGGTTGCCCTGCTTCAGCTTGAGGTGCGAATCGGGGTCGTAGACGTTGTTGTCGACGCAGACCGGCACGCCGCCGACCGCGTCCGACATCTGCACCACACCGGTGAAGTCGACCATCATGAAGTGGTCGATGGGTATGCCGGTCAGCTGGTGCACGGCGGCCACCGTGCAGCCCGGGCCGTAGTCCAGGGTGCTGTTGATCATGTTCCGCTGCGGCTTCATCACCGTGTGGTTCTGGGTGTCGGTGCAGCCCGGCAGGTCGGTGATGATGTCGCGCGGGATGCTCATCACCGTCGCGTTGCTGCGGTCCGCGGAGACGTGCAGCACCATCTCCACGTCGGCGTTGGCACCGGGCCCGCAGTCGCCGCCGATCGCGCAGTCGGCGGCGTTGTCGCGGGTGTCGGAGCCGATCACCATGATGTTGATCGGAGTGCGGCCGAAGGCGTCGGGCTTCTCGTGGCCCGCGTCACCCGAGGTGCCGGCGAACAGCGCCGAGTGCTTGATGTTGCCGTTCAGCTTCTCGTATATGTAGCCGAAGGTGCCCGCCGTCACCAGCACCAGACCGGCCGTGGTGTAGGCCAGGATCCGCAGGCCGCGCTTGGGCTTCTTCTGGCTCTTGCGGGCCGCCGCCCGACCACCGGTCACCGGCGCCGGGGGCTGGGCACCGCGGGCACGACGACGCGGCCCGGGACCGGGGCTGTCCACCTGCATCTCGCTCACGTCCGCCGCCTTCGTTCGTGCCTGGTCGTGCTTGGTCGTGAATATCGGGACGTCGGCGTGTCGCGCCTCGGTTCCCGGCGCGCAGCATAGCTGTCCACCCTTTGAAGCCGAACTGCGAGGGAACAGGGTATGCGACCGCCGCTACCGGCCGGTCGGCAGGGGCAGCGGCACTCGAAGCCCCGCACCGGCGCGATGTCACAGCCCGCGCCGCCGCCTTGTCCACTCAGCGCACCCTCAACCGGACCGGGCAGGAGCGGCAGGCAGCTGCGAGTAGCGGTGGCGGGCGGTGCGGGTCTGACGGGACGTCCCCTGGTGACCGCGCTGACGGCGGCCGGGCACCAACCGGTGGTGCTGGCGCGGTCGTCCGGGATCGACCTGGTCACCGGCGAAGGGATCGACCGGGCACTGGACGGGGTCGAGGTGGTGATCGACGTCACGAACCGGGCGACGATGCGGCGGTCCGCCGCGATCGGCTTCTTCGAGGCCGTCGGGCGCCACCTGCCGGCAGCGGAGCAACGCGCCGGGGTACGGCACCACGTGGCGCCGTCGATCGTCGGGATCGACCGGGTCGACCTCGGCTGCTACGCCGGCAGGCGGCGCCGGGAGGAGCTGGTCGACGCGGTCCGCTGAACCCGCTACTCCTTGGGGTTCTCCGGCTCCTCGGTGAAGTCGATCCGCTTGAACTGGCCGTTCATCGACTTCAGCAGGAACCAGGTGGCCACGCCCAGGCCGCAGAAGACGACGAAGCCGAGCAGGCCCGGGGTGACCGAGTTCGGGTCGTAGGCCAGCTCGGTGGCGGCGTGCGCGAGGTTCACGGAGGTACTCATGGCTCCATGGTGACCCGGCTGTCCGACGCCCGGGTCACCGGGGTGGGGCGTGTCGCGAACGACCCGCCCCACCAGCGGCGTCGGACTACTGCGCCGCGTCCCCCGCCAGCGAGACGGCGCGCAGCCCGGCGAACAGGTCGTCCTCCGGCAGGTCGGTGTCGACCAGCGAACGGGCCAGCTCGTAGTCCTCGGTCGGCCAGACCTCCCGCTGCACCGTGAGCGGGACCCGGAACCACGGGCCGTCCGGATCGATCTGGGTGGCGTGCGCGAGCAGCGCCTTGTCCCGGGTCTCGAACCAGTCCGCGCAGTGCACCCGGGTGGTGATCTCGCGCTCCGCCCGGCCGCTCTTCTCCCAGCCGGCGATCCACTCGCCGTACGGCGAATCGTGGCCGTTCTCGGTGAGGTAGGCGTGCAGGGCGCGGATCCGGCCCATCGGGAAGCCGTGGTTGTAGTAGAGCTTCAGCGGCTGCCAGGGCTCACCGGCCTCCGGGTAGGCGTCCGGGTCACCCGCTGCCTCGAAGGCCAGCATGGTGATCTTGTGGGTCATGATGTGGTCGGGGTGCGGGTAGCCGCCGTTCTCGTCGTAGGTGGTGATCACCTGCGGCTTGAACTCGCGGATCAGGCGCACCAGCGGCTCGGCCGCCGCCTTCTCGTCCTGCAGCGCGAAACAGCCCTCGGGCAGCGGCGGCAGCGGGTCGCCCTCGGGCAGCCCGGAGTCGACGAAGCCCAGCCAGGCCTGCTCGACCCCCAGGATCTCCCGTGCGGCGTCCATCTCCTTGCGCCGCACCTCGTGGATGTTCTCCTCGACATACGGATCGCCCTGGAGCTTCGGGTTGAGCACAGAGCCGCGCTCCCCGCCGGTGCAGGTGGCCACCAGCACCTCAACGCCCTGGGCGACATACATGGCCATGGTGGCCGCACCCTTGCTGGACTCGTCGTCCGGGTGCGCGTGCACCGCCATCAGCCGCAACTGCTCAGTCAACGCCTGGTTCCTTCCGGGAATGTCCGGGCTCAGCTTGTCCCCCTATAGTGACGGACTGGACGGCCCGCACATTCCCCGCGCTCGGTGCGCGAACCGGTGCGCCAACCAGCGGCCTCCACGGAAGGGACTGAACCTGCCATGACCGCCACCAGCAGCAGCACGCCCGGCACCGCTCCGCAGGGCCGCTACGGCAGGAGCAGCGACCAGCAGGCGGACCACACGCTGAAGGTGGTCGGCGCGGTCCTGGGCGTCCTGGTGCTGGGCCTGGTGGCCTGGTTCGGCAGCTCGTACATCTCGACCCAGAGCAAGCTGAACGGCGCGGTGCCGACCTTCAACATCGTCTCGGACTCCCAGGTGCAGGCCGAGCTGTCGGTCCTCAAGGACTCCGGCACCGGCGGCACCTGCACGATCCGCTCGCAGGCCGCCGACGGCACGGTGGTCGGCCAGCTCGACGTGCCGGTCCCCAAGCAGGGCACCACTTTTGTGCACTCGATCACCATCCGCACCACCGCGCGCGGCACCACCGCCGAACTGATGGGCTGTACGCCCTCGAAGTAACCGGGTGTAACCCGGTCGGGTGGGCTTCGGCGGGCATCGCCGAGCCGCCCTGCGGGCAGTCCGTTAGCGCCGGAGCCGCAAACGGACCGCTAACGCGCCGCTACGGGACTCCCACCCCGGGCCGGAGATTGTTAGGCTCGTGGTTTCGCCCCTTCCGTGCCGCACGGCTCGGACGTGGGCGTTGCTTTGTAGAGAGCACCCGTACCACTGCTGACGACACCCTCAGCACCTCCCAGCACCGACGAGGAGCACCCGTGACCCAGACCAGCGAGAACGTGACCTGGCTCACTCAGGCCGGCTACGACAAGCTCAGGGACGAGCTGGACCAGCTGACCGGTCCCTTGCGCACCGAGATCACCCAGAAGATCGAGGCCGCGCGCGAAGAGGGTGACCTCAAGGAGAACGCCGGTTACCACGCCGCCCGCGAGGAGCAGGGCAAGATGGAGCTGCGGATCCGCCAGCTCACCCAGCTCCTGGAGCGGGCCAAGGTGGGCGAGGCCCCCGCGGACTCCGGCGTGGTCGCCCCCGGCATGGTCGTGACCGTGGCCTTCGGCGGCGACCCGGACGACACCATGGTCTTCCTGCTCGGCTCGCGCGAGGTGGCCGGCGACGACCTGGACGTCTACTCGCCGCAGTCCCCGCTCGGCCGCGCCATCGACGGCAAGCAGATCGGCGACAGCGCCGAGTACGAGCTGCCCAACGGCAAGAAGGCCGGAGTGAAGATCCTCGAGGTCAAGCCGTACGTCGGCTGACCCACCCCGCCGCGGCAACGCGCGAGCGCCCCGGACCCTCGTGGTCCGGGGCGCTCCCGCGTTTCCGGGCGGATCGGCACGCTGCGGCTACTCGACCGCGGAGCGACCCCCGCTACTCGACCGCGGAGCGGTACTTGCGCACCGACAGCCAGGAGAAGACCGCCATCACCACCAGCGAGGAGCCGATCGACACGCCGACCGCGTGCTGCATCGGCCAGGCCTCGGCCACCGGCCCGATCTGGTTGCCGAAGAGGTTGCGGCAGGCCTGCACGGTGGCGCTGAACGGGTTCCAGTAGGCGATCGGCTGCAACCAGCCCGGCATGCTGCTGACCGGCACGAAGGCGTTGGAGATGAAGGTCAGCGGGAAGAGCCAGATCAGCCCCGCCGAGGTGGCCGCCTCCGGGCTGCGCACCGAGAGCCCGATCAGCGCGCCGATCCAGGAGAACGCGTAGCCGAGCAGCAGGAGCAGCGCGAAGGCGGCCAGCGCCTGCGGGAACCCGTGGTGGATCCGCCAGCCGACCGCGAGCGCCACCATCGCGAGCACCAGCAGGGTGAAGGCGGTCTGGCACAGGTCGGCCAGGGTGCGCCCGACCAGCACCGCCGAGCGGGTCATCGGCAGCGAGCGGAACCGGTCCACCAGGCCCTTGGTCATGTCCTCCGCGATGCCGGCCGAGGCGCCCGCCACCGCGAAGGTGACGGTCTGCGCGAAGATGCCGGCCATCAGGAACTGGATGTAGATCGAGGAACTGGCCCCGGCTCCCGGGACGTTGATCGCCCCGCCCATCACGAACGAGAAGAGCAGGACGAACATCACCGGCTGGAGCAGCCCGAAGACCACGATCTCCGGAATCCTGGACATCCGGCGCAGGTTGCGCCGGGCGACCACCCAGGAGTCGTGCGCCATGGCGGCCAGGCCGTGCCGCTGGCGCGGGACGGCGGCGCCGATGGCCTGTTCGGTGGCGGAGTTCGCGCTCATCTCAGGCCTCCTCGCCCGACTCGCCGTTCTCGGCCGCCGTGGCGTGCCCGGTCAGCGACAGGAAGACGTCGTCCAGGGTGGGCCGGCGCAGCCCGATGTCGTCGATCTCGACGTCCCGCGAGTCCAGCTCGCGGATCACGTCGGCGAGCACCTTGGCGCCGCCGCTGACCGGCATGGTGATCCGGCGGGTGTTCCGCTCCACGCTCGGCTCGCCCACCGCGTAGCTCTTCAGCGCCTCCACGGCGGTGGCGATCAGGTCGGGCTGGTGCACCACCACCTCCACCCGCTCGCCGCCGATCTGCGCCTTGAGCTGGTCGGCGGTGCCGCGCGCGATCACCTTGCCCCGGTCGACCACGGCGATGTCGTGCGCCAGGCGGTCGGCCTCCTCCAGGTACTGGGTGGTGAGCAGCAGCGTGGTGCCCTGTTCGACCAGGTCCTCGATCACCTCCCAGAGCGCGAGGCGGTTGCGCGGGTCCAGGCCGGTGGTCGGCTCGTCCAGGAACATCACCGGCGGGCGGACCACCAGCGCGGCGGCCAGGTCCAGGCGGCGGTGCATGCCGCCGGAGTAGGTCTTGGCGATGCGGTCGGCGGCCTCGGTGAGGTTGAACCACTCCAGCAGCTCGCGCGCCCGGGCCTTGGCCTCCCGCGCGCTCATCTGGTAGAGCTCGCCGACCATCTGGAGGTTCTCCCGGCCCGTCAGGTACTCGTCCACGGCGGCGTACTGGCCGGAGAGGCCGATCAGGCTGCGCACCCGGTTGGGGTGCTTGAGCACGTCCACGCCGGCCACCGTGGCGCGGCCCGAGTCGGGGTGCAGCAGCGTGGTCAGCACCTTCACGGTGGTGGTCTTGCCCGCGCCGTTGGGCCCGAGCAGGCCCAGCACCGTCCCCTGCGGCACGTCCAGGCTCACCCCGTCCAGGGCGCACACGTCACCGAAGGTCTTCACCAGGTTCTCGGCTTGGATGGCTGGCTGCATGGGCCTGTCTCATCTCTTCCGGACGGCAGACGCAGTACAGGTCCACTCTGGCGCGCTCCGCCCGGTCCGGCCAGCGGAAAACCGGCGTTCCCGGCGTCCGTGGCGCCCGGCCGGCCCCGTCCAGGGGCCGGCCGGGCAGCAGCACCCGCCGGTCGCTACTGCAGCGCCTGGGCCAGGTCGGCGACCAGGTCGTCGGCCGACTCGATGCCGACCGACACCCGCACCAGGTCGGCCGGGACCTCCAGCAGCGAACCCGCCACCGAGGCGTGCGTCATCCGGCCCGGGTGCTCGATCAGCGACTCCACGCCGCCCAGCGACTCGCCGAGGGTGAACAGCTTGGCCCGGTTGCAGACGTCGACCGCCGCCTGCTCCCCGCCCTCGACCCGGAACGAGACCATGCCGCCGAAGGCCTTCATCTGCTTGGCCGCCACCTCGTGGTTGGCGTGCGAGGCCAGCCCCGGGTAGAAGATCTGGGTGACCTTCGGGTGCCGGGCCAGCAGCGCCACGATCTGCTCGGCGTTGGCGGTGTGCCGGTCCATCCGCACGCCCAGCGTCTTGATCCCGCGCAGCACCAGCCAGGAGTCGAACGGGCCGGCCACCGCGCCCATCGCGTTCTGGTGGTAGGCCAGTTCGTCACCGAGACCGGCGTCCGCCGCGACCAGCGCGCCGCCCACCACGTCCGAGTGCCCGCCCATGTACTTGGTGGTGGAGTGCACCACCACGTCGGCGCCGAGCGCCAGCGGCTGCTGCAGGTACGGGCTGGCGAAGGTGTTGTCCACCACCAGCAGCGCGCCCGCCTGGTGGGCGATCTGCGCGACGGCGGCGATGTCGGTGATGCCGAGCAGCGGGTTGCTGGGCGTCTCCACCCAGACCGCCTTGGTGTTCGGCTTGAGCGCCTCGCGGACCTTCTCGGGGTGCTGGGTGTCGGCGACCGAGAAGTCCACCCCCCAGCGGGTGAGCACCTTGTTGAAGAGCCGGAAGGTGCCGCCGTAGGCGTCGTTGGGGATCACGATGTGGTCGCCGGGCGCCAGGATCGTCCGCAGCAGGGTGTCCTCGGCGGCCAGGCCGGAGGCGAAGGCCAACCCGCGCTGCCCGCCTTCCAGGGCCGCCAGGCACTCCTCGAGCGCGGTGCGGGTCGGGTTCGCCGACCGGCTGTACTCGTAACCGCCGCGCAGGCCGCCCACGCCGTCCTGCTTGTAGGTGGACACCTGGTAGATGGGAGGGACGACCGCCCCGGTACGGGGGTCCGCTTCCTGACCCGCGTGGATGGCAAGGGTCTCGAAGCCCTGAGGGTGCTGATGATCGCTCATGGGCCTGAGCGTAGTGCCCGCACGGAATCCCTGGACCCCGGCACGCGTTGACCAAGCATGCTGTTCAACCGCCACAAGACCGAGCTCGTCACCGCCGACCGGGCCCTGCCGGGCCGCCCGGCGCCCGCCTTCACGCTGACCGAGCCGCACACGGTGCTCGGCCACCCGCTCACCGCGCCCTACCCGGCCGGGTTCGAGGTCGCCGACTTCGGCCTCGGCTGCTTCTGGGGCGCCGAGCGGACCTTCTGGCGGCTGCCCGGTGTCTGGACCACCCTGGTCGGCTACCAGGGCGGCCACACCCCCAACCCGACCTACGAGGAGGTGTGCAGCGGCCTGACCGGGCACACCGAGGCCGTCCGGGTCGTCTTCGACCCGGCGGCGATCTCCTACGAAACGCTGCTCAAGACCTTCTGGGAGGCGCACGACCCGACCCAGGGCAACCGCCAGGGCAACGACGTCGGCACCCAGTACCGCTCCGCCGTCTACACCCACTCCGCGGCCCAGCAGAGCACCGCCGAGGCCTCCGCCGCCGCCTTCCAACCCGCCCTGACCGCCATCGGCCTGGGCCCGATCACCACCGAGATCGCCCCGGCCGGCCCCTTCTACCCCGCCGAGCCCTACCACCAGCAGTACCTGTCCGACGCCAAGAACCCGAACGGCTACTGCGGCCTGGGCGGCACCGGGGCCAGCTGCCCGATCGGCGTGGCCAGGGCGGGTGACTGACGGATCCGGTCAGCCGGTGCGCACCGGATCGGCCCGCAGGGCCTCGGTGAGCCAGCCGAAGGCCGGGCCGAGTTCGGCGTTCACCGGCCAGCCGTTGATCCTGGCGAGCAGCTGCCAGTAGCGCTCGTAGCGCGGGTCGTTGCCGTTCTCCATCCGGTCCAGCAGCCATGCCCGGAACGCCGCGTCGTCGGTGCGGCCGAAGAAAGCGGCGAAGGCTCCGGCCAGTTCGGCGAGCACCGGGACGGCCATCGGGGTGCCGGGGGCGATCCCGGAGGCCAGCGCGGCGCCGGCCCTGGCCACCACCAGGTCCACCAGGGCCTGGTTGGCGGCGACATCGGCGTTGGCACCGGCCGCCGCGTCCCTGGCCTGGTACTCGGCGGCCCTGCGGACCCCGGCGCGGAATCCCGGGTCCTGGACGAGTTCGGCGAGCTCCACCCAGGCCTCGGTCTGCTCGGGCGACGGGTCGTCCGGCAGCTCGGGCATCGCGGCGCGCATCTTGGCGATGAACTCGGGCCCCACGTCGAGCCCTTCGAAGGCCTCGTCGATGAAGTCGTTGATCAGGCGGCGGCGTTCCTGATCGGTCAGCTTGGCGAGCTTGTGCATCAGTTCCATCTCCTCCGGGGTGGCTCCCCGCCGGGCCACCGCGCGCAGCACGGACCGGCGCAACCGCAGCGTCCTGATCTGCACGTCCAGCGCCTCGGCGTGGGCCGCGGCGACCTCGGCGACGGTGACCTCGCGGGCCAGCACCCGCTGGATGGTGGCGAGGTCGACGCCGAGGTCGCGCAGCGTGCGCACCAGGTCGAGCCGGGCGAGAGCTTCGGGTCCGTAGAGCCGGTAGCCGGCGGGGGTTCGGTCGGTCGGCGGCACCACGCCCGCGTCGGACCAGAACCGGATGGTCTTGACCGGCAGACCGGTCAGCCGGGCCAGGTCCCCGATGGTGCGCAGGGTGTCGTCGTCCATGGCCACCACTGTGGAGTCTCCCGTCGCTGGAGACTCAAGCCTACGGAGCGGCTCACACCGCGCTGCCGGCCGTCCAGTCGGCCCAGGAGAGGTTCCAGTCGCTCAGGCCGTTGGCCGGATCCACCGTCCGGTCACCGGAGTTGACCACCTCGACCACGTCACCGAGGATCGAGGAGGCGTAGAACTTCGCGCCGTCCGTGCCCGGGTTCCCGCCGCCCTTGACGTCGCGCAGCGCGATGCAGCCGTGGCTGAGGTTGGCGTGGCCGTAGGCCGAGGCGGGCGACCAGTAGTTGCCGTGGATGAAGGTGCCCGAGGCGGTCAGCCGCTGGGCGTGCGGCACGTCGGGGATGTTGTACTCGTCGCCGAGGCCGACCGTGGCGGAGTCCATCTTGGTCTGCGCGAAGCGCTCCGAGATGACCATCCTCCCGGCCCAGGTGCGGTGCGCGGGCGCCCCGCCGATCACCTGGTAGACGGCGCTGACCTGGCCGTCGGTGGTCACCGTGAGCGTGCCGGCCGCGAGGTCGGCGACCGAGGTCTGCGCGCGCCCGACGGTGAAGTCGACGTCCTTGGACTGGGTGCCGAAGACGCCGTTCGCCCCCTCGACGTCCTTGAGCCGCAGCTTGAGCGTCACCTTGGTGCCCTTCGCCCAGTACTGCTGCGGGCGGAAGTCGAGCCGGGTGCTGGAGTACCAGTGGCCGACCACCGGCACGCCCGGGTCGGCGACCACGGTGATCGCCTGCTGGACGGCCTTGCGGTTGGTGACCGGCTTGTTGAAGGTGATCGAGACCGGCATGCCGACGCCCACGGTGGCGCCGTTCTCCGGGGTGAAGTAGCCGACGAAGGTGTTGGCGGGCGTCGCGGTGCCGAACGAGGTGTTGGCGTCCGCCGCGAGCTTTCGCGCGTCCGTCGCGTCCGCCGCCACGCTGTACCTGGTGCCGCTGCTCAGCGGCGCGGTGCTGGTCCAGCTGCGCGCGTCGGGGGCGAGCTGCCCGGCTATTCGCCCGCCCGCGGCGTCGGTGACGGTGACCGAGCCGAGCGTGCCGTCGGTGACCGTGACGGTGACCGGTGCGGTGAACGGGGCGTTGGCGGTGCCGTCGGCGGGCGAGACGGTGATCCGCGCCGCCGAGGTCTGCGGGGACGCGGTGGCTCCGCCGGGCGGGGCCCCCGAACCGGCGCCGGCGCCGCCGGCCTTGCCGCCGCCGCTACCGCTGCCGTTGCCGTTGCACGCCGCGACCAGCAGCACCGGCGCCCCCAGCAGTCCGGCGAGCACCCCGCGTCGGCTCCAGGCCCCACCACTCGCACCGTGCTCCTGCTGCTGCGCCGCCACCGTCGTCTCCCTACCCTGAGGTCAAATCGGACCTAAAGACTGATTCCAGGGCGAACCGGTTCCCCGAAGAGGTTCAGATCGTATGAGATGGCAGGAGATTGCGCCAAAAATGGACATACCGCCCAACCGGCAAGCGGCGGGCGGTAGGTCACGGAGTGCGACCGCGAGCGACGAGCTGTTACTCGACCTCGAACTCGTAGCTGTCGTCCTCCGGGTCGAACGCGGTCTGCGCGGACTCCCAGGTGGCCTGGGTCAGTTCGATCCCGGGGACGTCGCCGAGCAGCGCGACCGGGTCGATGAAGTGGGCGAGCGAACCCGACGGGTCCACCTCGATCGCCTCGACGGACTGGGCGCGCTCCTCGTCGTCGAGGTACTCGTCGGCCTCGACCTGGGCGAGCGCGGCGGCCTTGAGGGCACCCTCGTCGGTGATCTCGGCGATCAGCTCGATGCTGAGCCGGACGTAGCGGGGGGCGTCGATGTCTGGGGTGATGCTGCCTTCGGTGCTGGTCATGGGGCGAGCGTAGGCGACAACCAGGCCCGGACCCAACGGGGACCCGGGAAGGCACCGGGGAGGCACCGGCGGAAGCCGGCCGGCACGGCGAGGGCCGGCCCCGGGAAGCCCGGGACCGGCCCTGCCGGCGCTCCGCTTCGCTCCCCCACCCGGGAGCCGCGGAGCCGCGCCACCAGGGGCGCGAGGTGCCGTGGGAGCCGCCACACCCTGCTCCCCCACCGAGACGGTGGTCCAAAAGCAGGGGCGGGACGACGACGGCCCCCACGTGGGGCCCCTCCGACCCGCGAGCGGGCCCGGAGGGAGACACAGTGCACCGGGTCAGGCCGGCTGGTGTGTCCGGACGGCACGGCGACCGGGGAGCCGCTCCCGATCACCGCCACCGTCACGTTCGGCGTCTTGCCGTGCTCACTACAGTGCCGGACGGTTGTTAACCCGGTGCTGCGCCCGGATGTCGCGGATGTACCAACCACGGTCGCCAACGAACCATCAGGTAAACCCGCACCACCCCGGCCCGCGCCGACCACCCGGATCACCCGGACCGCCCGGACCGCCCGGACCGCTGACGGAACGTCAGTGCGCGGAGCGCCCGGCCATGAAGGCGAGCAGGTCCTGCCGGGTCACGATGCCCTGCGGCTTGCCCTCGACCAGCACCACCGCCGCGTCGTTCGCCTCCAGTACGGTCATCAGCCCGGTCACCGACTCGCCCGAGCCGACCACCGGCAGCGGCCGGGACATGTGCTGCTCCAGCCGGTCCGACAGCTGCGCGCCGCCGCTGAACAGCGCCGCCAGCAGGTCGCGCTCGGCCACCGAGCCGATCACCTCGCCGGCCATGATGTCCGGGTGCCCCGCACCCGGCGAGACCACCGGCATCTGCGAGACGCCGAAGTCGCGCAGCACCTGCACGGCCTCGCCGACCGTCTCGCCCGGGTGCATGTGGACGAACTGCGGGATGCCCTCGTGCTCGATGGCGTCCTTGCGGGCCAGCACCTCGCCGATGTGCGCCTCGTCGGCGGCGGTGGGCAGGAAGCCGTAGTCGGCCATCCAGTCGTCGTTGAAGATCTTCGACAGGTAGCCGCGGCCGCCGTCCGGCAGCAGCACCACGACCACGTCGTCCGGGCCGAGCCGCTTGGCGACCTCCAGTGCGGCCACCACGGCCATCCCGCAGGAGCCACCGACCAGCAGGCCCTCCTCCTTGGCCAGGCGGCGGGTCATCTGGAAGGAGTCCTTGTCGGAGACCGCGACGATCTCGTCGGCCACCGTGCGGTCGTAGGCGGTGGGCCAGAAGTCCTCACCGACGCCCTCGACCAGGTACGGGCGCCCGGTGCCGCCGGAGTAGACCGAGCCCTCCGGGTCGGCGCCGACCACCTGGACCCTGCCGTCCGAGGCGTCCTTCAGGTACCGGCCGGTGCCGGAGATGGTGCCGCCGGTGCCGACGCCCGCGACGAAGTGGGTGATCTTCCCCGCGGTCTGCTCCCACAGCTCCGGGCCGGTGGAGTGGTAGTGCGAGGCCGGGTTCTCCGGGTTGGAGTACTGGTCCGGCTTCCAGGCGTTGGGGGTCTCACGGACCAGGCGGTCGGACACGTTGTAGTACGAGTCGGGGTGCTCGGGGGCCACCGCGGTCGGGCAGACCACGACCTCGGCGCCGTAGGCGCGCAGCGTGTTGATCTTGTCAGTGGACACCTTGTCCGGACAGACGAAGATGCACTTGTAGCCCTTCTGCTGGGCCACGATCGCCAGGCCCACCCCGGTGTTGCCACTGGTCGGCTCGACGATGGTGCCGCCGGGCTTGAGCGCGCCGGAGGCCTCCGCGGCCTCGATCATCCGCATCGCGATGCGGTCCTTGACCGAACCACCGGGGTTGAAGTACTCGACCTTCGCCAGCACGGTCGCGGAGATGCCCTCGGTGACCTTGGTCAGTTTCACCAGCGGGGTGTTGCCGACCAGCTCGATGATCGAATTGTGGTACCGCACGGGGGTCCTCCCGGTCTGTGGCCTTGGCAGTTCTTCGGTGCCACCAGCCTATGGCTCCAGATGGCCGATGCCGCTCGATAGCGCGAAGGTGTCAAAGGGTATGGAGGCGGTGGGTCCGCGCGCTGTAGGAAGAGCTGCACGAAGAGCGGAGCGCCCGGTGGCGAGCCGAGCAGGCCACGAGGCCGGCTCGGCACACTACGGGTGACCGGACGGATGCGAAGGGGGTAGCCGAATGCCTGGGGCGCAGCATTCGAGGGCGCGCGTCGCCCGACGGATCGCCACCGCGGCGGCGTACGGCGGCGGCGGGCTCGGCCTGCTGGGGGCCGGACTGGCGGGGGTGCTGTTCACCGAGAGCCGCCTCGCGGTCCGGGCGGTCGGCCTGCTGGAGGGCGATCCGCCGAAGGCCGACGGGGTCTACGGGGACGGGCTCGCCGACCCGGGCGCCGAGCAGCAGGAGCCGCTGGTGCTGGCCTTCCTGGGGGACTCGACGGCGGTGGGCCTGGGCGTGCGGCGCGGCCGGGAGACCCCGGGCGCGCTGCTGGCCACCGGGCTGGCGGCGGTCGCCGAGCAGCGGGTGCGGCTGGTCAACGTCGCGGTCTCCGGAGCGCGTTCGGACGACCTGGCGCGCCAGGTGCGGCTCGCGCTGGCGCACCGGCCGCAGGTCGCGGTGATCATCATCGGCGCCAACGACGTGACCAGGCACACCCCTGCCGCCCAGGCCGTGCGGCAACTCGGCGAAGCGGTCCGGGACCTGCGCACCCTCGGCTGCGAGGTGGTGGTGGGCACCTGCCCGGATCTGGGCACCATCAAGCCGGTGCGGCCACCGCTGCGCTGGCTGGCCCGGCGGGTCAGCCGGCAGCTGGCGGCGGCGCAGACCATCGCGGTGGTGGAGGCCGGCGGGCGGACCGTCTCGCTCGGCTCGCTGCTCGGGCCGGAGTTCGCGACCAGACCCGAGATGTTCGCCTCCGACCGGTTCCACCCCTCCGCCCAGGGCTACGCCACCGCGGCGATGGCCGTGCTGCCCTCGCTCTGCGCGACCCTGGGCCTGTGGCCCGAGGCCGCCGAGGAGGAGCCGCCGGCCCGGCGCGAGGCGGTGCTGCCGATGGCGGTGGCCGCGGCGACCGCGGCCGGGCAGTCCGGCACCGAGGTGGCGGGCACCTCGGCCGGCGTCGGCGGCAAGCGCTGGGCGCTGGTCAAACACCGGCTGCGGTTCGGCCTGCCGCAGGACGCGCCGGCGCTGCCCGGCGAGTCGGACAGCTCACAGCCGGGCACGGATGACGTACGCGCTACTTGAGAGTAACTTTCCTCTCCGTAGCAGCCGGACACACACCAGGGAGCCGTCATGCCCGAAGCCGTCATCGTCAGCGCCGCCCGTTCGCCGATCGGCCGCGCCTTCAAGGGCTCGCTCAAGGACGTCCGCCCGGACGACCTCACGGCCCAGATCATCGCCGCCGCGCTGGCCAAGGTCCCGCAGCTCGACCCGCGCCAGATCGACGACCTGATGCTCGGCTGCGGCCTGCCCGGCGGCGAGCAGGGCCACAACCTGGCCCGGATCATCGCGGTCCAGATGGGCATGGACTACCTGCCCGGCACCACCATCACCCGCTACTGCTCCTCCTCGCTGCAGACCACGCGGATGGCGCTGCACGCGATCAAGGCGGGCGAGGGCGACGTCTTCATCTCAGCCGGCGTGGAGACCGTCTCGCGCTCGATCAACGGCAGCTCGGACGGGATGCCGAACACCCAGAACCCGCTCTTCGGCGAGGCCGTGGCCCGCACCGCCAAGCGCGCCGAGGAGGGCGGCGGGGAGTGGCACGACCCGCGCGAGGACGACCTGCTGCCGGACGCCTACATCGCGATGGGCCAGACCGCCGAGAACCTCGCCGCGCTCAAGGGGATCACCCGGGCCGACCAGGACGAGTTCGGCGTGCGCTCGCAGAACCTGGCCGAGGCCGCGATCAAGGCGGGCTTCTGGCAGCGCGAGATCACCCCGGTCACCACGCCGGACGGCACCGTGGTCTCGGCCGACGACGGCCCGCGCGCGGGCGTCACGCTGGAGGGCGTGCAGGGCCTCAAGCCGGTCTTCCGCCCCGACGGCACGGTCACGGCCGGCAACTGCTGCCCGCTGAACGACGGCGCCGCCGCGCTGGTCATCATGTCCGACACCAAGGCGCGCGAGCTGGGCATCACGCCGCTGGCCCGGGTGGTCTCCACCGGCGTCTCGGCGCTCTCCCCCGAGATCATGGGCTACGGCCCGGTCGAGGCCTCCCGCCAGGCGCTGCGGCGGGCCGGGCTGGGCATCGGCGACATCGACCTGGTGGAGATCAACGAGGCCTTCGCGGCCCAGGTCATCCCCTCCTACCGGGACTTGGGCATCGACCTGGACAAGCTGAACGTGAACGGCGGCGCGATCGCGGTCGGCCACCCGTTCGGCATGACCGGTGCCCGGATCACCACCACGCTGATCAACTCCCTGCAGTGGCACGACAAGCAGTTCGGCCTGGAGACCATGTGCGTGGGTGGCGGGCAGGGCATGGCGATGGTGATCGAGCGGCTGAGCTGAGACGCAGCGGAGGGTGGGGGTCGCCAGGGGGCACCTCCCGGCCGAAGGCTGGGGGAAGGGCGGCACCCGCCCGCAGCGAAGGAGCAGTTCAGCCGCGACCAGAGAGCATCGAGCGGCTGAGCTGAGACGCAGCGGAGGGTGGGGGTCGCCAGGGGGCACCTCCCGGCCGAAGGCTGGGGGAAGGGCGGCACCCGCCCGCAGCGAAGGAGCAGTTCAGCCGCGACCAGAGAGCATCGAGCGGCTGAGCTGAGGACTTGAGCTGAGGACTCGAACTGAGGCCCGACGGGCCCTGCCACCCGTTTGGCGTCACGGACGGTAATTGAGGGCCGGATCACCTCGCGAGCCGCGATCCGGCCCTCAACTCGTCCCCGGGGCCCTCGATTTCGACGCAGCGAAGTCGCCCAACCGCGCAGCGTACACCAGGGCACCTTTTTGATTTTTGGACAATGACGAAGGTCACCGACATTTCGGACATCTTCCTCTGCAGCACCACCCACCCATACGGCAGGGTGGAAACGTTCCCCTGTTCCACTCCGCGCGAGGAGTACGTTCCGTGAGCGCTGTGTATGTCGCCCTGCTGCTGGTCCTGATCGCCGTCTGCACCGCCGTCCTGCTCCAGGTGCGCGCCCTGCGCAAGCTGGCCGCCGACCGAACAACCGCCGCGCCCGCCGCCGTGGACGAGGACGCGATACGCCGTGCCGTCACCGAGGCCCTGGCGGCCGACCGGGAGCGGGAGATCAGCGAGGCCCGGGCGTTCTGGGCCGAGCAGGAGGCCCGGGCGGCCGAGGACGACCCGCTGCTGGACGCCCCGTTCACCGACCTCGCCGGCGAGCAGCTGAGCGGGCTGGGCAGCCTGGGTCCGGCGGAGAGCTGGCCGGTCTTCTTCCCCCGCCCGACCGGCCCGGAGGAGGCCGCGGACAGCGCCGGCACCATGGACCCGTCGTTCGGCGAGGCGCTGCGCTCGGCGCTGGAGGACATGATCGGCGACAGCGGCACGCTGCCGGGACCGGTGGGCGGCGTCGCACCCAGCGGTGAGGTCAACGCGGCCCACGAGGCCCGCGCGGCCCGCGAGGCGGACTTGCTGGCCACTGGTCTCGAGGCCGGTCTGCTCGACCCCGACCCGGCCGCCCAGACCGGCCCCGCGCCCACCCCCGACCCGCGCCGGCACCCCTCGCACCCCGACTTCGTGCCCAGCCAGGCCCCGTCCCGCGAGTGGACCGACACCCGGCTGACCGCGCTCGCCGAAGAGCGGATCGCACTCACCGACGTCCGCCCCGGCCCGCTCGGCACGCTGGACGTCTACGCCTTCGCCGACGGCACCACGCTCTGCGTGGCCCCCGGCGACCGCGAGGCCGCCTACCGCCTGATCGACGCGGTCCGGGCCGGCGAGGACGTCCGGCTGCTCGGCGGCTCGCGCTTCTCCGGCTCGTACTCGCTGACCTTCTCGACCGACGAGGAGACCGTCTACGTGCTGGCCGACCGCGTGGTGGCCAGCATCTGAGGACCAGGCCACCAGCGGGCCCGAGGGCTGCCAGTGGCCGCGCTGACGGACCGTCAGCAGATCAGAGCGTCAGCACCTCAGAGCGTCACCTGGGTCATCGCCCGCACCGCCGCGACCGCCTCCGCCAGGAGGCCGGGCGCGGCGGTCGGCGTCTGCGCCAGCGCGGTGACCAGGTCGTGGCCGGCCACCGAGAGCTGGTCGCCGACCGCGAAGACCCCGGCGTCCGGGATCTCCCGCACCCGCACCCCCTCGCCCTCCTCGACCTGCTGCGCCCAGCCGGCCAGTTGCCGGGCCAGCGACAGTCCCGCCGCCGCCCGCGAGGAGTGGCCGGGCGCCGCACCGAGCAGGTAGCTCTGCGGCATCGCCCGGAAACGGTCCGCCAGCCGGTCCAGCACCGTCACCAACTCGTCCAGCCCGTCCAGCCCCTGTTCACCCATGCCGCGAGCCTAGTGCCCGGCGAAACGCGGTCCGGCGGGGGTCAGTCGTCCCCGCGCAGGATCGCGATCAGGCGCAGCAGTTCCAGGTAGATCCAGACCAGCGAGAGGGTCAGCCCGAAAGCCGCCCGCCAGGACTCCCGGCGCGGCGCACCGGCGCGGATCGCCTGGTCCACCGCCGCGAAGTCCAGCGACAGGAAGAACGCGCCCAGGCCCACCCCGGCCAGCCCGAAGACGATGCCCAGCGGCCCGGAGTCCAGCCCCAGCGAGGCACCGAAGAGCGCGGCCACCAGGTTCACCGCCAGCAGCAGCACGAAGCCCACCGCGATCGCCAGCCCGATCCGGGTGTACCGCGCGGTGACCTTGACCAGACCGCCGCGGTAGGCGAGCAGCATGCCCGCGAAGACGGCGGCCGTGCCCAGCACCGCCTGGATCGCGATGCCCGGCCAGATGGTGTTGAAGGCCTTGGTGAGCGCCCCCAGGAAGAAGCCCTCCAGGCCCGCGTAGAGCAGCACCAGGGCCGGGTTGACGCTCCGCCGGAAGCTGACCACCAGGCCCACCACGAGAGCCGCCAGCGCGGCGAGGCCGGCGATCGCGAAGCTCGCGGCCGGCAGCGCGAACCAGGCCACCGCGCCCGCGGCCACCACTGTGAGCAGCGTCAGCGCGGTGTTGGCGACCACGTCGTCCATGGTCATCCGGCCGGTCGCACGCGGGCCCGCGGCCGGCGCGCGGTACAGCTCCGCCAACTGCTCGGCGGTGGGCGGCTGCGCGCCGCCGAACCCGGCGTAGCCGGGGTCGCGGCCGAACGATCCCTCCCGCGAGAAGACCGGGTTGCTGCTCCTCATGATCTTCCTCCCAGGGCGACGCGGCGCCGCCCGCAGGGCCAATGGTAATGCGTTGGCAAAGAGAGACCCGAGGGGCGGCACGCACGACGGCGCCCCGCCTCCCGGGGGAGGCGGGGCGCCGTCACGTTCGCCGACCTGGTGCCCGGAGCCGGACTCGAACCGGCACGGCCTCGCGGCCAAGCAGTTTTAAGCTGCCCGTGTCTGCGTTCCACCATCCGGGCGGGGAGCGCTGGGCCCATGTGCGAGCTACCCCTGAGCCTAGTCGCCCCGATCCCTCTTGCGCATGTTCCTTGGCGGGGAAGTTGTCATGTTTCCTTGCCATCTGACGAACTGTTCGCAATTCGGCCAGCGGAACCGCCGGATCCGGCCACCCGGGGTCGTGTCATACCGCAGGAGGAGAACGGAGGCCGTCGGGTAAGCCTGCGGGCCGCGGTCCAACCGTCCGCCGGGGCGACGAATCCGGCGCGATCGGCGGAGAACATGAAGGGACATACCGCAACGAACCACCGTCACCCCGCACTGCCCGACGGCCGACCCCTAGGAGTACCCGTGACCACGACGACCGCCGCCGTCCGAACCGGCCGGGCCGCCGCCCGCGCCGTGCGGCTGAGCAAGGTGTACGGCTCCGGTGAGACCCGGGTGGTGGCGCTGGACGAGGTGGATGTCGAGTTCCGGCAGGGTGAGTTCACCGCGATCATGGGCCCCTCGGGCTCCGGCAAGTCCACCCTGATGCACTGCATGGCAGGGCTGGACGCGGTCACCTCCGGCTCGGCCACGATCGGCGAGACCGAGCTGGTCGGCCTGAAGGACAAGCAGTTGACCCAACTGCGCCGGGACAAGATCGGCTTCATCTTCCAGGCCTTCAACCTGCTGCCCACGCTCACCGCGTTGGAGAACGTCACGCTGCCGATGGACATCGCGGGCCGCAAGGTGGACAAGGCCTGGCTGGACGCGGTGGTGGAGACCGTCGGCCTGTCCGGCCGGCTCTCGCACCGCCCCAGCCAGCTCTCCGGCGGCCAGCAGCAGCGGGTGGCCTGCGCCCGGGCGTTGGCCGGTCGGCCGGAGATCGTCTTCGCCGACGAGCCCACCGGCAACCTCGACTCCCGCTCCGGCGCGGAGATCCTCTCCTTCCTGCGCAACTCGGTACGCGAACTGGGCCAGACCGTGGTGATGGTGACCCACGACCCGGTGGCCGCCTCCTACGCGGACCGGGTCGTCTTCCTCGCCGACGGCCGGATCGTCGACGAGCTGAGCGACCCCACCGCCGACGCCGTCCTGGACCGGATGCGTCGTTTCGACGCCAAGGGCCGCACCAGCTGAAGGGCCTGACACACCATGTACCGCACCGCGTTGCGCAACGTGCTGGCCCACAAGGGCCGCCTGCTGATGACCGCGCTGGCCGTGCTGCTGGGCACCGCCTTCGTGGCCGGCACCATGGTCTTCTCCGACACCTTCGGGTCGGCGCTGAAGAACAGCTACTCCAAGAGCTACTCCGACCTCTCCGTGCTGGTCTCCGACACCGGCGCGCAGTCCACCGGCTCGCAGTCCACCGACGCGGGGTCCGCCGGCGCCGGGTCCGAGCAGACCGGGCCCGGTGACCCCGGGCTCACCGCCGCCACCCTCGCGCAGCTCGGCAAGCTGCCGGGGGTGGCGAGCAGCCGCGGCACCGTCTCCAGCTTCGCCGCCGTCGCGGACAAGCAGGGCAAGGCGATCGGCCAGGACGGCGGCTCCACCGGCGCCAACTACGTACCGGACAGCGCCGGTCAGGACCCCCGCTACCCGATGGCCGAGGGCCGCGGGCCGCAGAAGTCCGGCGAGATCGCGCTGGACCGGCAGAGCGCCGACAAGGCCGGCTACCACGTCGGCGACACCGTCCGGGTGGCCACCAACGGCCCGGCCATGAACGCCACCCTCACCGGCATCTTCACCACCGACGACCCCAGGGTCTCGGCCGGCGCCCCGCTGGTGCTCTTCGACACCGCCAGCGCGCAGCGCCTGCTGCTGGCGCCGGGGCGGTTCTCCGAGATCTCGCTCACCGCCGCGCCCGGCACCAGCCAGGACACCCTGCTGACCGAGGTCGACCAGGCCATCGGGCACCCCGACCACATCACCGCCAAGACCGCCGACCAACTCCAGTCCGACCAGCGGCAGCTGGTCTCCCAGACCATGGGCAGCATCCGCACCATGCTGCTGGCCTTCGCTGGCATCTCGCTCTTCGTCGGCATCTTCATCATCGCCAACACCTTCACCATGCTGGTCGCCCAGCGCACCAGGGAGTTGGCCCTGCTGCGGGCGATCGGGGCCAGCCGCAAGCAGGTCACCCGCTCGGTGCTGCTGGAGGCCGTGCTGATCGGCCTGCTCTCCTCGGTGGCCGGTCTGCTGGCCGGCATCGGGATCGGGGCCGGGATGCAGGCGCTGGTGGGGCAGCTGGGCAGCGGCAACACGCCGTCGGGCCCGCTGGTCGTCTCGCCGGCCACCGTGCTGACCGCGCTGCTGGTCGGTGTCCTGGTCACGGTGGTCTCGGCGCTGCTGCCGGCCCGCCGGGCGGCCCGGATCGCCCCGGTGGCGGCGATGAGCAGCGGCGACCAGCCGGCCTCCCAGAAGGGGCTGCTGGTGCGCAACAGCATCGGCGGGGTGATCACCGCCGCCGGTGTGGCGCTGATCCTCGGCGGCGCGGCGGCCGGCAGCGGCGGCCGGGAGCTGGTGGCCGGCGGCGCGGGAGCCGCGCTGATCGGCATCTTCATCCTGATCCCGCTGCTCTCCCGCCCGCTGATCGCGCTGATCGGCCCGCTGCTCAGCAGGCTCTTCGGGGTCTCCGGCAAGCTGGCCCAGCAGAACGCGGTGCGCAACCCGCGCCGGACCGCCGCCACCGCCGCCGCCCTCACCATCGGCCTGACCCTGGTCAGCGCGCTGTCCGTGCTGGGCGCCTCGCTGAACGGCTGGTTGGACAAGGCGGTCGGCGACTCGCTGAAGGCCGACTACGCGGTGCAGATGTCCAACGGCCTGCCCCTCTCGCAGTCCATCGTCGACCAGGTCAGGAAGACCCCCGGGGTCGCCGCCGCCTCGCCGATCGACACCGTCGGCTTCACCATCGCCGGCTCGCACTCCCAGGTCACCGGCGTGGACCCGGCGCAGGCCGGGCAGTTGCTCACGCTGACCATGACCGCCGGCTCCGAGGCCGCGCTGGACCAGGGGCAGCTGCTGGTCGACACGGTCGTCGCGCAGAGCAGCCACCTGAGCGTGGGCAGCACCGTGCCGGCCACCTTCCCGGACGGCCGCAGCGGCAGCCTCACGGTCGGCGGCATCTACCAGCGCAACCCGATGATCAGCGAGATGGCCATGAGCAACGCGGCGCTGGCCGGCCACGGCGCGACCGACGACTACGGCCAGGTGCTGGTCAAGGGCGCCGACGGGCCGAGCCCGGCGCTGGAGCGGGCGCTGACCGCGGCCGGCGGCGACAACCCGCTGATCGAGGTGCAGAGCAAGGCGGACCTGCGCGACCAGGCCAGCTCGGTCATCTCGTTCGCGCTCAACATGCTCTACGGCCTGCTGGCGATGTCGGTCCTGGTGGCCGTGCTGGGCGTGGTCAACACCATGGCGATGTCGGTCTTCGAGCGCAAGCGCGAGATCGGGATGCTGCGGGCGATCGGCCTGGACCGGGCCAAGGTCAAGCGGATGGTCCAGCTGGAGTCGGTGGTGATCTCGCTCTTCGGCGCGGTGCTGGGCCTGGGCCTGGGCTGCTTCCTGGCCTGGGCGGTGAACGGCACGCTGAAGGACTCGGTCACCGGACTGAGCACCGTGCTGCCGTACGGCAAGCTGCTGCTCTTCCTGGTGCTGGCCGGGGTGGTCGGCCTGGTGGCGGCCATCTGGCCGTCCCGGCGGGCCGCGAGGCTGGACATCCTGGAGAGCATCAAGGCCGCCTGACGCCCCGTCGACGGGCCCGGGCAGCCGAAAAGGCCCCGGCCGGTGGTCCTCGCCACCGGCCGGGGCCTTTCACGCTGTCCTGCTGGTACTGCGTCCTGCTGGTACTGCGGTTCGTACTCCGCCCGGTCGCACGGCCGGCTGAGCACCACGGAGGTCGTGGTCCGGCGACGCTGCCGGGCGGAGGGCCTCCGACTCACATCCCGGCTCCCTACGGCCGGGGGTCAGTCGCTTACTTGCTCGCGAGCGCCTTGTCGGCCTTCTCGGCCTCGGCGGGAGCGGCCGGCGCCGGGACGGAGACGGTGACCTCCTGGAAGGCACCGAACGGCTTCTCCATCTCGGAGAGGCCGACCGTCTCGCGCTTGAGGAACATCGCGAGCGTCCAGTCGGTGAAGACCCGGACCTTGCGGTTCATGGTCGGCACCCGGCTGCCGTGGTACAGGCGGTGGAACCACCAGGCCGGACGGCCCTTCAGCTTGTACTTGCCGAAGAGGATCGCCACGCCCTTGTGCAGGCCCAGACCGGCGACCGCACCGAGGTTCTTGTGCTTGTACTCCTGCTGCGGGAAGCCGCGCATACCGGAGATCACGTTGTCACCGAGGACCACGGCCTGGCGCACCGCGTGCTGGGCGTTCGGCGGGCACCAGGCGCCCTCACCGGCGGCCAGGTCCGGCACCTGCGAGTTGTCGCCGGCCGACCAGACGTTGTCGAAGCCCTGGACCTGCAGCGTCGGGGCGGTGTCGATGTGGCCGCGCGGGCCCAGCGGCAGGCCGAAGTTGGCGACCACCGGGTTGGGCTTGACGCCCGCGGTCCACACGATGGTGGCCGCGTCGGCCTCGACGCCGTTCTTCAGCACCACGTGCTGGTCGACGCAGGAGTCCATCGAGGTCTCGATGTAGATCTCGATGTTGCGCTCTTCGAGCTTCTGCTTGGTCCACAGGCCGAGGTCCGGGCCCATCTCGGGCAGGATCCGGTTGGCCGCCTCGACCAGGATGAAGCGCATGTCGTCGCGGCTGACGGTCTTGTAGATCTTCGCCGCGTCCCGGGCCATGTCCTCGACCTCGGCGATGGTCTCGACGCCGGCGAAGCCGCCGCCGATGATCACGAAGGTGAGGGCCTTGCGCCGGATCTCCGGGTCCGTGGTGGACTCGGCCTTGTCCAGCTGCGCCATGACGTGGTTGCGGAGGCTGATCGCCTCCTCGACCGTCTTCATGCCGATGCCGTGCTCGGCGAGGCCGGGGATCGGGAAGGTGCGGGAGACCGAGCCGGTGGCCACGACGAGGTAGTCGAAGGGCAGCTCGTAGCTGTCGCCGGCCAGCGGCGCGATGGTGGCGACCTTGCGGGCGTGGTCCACAGCGGTCACGTGACCGGTGAGCACCTCCGCCTTCTTCAGGGCGCTGCGCAGCGGTGCGACGAGGTTGCGGGGCGCGACGTTGCCGCCGGCCGCCTCGGGAAGGAAGGGCAGGTACGTCATGTACGACCGCGGGTCGACGACCGTGACGGTCGCCTCCCCGTAGCGCATCTTCTTGAGGATGCGCATCGCGGCATACAGGCCGACGTAACCACCGCCGACAATGAGGATGCGAGGACGCTCCGTGGTGCTCATATCGGAAAGTATCCAGCACCGGTCGGAGCACCATTCGTGAGGCCCGTCACAAGGATCTGGACAGCCTCTGCTACACTGCCCGCCCACACCTCGGGACTTGAGGGCCGCTCAACGGGGCCCCGGCGGACCCGTACGGAGGTTTGGATTCCACTCGCCCTGCTGAGCAGCAACGATCCGCCCCGCACCGAGGTTCCCGAGCGCCGTTTCGATTTCGCTGGCGTATCCGGAACCCCGCCTGGGATCCATCGGGCCGCCGCGACCGCCGACCTTCACTCTCGCAATCCGGACGAACCGCCCCGCGGACTGAGCCGAATGTCCGATTCGCCATGTGAAGAAATTCACGAACTTTCTCGCGGCACCCGGCCGGGTCGCCGCCATCGGGCGGCCCGGCCGAGTGTCCATCGAGGGATCCGACTGGTGGGACACCAGTGGACCGCGAGCCGACACGTCCTCAGACCGCCGCGCTCCAGGCGATCCCGTCCAGGATGTCGTGCTCGCTGACCACCAGTTCCTCGGCCCCGGTCCGCTCCATGATCGAGAGCAGCACCAGCGCGCCGGCCCCGATCACGTCCACCCGGCCCGGGTGCATCACCGGGATCGCGGCCCGCTCCGCGTGGGTGGCCGCGAGCAGCCGTTCGGTCACCTCGCGGACCTGCGCCGACGACAGCCGGGAGTGGTGCACGGCGGTGGAGTCGTACTCCGGCAGGCCGAGCGCGATGGCGGCCACCGTGGTGACCGTCCCGGCCAGGCCCACCAGCGAGGCCGCCTCGGTCAGCGGGACCACCTCGGCGGCCTGGTCGAGGGCCGCCTCGATGTCCGCCCTGGCCGCCGCGATCTGATCGGCCGTCGGCACCTGCGAGCCGGCGAAGTGCCGCTCGGTCAGCCGCACGCAGCCGATGTCCACCGAGCGGGCCGCGTGCACCTGCGCGCCGCCCAGCACGAACTCGGTCGAACCGCCGCCCAGGTCGAAGACCAGGTACGGCGCGGGCACGGCGGCGCCGGCCAGCTCCTTGGTGGCGCCGGTGAAGGAGAGCTGGGCCTCCTCGTCGCCGCTGACCACCTCGGGCTCGACGCCCAGGATCTCGCGCACGCCCTTGGTGAACTCCGCGCTGTTCTCGGCGTCCCGGGAGGCGCTGGTGGCCACGAAGCGGGTCCGCTCCGGCCCCACCTGGTACTCGGCGATCACCGCGGCGTACTCGCGGCAGGCCGCGAAGGTGCGCTCCAGCGCCTCGGGGGCCAGCCGGCCGGTGCGGTCCACGTCCTGGCCGAGCCGGACGATCAGCATCCGCCGGTCCAGGTCGGTGATCGCACCGGTGGCCGGGTCGAGGTCGGCGATCAGCAGGCGGATCGAGTTGGTGCCGCAGTCGATCGCGGCGACCCGGGTGACACTCACTTCTCTCCCTCGTCCTGCTGCTCGGCCTGGCGCTTGGCGGCGCGCTCGGCGGTCTTGCGCTCCTTGGCGGCGATCACCGCCGTGTGGTCCTCGGCCTCGTCCCGCTGGGCCACCAGCGCCTCGACCCCCGCCTCGACCTGCTGCTCGCTCACACAGCCGCCCTTGCGCCACCACTCGGGCAGCATCGCCAGCGCCTCGTCACCCAGCGGGTTGACGCCGGGGCCGGCCGCCAGCGAGTGGCCGACCAGCACGTGCAGGCACTTCACCCGGTCCGGCATCCCGCCGGCCGAGGGGAAGCCCTCCAGCACCTCGATCGCGTCGCGCCGGGCGATGTAATCCTCGTGCGCCTTCTGGTAGGCGGCGGCGAGCTCCGGGTCCTCGGCGAGCCGGGCGGTCTGCTCCTTCATCACGCCGTCCGCCTCCAGGGTGCCGATCAGCGAGGCGGCCTTGGGGCAGGTCAGGTAGTACAGGGTGGGGAACGGGGTGCCGTCGGGCAGCCGGGGGGCGGTCTCCACCACGTCCGGGTTGCCGCACGGGCAGCGGTGCGCCACCGCCCGGGTGCCGCGCGGGACGCGGCCGAGCTGGGCCGCGACGGCGGCCAGGTCGCGGTCGGCGACCGGCTGGTTCTCAAGTGTCATGTCAGCGCTGTCTTCTCACAGGGCCGGCCTCGCACGAGGCCGGCTTCTCACGGGGCGGGGGCAGGGGTGGCAGCCGCGTCGACCGAGTCCCAGACGGCGGCGTACCAGGGCTTGGCCGCCTGCGCGGCGGCCTGGGCGGAGCCTCGGCCCGAGGGCGGGGAGGCGGCGGCCGAGGGGGTGGGGTCGATCGAGACGAAGGGGGTCTCGCCGGGCATCGCGTAGTGCAGCCGCTCGCGGGCCTGGGCCTTGACGTACTCCGGGTCCTGCCAGCGGGCCAGCTCGGTGGTCAGCTGCTCGACCTGTCGGCGGGCCTGCTCGGCCTTGACCCGCTGGGCGGCGATCTGGTCGCGCTGGTTGATGAACTGCCGGGTCGGATACGCGAGGATCGCCACCAGCGAGCAGAGCACCAGGACCAGCACGGTGGCCCGGCTGGTGAACCGCGGCCGGCCGCTCAGACCCGGGATCTTCCAGCCTGCCATCTCCTGACCCCTCCCACTCGCGCCGATGCCCCGGCGTCCACCCTACGGGGTGCGCGCCGGGGCATCGGTCAGGCTTGCTGCGAGGTTGCTCAGGCCTCGAAGCGGAACCGCGGGAACGCCGCGCGGCCCGCGTACTCGGCGGCGTCGTCGAGGATCTCCTCGATGCGCAGCAGCTGGTTGTACTTGGCGACGCGCTCGGAGCGGGCCGGGGCACCCGTCTTGATCTGGCCGCAGTTGGTGGCGACGGCCAGGTCGGCGATGGTGACGTCCTCGGTCTCGCCGGAGCGGTGCGACATCATGCAGCGGTAGCCGTTGCGCTGGGCCAGCTCGACGGCGTCCAGGGTCTCGGTCAGCGAACCGATCTGGTTCACCTTCACCAGCAGCGCGTTGGCGGTGCCGGTCTCGATGCCCCGGGCCAGGCGCTCCGGGTTGGTGACGAACAGGTCGTCACCGACCAGCTGCACCTTGTCGCCCAGCTGGTCGGTGAGGGCCTTCCAGCCGTCCCAGTCCGACTCGTCCAGCGGGTCCTCGATGGAGACCAGCGGGTAGGCGTCGACCAGCTCGGCGTAGTACGCGCCCAGCTCGGCGGCGGTCAGCGCCTTGCCCTCGAACTGGTAGGCACCGTCCTTGTAGAACTCGGAGGAGGCCACGTCCAGGGCCAGCGCCACGTCCTTGCCGGGCACGTAGCCGGCCTTCTTGATCGCCTCGACGATCAGGTCCAGCGCCTCGCGGTTGGAGTCCAGGTTCGGCGCGAAGCCGCCCTCGTCGCCCAGGCCGGTGGACAGGCCGCGCTCCTTCAGCACGCCCTTGAGGGTGTGGTAGACCTCGACGCCCCAGCGCACGGCCTCGGAGAAGGACTCGGCGCCGATCGGCGCGATCATGAACTCCTGGATGTCGACGTTGGAGTCCGCGTGCGAGCCGCCGTTGAGGATGTTCATCATCGGGACCGGCAGCACGTGCGCGTTCGGGCCGCCCAGGTAGCGGAACAGCGGCAGGTCGCTGGCCTCGGAGGCGGCGTGCGCGACGGCCAGCGAGACGCCGAGGATCGCGTTGGCGCCCAGCGAGGACTTGTCCGGGGTGGCGTCCAGGTCCAGCATCGCCTGGTCGATCAGCCGCTGCTCGGTGGCGTCGTAGCCGACCAGCTCCGGGCCGATCTGCTCGATCACGGCGAGGACGGCCTTCTCGACGCCCTTGCCGAAGTAGCGGTTCTTGTCACCGTCACGCAGCTCCAGCGCCTCGAAGGCACCGGTCGAAGCGCCGGACGGGACAGCGGCACGGCCGGTGCTGCCGTCGTCGAGACCGACCTCGACCTCGACCGTGGGGTTGCCGCGCGAGTCGAGAATCTCACGGGCTACGACGACATCAATGGACGGCACGAGGCATCTCCTAGGCGGAAGCGGTCCTGCGGACGTGGGTACGGAGTCGTTACGACCAGAGCCTAACCGCACCGGCCGCGACGACGACCCGGACCTGGGTTCCGTCTCACGGTGTGGCTCGGCTACCTGTCGGTAGTTCACCTGAATGCCGGTGCGGGGCCACCTCGGCCCGGACCCGCACCGGCTGTCGGCCGGTCAGCCGAAGTGCAGCACCTGACCGGGCATGATCAGGTCCGGATTCCCGCCCACGGTCTGCTGGTTGTCCTGGTAGAGCTGGTGCCAGCCGCCGCCCAGGTGCTGGGCCTGGGCGATGGTCGAGAGGGTGTCGCCGGCCCGCACGGTGTAGTCGTGACCGGAGCCGCCCGCGTTGCCGACGGCGGCGGCCGGCGTCTGGACCGGCACCTGGACCGGAGCCTGGACTGGCGCCTGGACTGGCGCCTGCACCGGTGCCTGGGGAGCGGCGTACCGGTTGTACACGCCCTGGTGGCTGGTCCAGAACCAGCCGCCGTCGCTCTGGTACCAGTACACCTGGCTCTTCGCGTCCCAGCCGGCCTGGCCGGGGAAGGCCGGGGCGGCGGACTGCGGCGCCTGGGGCTTGGCCTGCGGGGCCTGGGGAGCCAGCGCCTGAGGCCGCGTCTGCTGCTGGCTCTGCGCGGCCGGCGCGGTGGTGTCCACCGTCGCGGCGGCGCCGCCCTGGGACAGGCCGGCCTTGACCGAGCAGACCGGCCAGGCGCCGGGCCCCTGGGAGGCCAGCACCTTCTCGGCGACCGAGATCTGCTGCGCCTTGGTGGCCTGATTGGCCTGCGGCGCGTACTGGGTGCCGCCGTACGCGGCCCAGGTGGAGGAGGTGAACTGCAGGCCGCCGTAGAAGCCGTTGCCCGAGTTGATGCTCCAGTTGTTGGTGCTCTCGCAGTTGGCGACCTTGTCCCAGGCCGACACCGGAGCGGCGTGCGCGGCGGTCGCGGTGAGCAGCGGCACCGCCAGGCCCGCGCCGGCGACGCCGGCCACGGCGATCGCCTTCTCGGTCTGGGTACGACGACGATGACGGCCATTGCCCATGAGCAGCATGAACTGTCCCTCTCCGCACGCCTGCGAGGTGAGCTGTCGGGTTCGGGCCCGTGAGGTCGGCCCGGCCGCTGACGCGGCTTCACCCCTAGCCGTGGGAGACGGCAGAAAATCCTGGGTCCCCCGCCCCTGCCCCGAGTAGGTCGGGTGTCCCGGCAGCGCGGTGGGCAGGATTCGGCGTACCGCACGCGGGGTTCGCAGCTGCGAACTCCTGGGAGGGTAGGCAGATTGACGGACCAATCACAAGCTCATATCGCGTACATCACACGAGAATTACGACAAGTGGCAGATCGCCTACTAACCGATCAGGTTTGTCCGCATTGATGCCTGTTCAGATCAGGCGTGTCGGAACACTTCCGACACGCCGTCAGCCGGTCGCGGCAAGCTGAGATATCAACAGATCAGCAGATCAACGCACCGTCAGGACGTGCCGGCCGAGGACTCCGGCGTGAACGAGACCGGCAGTTCACGCAGCCCACGCATGATCAGGCCGCCCCGCCAGCGCAGTTCCGCCGGCTCGGTGGCGAAGTCGAGGTCGGGCAGCCTGGTCAGCAGGGTGGCCAGTGCCGCCTGCCCCTCCAACCGGGCCAGCGGGGCGCCGATGCAGTAGTGGATGCCGTGCCCGAAGCCGAGGTGCGGATTGTCCCTGCGGGCCAGGTCCAGGGTGTCCGGTTGGCCGAACCTGGCCGGGTCGCGATCGGCCGCGGCGAGCACCACCAGCACCGGATCGCCGACCGGGATGTGCACCCCGCCGATGGTCAGCGGCGCGGTCGCGAACCGCCAGGTGGCCAGCTCCACCGGGCCGTCGTAGCGCAGAAGTTCCTCGACGGCGGTGGTCAGCAGCTCCCGCTCGCCGCGGCGCAGCGACTCCTGCAGCCGGGCGCGCTGCTCCGGGTGGTTCATCAGCGTGTACATGCCATTGCCGATGAGGTTGACAGTCGTCTCAAAACTCGCGGCGAGCACAGCATGCGGGCCATCCTTCGGCCCTACACTCGCGGGCGCCTCCGGGGCCTCCACCGGCCCCTCTTCACCGACCACCACCCACAGGGACCGCGCCACGCGCCCCGTGATCTTCAGCGGAGGAATCGTCGGAGCCACGTACACCGGCGTCCCACCACCGCGCTGGTTCAGCATCTCCACGATCGCCTTCCACGCGCCACGCTGGAAGAAGGTCAGCTGCCGCTCACGGATCCGCTGTGGGTTGCCGAACGCATCCGTCATCTCGTTCCACGGCGTCCCGGTGCGCAGGCGGCAGAACATGCCGTTGAAGGCCAGCCGCAGGTCGATCGTCGTCTTCGTGAACGACGACTTCGCCACGTAGGCCGAGAGGATCTCCTTCACCATCACCCAGTCGTCCTCGTCGATGTCGGCCGGCACCGGGTGCTGCGTCCCCTTGTGCCACTCCGTCACCGGGCACGGCTTACCCGACCGCTTCTTGAACCGGTGGTTCCCGGCTGACACCCGGACATCGAACATCGCGAACAGCTCCGACTTCTCCGCCAGAGTCAGATCCCCCACCCGCAGGCGCGCCGAAGAGATGAACTCCTCCATCTCCTTCGCCTCCTGCTGTGTCGACTCGTAGTCCTCCAGCCATGCCTCGGCCTCCTGAAGGGATGCCTGGAGAGCCATCAGCTCCCTGTTGGGCTTGGAGAGGGACTTCTCTCGCACCCGGTCCGGCAGCCTGTTCTTGTGACACATGAGGAGGATGTCGGCGATCTCATCCTCCTTCGCCTCCACCTGAGCGCGCAGCGTCATCACACGCTCGTCGTGCTTCTCCTTCGTCCCGGGGAGGGACTCCACCCACTCCTTGGCGAGCATCTCGATCCGCTTCGGATCGTTCAGGAGAGGCGTCAGCTGCGCCCACACCGCCTTCTCGGTGTCGGTCGCATCGAGGTACACGTCGTCGCAACCGTCATCGACGCCCTTGCACCGGTAGACACGGGTACCGCCACCACGGACACCGCCACCGATGTAGACGTTTCCGCAGTGACCGTCGATACGGCCGGACAGCGGATACTCCGAGTTCGCGCGACGCGACTCGATGGAGAGCTTGGCGATCACGTCCTTCAACGCTTCACGGCGCTCAGGTGTGAAGACCTCCGGCATCGGAATGCGCTTGGCCTCTCCGTAGAGAGCCTTGCCGTCCTCGTCCTGCTTCGTACCGTTCTTCCACCCGTTGTTCTTCCGGTAGGTGACGCAGCACTCCAGGATCGCCTCGTGACTGATGCGCTTGATCCAGTTGCCCACCGTCCACGGCCGTCCGCTGCGGGTGAACATCTCCTTCTCGTTGAGGAGATCGATGGTCTCGGAGTAGTTCATGCCCTGGTCGATCATGGACCCGGCGCCCATCGCCAGCACTCGGCACTCATCCTCGGACAGGGCGATCCGGGAGCCCTCCTTCGAGCCCATCCCTTCCAGCATGAAACCGAACGGCGGCGGTCCGGCCACCCAGCCGCCGGCGTCGAGCTTCGCTTCGCGCCCGTTGAACGTCCGCGAGAAGATCAGCTCGTGCTCCAGCTGCGCCATGTAGGCCAGCAGCGCCAGCACCAGCTCGAACATCTCGTTCTGCGAGTCGATACGGCCGTCTGCCGTGACGACGCGCAGCCCTTGGTCGTTCATCTCCCACACCCAGCGCTGGATATCGTGCATGGTGCGCCCGAACCGGTCGAGCTTCTGGGAGATGACGAGGTCGACGTCGCCTGCGGCAATCGCTGCCTTGAGCTTCACCTGGTCGCGACGGTTGTCGATCTTCCCGGAGATTCCGTCATCGACGAAGACTCCGACGATCTCGAAAGGAACGTCGCGGAACCAGAATTCGATCCACGCCCTCGCATCCTTCTCCTGCTGATCCAGACCGGAGCCTTCGACCTGATTCCTGGTGGAGACGCGGACGTAGATGGCGATCCGAACCGGCAGTCCAGCTTTCTGGCGCGCCGCGCCCCGGCTTGCGACACGCTGTCCAGGCAGGGTTGAATTAGCCATGTCACTCCTTGCCCGAGTGGCCGGACCCCGGGGCGTTCGCAGCGCCGTCGGGGTCACCCATGTTCGGGGCGAGTATATCTGTCGGATCGTCAGGCCGACCGTGTACAGGGAAATGACCGAACAGGATCCTCCCCGGCGACCTGGCACGTCCTCACATCGTGGTAGCGCGGGGTGTCAGAGGGCTGATGGCCTCCGAACATCGGCAGCGGGATACCGTCGAGGTATGTCTGATCGGCCTGAACTCTTCACCTGGGGGTTCGCCTCCAACCCCTACCCGGCGTACGCGTGGCTGCGTGAGCATGCACCTGTGTACAAGGCCCAGCTACCGAGCGGCGTCGAAGCCTGGCTCGTGACGCGTTACGCCGACGCACGCCAGGCGCTCGCCGACGGCCGGCTCTCGAAGAACCCGGTGCACCACGACGAGTCGGCACACGCCAAGGGGAAGACCGGAATTCCGGGCGAGCGCAGCGCCAATCTGATGACACATCTGCTGAACATCGACCCGCCGGACCACACCCGGCTGCGCCGGCTGGTCTCCAAAGCGTTCACACCGGCTCGAGTTGCAGAGTTTGAACCCCAGGTGCAGAGCATCGCGAACCGTCTGCTCTCGGAATTCTCCGCACGCGGTTCGGCGGACCTGATCCACGAGTTCGCCTTCCCCTTGCCGATTTACGCGATCTGCGACCTCCTCGGCGTTCCGAAAGAGGACCAGGAGGACTTCCGCGACTGGGCTGGCATGATGATCCGGCACGGCGGCGGCCCGCGCGGCGGGGTGGGCCGGGCTGTCAAGCGCATCCGTGCGTACCTGGCAGACCTAATTCATCGCAAGCGGGCCGACCTGGGCGACGACCTGATCTCCGGTCTGATCCGGGCCAGCGACCACGGCGAGCACCTCACCGAGAACGAGGCCGTTGCGATGTGCTTCGTACTTTTGTTCGCAGGGTTTGAGACGACCATTAATCTGATCGGCAATGGCGCACTTGCGCTCTTTCGGAATCCGCCCCAGCTGGCGCTCCTTCAGGCTGCCCTTGCAGATGGAGAGTCCCGATTGCTCGATACGGGGATCGAGGAACTGCTGCGCTACGACGGCCCGGTGGAGCTGGCCACCTGGCGCTATGCCACCGAGCCGCTCGAAATCGGCGGCCAGGCTGTTTCGGCAGGCGACCCAGTTCTCGTCGTACTCGCCGCCGCCGACCGCGACCCGGCCAGGTTCGGTCAGCCGGACACCCTGGACCTCGCGCGCGCCGACAATCCGCACCTCGGTTTCGGCCACGGGATCCACTACTGCATCGGCGCCCCGCTGGCCCGCCTGGAGGGCCGTGTGGCGCTCTCCAGCCTGCTCACCCGACTGCCGGATCTCCAGCTCGCTGCGGACCCGGCAGAGCTGCGCTGGCGCGGCGGTCTGATCATGCGTGGCCTGCGGGAACTCCCGGTCGAGTTCACGCCAGCATCACCTTGATGATCACGGTCGACCCTCGCTCGGGCTGCGAGCGAGGGTCGACCGTGAGTTTTCGCAGGTCAGACGGCTTGCAAGGATCAGGTCGTCGCCCGGCTCGGCCCGCTTGCGGTGGATCAGCTCCGCCAGGTACGCCCGCATCCGCTTGACCGCGCGGGCCACCCCGCCGCGCGGGCCGCCGCCGCGCCGGATCATCATCCCGGCCCAGTCCCGGAAGTCGTCCTGGTCCTCGGCCGGCACCCCGAGCAGGTCGCAGATCGCGTAGATCGGCAGCGGGAAGGCGAACTCGTGGATCAGGTCGGCCGAGCCGCGCGCCGCGAAGCCGGAGATCAACCGGTCCGTCAGCTGCTGCACCCGGGGTTCGAACTCGGCCACAGTGCGCGGGGTGAAGGCCTTGGAGACCAGGCGGCGCAGCCGGGTGTGGTCGGGCGGGTCGATGTTCAGCAGGTGCGTCATCAGATCGGCCTGCCGCTCCCCCGGGATCCCCACCCGCCCCGTGCGATGCGCCTGCTCACTGTGGTGGGCCGGATTCTTGGAGAGCCGGGCGTCGGCCAGCGCCTGCCTGGCATCCGGGTAGCGGGTGACCAGCCAGGCGTCAACCCCGCTCGGCAGGGTGGTCCGATGCACCGGGGCGTGCTCGCGCAGCCAGGCGTACGCCGGATAGGGGTCGGCGGCGAATTCCCAGGTGAACAGGGGCGGCGAGGGCGGGAGTGGCGGTGAATCGGGGCGGTCCGGCATGTCTTGACGGTATCCGGTCCCCGGGAGGAGTGAGCCTGGTCACCTGACGGGTAATCCCTGTTGCGGAGGGTCAGGAGAAGCCTACGATCCTCCGATACGTGGTTGGCGGGCGCGGCAGTGCGGCAGCGCCCCCAGGGAGGAGCAGGCCATGCGAGTCACCGGGGCAGTGGTGGTCATCGCGGTACTCAACGGCGGTGACGGCGACGGGCCGGCCCGTCGGTTCGCCGCGGCGGGCGCCGCCGGCATGCTGATCGCCGACCCCCGGACCGGGGTGGCCGAGGACCTGGCCGCCGCCCTGGACCGGACCGGCTGCCCGGTGATCGGGGTCAGGTCCGACATCCACCAGCCCAGCGACATCGCCGCCCTGGTCGACACCACCGAGAAGCACCTGGGCCCGATCGACCTGTTCTGCGTGGCCGGCCCCGACGGCGAGCGGATCGTCGCGATGGACGAGCTGCCCGGCCAGCTGCACCGCCTCGCCGAGCTGCTGGACCCGCTGGGCGAGGCGATCGGCGCCTGCGTCCCGCCGCAGCGGCAGGCGCACGCCCACCAGCAGCCCGCGTAGCACCAGGCCCCGGGCGCCAAGGACCGGGGCCGCCGCCAGGGCCTAGTCGGCGGCGAGCCCCTCGGCGGCCCGTACCGCGGCCCGGTAACCGCGCGCGGCCTCCCGCAGCGCCGCGTCCGGGTCCACCCTGGCGTCGTGGGCACGCTGCACCACCGCCAGCAGCAACGCGCCGACCGTCTGCCCGGTCAGCTCGGCGGGCAGCGCGTACGGCGCGTCGGGTACCCCGGTGAAGCCCGCCCGGCGGACCCGGGAGACCAGCTTCGCCGCGTACGCCAGCGCCGGCAGCCCCGAGGGCACACCGTCCAGGACCGACTCGCGGTCCTGCTTCTCGGCGGCCTTCAGCTCCTCCCAGTTGGCCTCCACCTGGTCGGTGGTGGCGGCGTCGGAGTCCCCGAAGACGTGCGGGTGGCGGTACATCAGCTTGTCGACGATCGCCCCGGCCACCTCGTCGATGGAGAACGGGTCCTCGGGGTGCTCCTCGGCGATCCGGGCGTGGAAGAAGACCTGCAGCAGCACGTCGCCCAGCTCCTCGCGAAGCGTGGCCCGGTCGCCCTCCTCGATCGCCTCGACCAGCTCGTAGGCCTCCTCGACCAGGTACTTCACCAGGCTGGCATGGGTCTGCTCGGCGTCCCAGGGGCAGCCGCCGGGCGAGCGCAGCCGGTCCATCACCGCGACCAGGTCGAGCAGCCGGGCCCCCGGCAGGTCGTAGGAGCCGGGCAGCAGCTCGATCTCCGGCGCCCGGCCCGCCTCCTCGACCGCGATCCGGGCCAGCGCCTCGGTCAGCCCCGGGTCGCCGTCCGGGCTGCCCAGGAAGAGCACCGGGGCGCGCTCGACCAGCGTGCGGGCCAGCGCCGGGGCGCTGCCGCGGGCCAGCAGCTCGACCGTCACCCCGGCCCGGGCGAGCGCGGGCAGCTGCGGGTGCGCCGGATCGGCGGCCAGCACCAGCGGCGCCGCGCGCAGCGCCTCCCAGGCGGGCCAGCTGAGCAGGCCGGGAGCCACCCGGTGGGTGGTGGTGAGCAGGGTCAGCTTGGCGGCGTCAGCGCTGTTCGGGGTGTCCGTCGAGATGTCCACCCCTCGAACCTACCGCTCAGGCGGCGGCACCCGACTGCGGCAGCCACTCCTCGCTCGGGCTCTCCAGCACCGCCTGCTGCGCGTCCCAGCTGCCGTAGCGCGGGTTGACGGTCACCTTGAGCTCGCCGGCGGCCTCGGCCAGCAGCTGGTGCACCGTCTTGTTGCCCTCCGTGGTGCCGATCTGCTGCCCGCCCAGCGCGGCCAGCTTCTGCAGGCCGATCTGCTCGCGGTGGAAGGTGTCGATCTCGCCGGCCGGCACCGCGTGCTTGAGCAGCAGCATCTGCTCCAGCCCCGCCTCGCCGCCCCAGGCCTGTGCCTGGTCGGCCCGCGCCTGGGCGATCTCGGTGTCGCTGACGGTCAGCCGGTGCTCGGCCAGCGCGTGCTCGACCACCTCGCTGAAGATCATCCCGGAGACGGTCGCCCCCACCAGCCCCGCCTGCTCCTGGTACTGCCCGCTCGGCAACCGGGCCGCCTGCGCGCGGAACTCGGCCACCCGGGCCTGCACCGCCGACTCGGTGATCCGGTCGGGGCCGACCACCGCCGCCGCCCCGGCCTGCACCGGCCGACCCCCGCAACCGGTCAGCACGGCCGCCGCGAGCAGCACGCCGACGGCGGGCAGCGCACGGCGCAGCCGGCGGCGGGCGAGCTGGGCGGAGCGGCGGAGGGAGTGGCTGCGGATCACGCTGGGCCTCCGGGCGGGGCTGCGGTGGCGACTGGCTCCTGACGTGACATGAGAATAGAGAGCCGGGACGGCCGTTGCCCGGAGGTTGCACCGAACGAGTGACGGCGAACACGGCTGACCCACCGTCAGCAGTGCTCTGCGGAGCGCCCGTTGGACTGACGCGCCGCTCCCGCGAGCGGCGGCGCTGGGCGGGCAGTCGGGCGGGCAGTTGGGCGGCGCCGTGCTCCGCCGCCCAACTGCCCGGGGACTACGCCTTCTTGGCCACCGCCAGCTCCTCGAACATGGTGCTCAGGAAGGTCCCGCACCAGGCCAGCAACTCCCGTCCGACCACCGGCTTGCCGCCGATCCGCGCCGTGGTCGGGCGCGGCACCAGCAGCTGGGCGGCGGCCGCCTTGACCTGGCTGCGCGGGTAGAGGCGGTTCAACCGCAGCGACTGCGACTCGCGCAACTCCACCGGACCGAACCGCACGTTGGCGCCTTGCAGGGTGATGTCCGCGACCCCGCAGCGGCGGGCGTACAGCCGCAGCGCCGCGACCAGCAGCAGGTTCTCCACCGGCTCCGGCAGCTTGCCGTACCGGTCCGTCAGCTCGGCCCGCACCTGGTCGATGTCGGCCTCCGAGTTGACCGCCGCGATCGAGCGGTAGGCCTGCAGGCGCAGCCGCTCGCCGGGGGCGTAGTCGTGCGGCACGTGGGCGTCCACCGGCAGCTCGATCTTCACCTCCAGCGGCTCCTCCTCGACCTCGCCGCCGCCCGCGGCCAGCGACTCGCGGAACTCGGCCACCGCCTCGCCGACCATCCGCATGTAGAGGTCGAAGCCGACGCCGGCGATGTGCCCGGACTGCTCGCCGCCGAGCAGGTTGCCCGCGCCGCGGATCTCCAGGTCCTTCATCGCCACGTACATGCCCGCGCCCATCTCGGTGTGCTGGGCGATGGTGGCCAGGCGCTCGTGCGCGGTCTCGGTGAGCGGCTTCTCCGGCGGGTAGAGCATGTACGCGTAGCCGCGCTCCCGCCCACGGCCCACCCGGCCGCGCAGCTGGTGCAGTTGGGAGAGGCCGAAGGTGTCGCCGCGCTCCACGATCAGCGTGTTGGCGTTGGAGATGTCGATGCCCGACTCGACGATCGTGGTGGAGACCAGCACGTCGAACTCCTTCTCCCAGAAGTCGACCACCACCTTCTCCAGCAGCGTCTCCCCCATCTGCCCGTGCGCGGTGGCGATCCGCGCCTCCGGCACCAGGTCCTTCAGCCGCGCCGCCGCCTTGTCGATCGACTCCACCCGGTTGTGGATGTAGAAGACCTGTCCCTCGCGCAGCAGTTCACGCCGGATCGCGGCCGAGATCTGCTTCTCGTCGTAGGGGCCGACGAAGGTCAGCACCGGGTGCCGCTCCTCCGGCGGGGTGGTGATCGTCGACATCTCGCGGATGCCGGTGACCGCCATCTCCAGGGTGCGCGGGATCGGGGTCGCGGACATGGTCAGCACGTCGACGTTGGCCCGCAGCTTCTTCAGCTGCTCCTTGTGCTCGACGCCGAAGCGCTGCTCCTCGTCCACGATCACCAGGCCGAGGTCCTTGAACTTCGTCTCGGACGCGAACAGCCGATGGGTACCGATCACCACGTCCACCGAGCCGTCCCGCAGGCCCTCCAGCACCGCCTTGGCCTCGGAGTCGCTCTGGAACCGGGACAGCGCCTTCACCACCACGGGGAAGTTGGCGTAGCGCTCGGCGAAGGTGGAGAAGTGCTGCTGCACCAGCAGCGTGGTCGGCACCAGCACCGCCACCTGCTTGCCGTCCTGCACGGCCTTGAACGCCGCCCGCACCGCGATCTCGGTCTTGCCGTAGCCGACGTCGCCGCAGATCAGCCGGTCCATCGGGACCGACTTCTCCATGTCGGCCTTGACCTCGGCGATGGTGGTGAGCTGGTCGGGCGTCTCCGCGTACGGGAAGGCGTCCTCCAGCTCGCGCTGCCACGGGGTGTCGGGGCCGAAGGTGTGGCCCGGGGCCGCCATCCGGGCAGAGTAGAGCTTGATCAGGTCGGCCGCGATCTCCTTGACCGCCTTCTTGGCCCGCTGCTTGGTCTTCGCCCAGTCCGCGCCGCCCAGCCGGTGCAGCGTCGGGGCCTCGCCGCCGACGTACTTGGTCACCTGGTCGAGCTGGTCGGTCGGCACGAAGAGCCGGTCGCCGGGGTGGCCGCGCTTGGCCGGCGCGTACTCCAGCACCAGGTACTCACGGGTGGCGCCCTGCACGGTGCGCTGCACCATCTCGACGTAGCGGCCCACCCCGTGCGCCTCGTGCACCACGTAGTCGCCGGCGGCCAGCGCCAGCGGGTCGATCGCGTTGCGGCGCCGGGACGGCATCCGGCGCATGTCCTTGGTGGAGGAGCGCTGGCCGGACAGGTCGGTCTCGGTGATCACGGTGAGCTTGAGCGCCTCGTCCACGAAGCCGTGCTCGATCGAGCCGCAGCTGACGTAGACGACGTCGCGGGTCGGCGGCTCGGTCAGGTCGGGGGCCAGCCGGGCCGCGATGCCCTCATTGCCGAGCAGCTCGGCGAGCCGCGCGGCCGGACCCTGGCCCTCGGTCACCATGACGACCCGCCAGTCGGCGGCCAGCCGCTCCCGGGCGTCCGCGATCGCCCGCGCGGTGTCGCCGCGGTAGGCCTCCACGGCGTGCATGCCCAGGGTCAGCGCGTTGGTGTCGAACTCGAGTACGGAGCTCGCGCCGGCGTCGCTGGTCGCGAACGGGCTGACCGACCACCAGGGCAGCCCGATCGCGGCGGCGTGCTCGCGCACCTCGGCCAGCGAGCGCAGCGAGGCGGCCGAGACGTCGATCTGCTCGACCTCGATCGGCCGGTCGCCACCGGCCGCCGCGGCCACCCAGGAGGCGTGCAGGAACTCCTGGCTGGTCGCCACCAGGTCCGCGGCCCGGGTGCGGACCCGCTCCGGGTCGCAGACCACCGCGACCGAGCCGGCCGGCAGCACGTCGAGCAGCAGCTCCATGTCGTCCACCAGCACCGGGGCCAGCGACTCCATCCCCTCGACCGCGATCCCCTCGGCGATCTTGTCCAGGATCTCGGCCAGCTCGGGATGGGCGAGGGCCAACTCGGCCGCCTTGGACCGGACCTGATCGGTCAGCAGCAGCTCGCGGCAGGGCGGCGCCCACAGGCCGTGCTCGGCGATCTCCAGCGAACGCTGGTCGGCCACCTTGAAGTAGCGGATCTCCTCGACCTCGTCGCCCCAGAACTCCACCCGCAGCGGGTGCTCCTCGGTCGGCGGGAAGACGTCCAGGATGCCGCCGCGCACCGCGAACTCGCCGCGCTTCTCGACCAGTTCCACCCGGGCGTAGGCGGCGGCCGACAGCCGCCTGGCGATCTCGCCCAGGTCCGCCGACTCGCCGCCGCGCAGCGCCACCGGCTCCAGCTCGGCCAGCCCCTTGACCTGCGGCTGCAGCACCGAACGGACCGGGGCCACCACCACCTGCAGCGGCCCGGCCGCAACGTCATCCGCCCGCGGGTGGACGATCCGGCGCAGCACCGCGAGCCGGCGGCCCACGGTGTCCGAGCGCGGCGAGAGCCGCTCGTGCGGCAGCGTCTCCCAGGCCGGGAACTCGGCGACGGCGTCCGGCGGCAGCAGCGAACGCAGGGCGCTGGCCAGGTCCTCGGCCTCCCGGCCGGTGGCGGTCACCGCGAGCACCGGGCGGCCCCGTTCGCCGGCCCCCGCGGCCAGCGAACGGGCCAGCGCCGCGATGGCGAACGGCCGTGCGGCGGGCGGGCCGACCAGGTCGAGGTGCGGGCGGTGGCTGCCGGCCGCCGCCTCGATCGCCTCGGCGAGGGCGGTGTCGCGGACCACGACATCGAGCAAACCGATCAGGCTCATGGAGTCTCTTCGTCCCGTTGCGTCCAGGCGGAGCGCCCGGTGGCGAAGCTTGCTCCTGCCGCCGGGCAGCTTGATGGGCCCGGCACGCGGTGCACAGGGGCCGGGTCAGGCTCCCAGCCTACGCCGAGGCAACGACGGAGCGGGCGGGCGGGCAGTCGGACACAGCCATGCACATGACCGTCGGCGGCGGTGATGACCTGGCGTTCGGACACAGTGGCCGATTGTCAAGAAGTGGACATACTCCTGTCACTGGGAGTCCATGGACGGCGCGCAGGATGGATCCCGTGCCCGCCGCTCCAACCGTGGGGGATGGACTGGTGGGCCGAACGCACTCCGATGGGGGTCGGGGTGCGAGGCCGGGTGACCCTGGGTGGGGGCACCCGCCCGACCGTCGGGAGTCGTGGCGCCCTTTCCTGGAGGGCGCCACGGGTCCTGGCCGGAGCCCGGCCCGTGAGCACCCGGGCCCTTTCACCGCCGCCAACCGTCGCAGCGCTCGGCTCCGGTCGGCTGCCCCGCACCGCCGCGCCCGCTCGGACACCGCCGCCTGGCGGCAGATCAGCCGCGGGCCCGGCCGATCGGCCGGGCCCGCGGCTGTCCCACCCGAGGTCAGCTCCGCCGACGTCCCACCGTGTTGGGCAGCGAGTCCAGGGCGACCTCGTCGTCGATGATCACGATCTTCGGGATGACCGCGGTCTCGTCCGCGTTGCGCGGCGCCCCCGCGATCCGGGGCATCAGCGTGGTCTCCGCCGCCGGGTCGCTCGGCGCCTGCGGCGGGGCCGGCGGCGGGGTGGCCGGGCGGGGCGGCACCGGCGGCTGGGCGGCGCCCGCCGCGCGCAGGGCGGTGCGCGGGTCGACCTGCGGCTGGGCGGGCTGCGGCTGGGCGATCTGGGGCTGGGCGACCGTGGCCTCGAACAGCTCGGCGGGCATCCGCAGCACGGTGGTCGGCGCGTCGGCGGCGACCGCCTCGGGGACAGCCACCTCGGGGGCGGCCGGCAGCGGCACCTCACCGGTGTCCGCCTCCGAGTCGAGCGCGGGCGCGGCGGGCGCGGCAGCGGCCAGCGCGGCAGCGGGCACCTGGCCCGGCTCGATCATCCCGACCGCCTTGCCGGTCAGCGAGGCCAGCGTGCCCTTGATGTGGTCCAGGTGCGTCTGCACCGTCTCCAGCCGCTTGTCGAACTCGGCCCGTTCGGCCGCCGTGCGGGCGTTGATCTGCTCGGCCTCGCGGCGGGCGGTCTCGATCAGCTGGTCGGCCTTGGCCTGGGCGTCGGTGTCGATCTGCTTGACCACGCCGAGCGTGGTTTCCCGGTGCTGCTCGGCCTCCTTGAGGCGGTGCTCGGCGGCCAGCGAGATCTTGGCGTCCTCGGCGGCGGCAGCGGCCTCCTCGGCGGCGAACCGCTCGTCGGCGTCGCGGCGCAGCTCCGCCAGCTTGGCCTCGGCCCGCTCGCCCGCCTCGGCGGCGGCCACCCGGATCCGGGCGGACTCGGCGGTGGCGGCGTCCCGGCAGGCACGCGCGTCCTGTTCGGCGTCGGTGCGCAGCTTCTCGGCCGCGGCGCGGGTGCTCACCTCGGTCCGGCGGGCGGCCTCGTCGGCCTCGGCGCGGGTGGCGGTGGCGTAGGCGGCGGCCTCGCTCTGCCGCGTCCGGCCGGCCTCGGCCACCGCGTCGCGGGTCTGCGTGCTGAACCGCTCGGCCTTCTCGCGGATCTGCCGGGTCTCGTTCTCGGCGATCGCCATCAGGTCGCCGGCCTGCTCGCTGAGCGTGCTGTAGTCGGGCTCGGGGGCCTCGGCGGCGGCCTGCCGGGCGGCGGCCAGGGCCGTCTCCAGCTCACGGATCTGGGCACCGAGCTGGCTCAGCCGGTGCCAGGCGTGGTCCCGCTGGGCGGTCAGCGCCCCCAGCGCGCGGTCGACCTGCTCTGGCGCGTAACCCTTCCGGGCAGCGGTGAAGCCGTACGACGGGATGGCGTCGCTCATCTACTGTCTTCCCCTCAGTGGCCGGCTGGGCTCGGTGCCTGGCTGGGCTCGATCAGGTGCTCGGTACCTGCGGTCTTCTTGACCTATTTTGCGCAGATCGTTCGGAAAGCCAAAGGAAGCGACACCGCCGGCCGGGGCCGCACCCACCGGTGCTGCCCCGGCCCCAGCCGCCGGGCGGCTAGAGCAGGCCGTCCCAGAACTGCTCCAGGAGGACCGCCCACCAGGTGTCGGGTGCCTGGAGGGCCGCCGGGTCGAGCCCGGCCAGCTCGGCCTGGAAGTCCGCGGTCCAGCGCCCGGCCTGATCCGGGGTCAGTCCGTAACGCAGCGGCCACATCCGACCGAGCAGGGCGAGCGACCGGACGAACTCCGGCACACCACTGTTGACGAAGCGCGGGGCCTCCCCGGTTCCTCCCCCGCCCTCCGGGCGGGAGATTCCCCCATCAAGATCCACCGCGACCACCGCCGCTGTGCCGTACTGCACACAGAGCTGGCGGCCGTAGTCGTTGCCGAGCACCAGGTAGCCGCCCGCGTCGGGCCCGGCCGGCCGGCCGCGCTCGGCGGCCAGCTCGGCCAGCGTCGGGATCGGCCGGTTATCCGGGGTGTGCGCCCAGAAGAACGGCCCGAAGTTGGTCGGCAGACCCGCCCAGACCAGGGTCTGCGCGACCACCTCGGGCACGCCCGCCCTTGCGACCGCGCGCTGCTCGTAGCGGAAGACGCCCGGACCGAAGAACTGCGCGAGCTCGGCCCCGAGCTGCTGCGGCGGCACCGGCGGCCGGGGCGGCAGCGTCCCGGGCGCGGGCAGCGGCACCCGCAGCGGGCGCGGCCGACGCGGGCCCGCCGCCAGCTGGTGCAGCTCGTCCAGGTGGTTGAGCAGGTGGGCCATGCCCGCCTGCCGGGCCTGCTGCTCGCGCCCGTACGCGGCCGTGTGGGTGATCCGGACGTTCGGCCAGGAGGAGGCGACCAGCCGGGCGCAGTAGCCGCCCGGCAGGTCGCAGCACTCCAGCTCGGTGTACAGCTCCAGTACCTGCTCGGCGGGCACGCCGAGGCGGCGCAGCTCCTGGAGGATCTTCCACTCCGGGTGCGGCGTGCCGGGCTCGCTGCGCTGCATCACCTTCTGCTCGGAGCCGTCCGGGGCGCGGTAGCTGAGCACGGCCAGGTAGCCGGGCCCGACGGTGGGCACACCCGGCGGGACCGGGGCGCCCTGCGGCGGCAACCCGGGGACCGGCGCGGCGGCGCCGGGCAGGCCGGGACCGCCGCCCGGCACGGCCGAGGCCAGCTGGGTCGCGGCCTGCGCGACACCGGCGCCCTGCTGCGGGGCGCCCTCCGCACCCGGGCGCTGCGGCCTGGCCGCCTTGCTGGTCGCGGCGGAGGCCAGCTCATCGGCTTCGGGCGCGCCCCGCAGACCGCTGGGCGGCGGAGGCGGCGGCGTGCTGCCGGCGCCCCGGCCCCCCGGGGTGGCGTGCGGCTCGGCGCCGCTGCCACCCGCGTGCAGCAGCCCGCCGGGCGGCGGCGGGGGCGGGGAGCTCGCGCCGCGGCCACCGACCGCGGGCGGCGGCACGGGCGCGCCGCCCTGGGCGGCTCCGTGCCGCAGGGCGACCGGCGGGGGCGGCGGCGGGACGCTCCCGCCGCGGCCCCCCACGGCGGGCGGCGGCACCGGCGCGCCAGGGGTGCCGGGCGCGCCGGGCAGACCCAGCAGACCGGGCGGGCCATCGGTGGAGAGCATGGTCGGCGCGTACGCGACGCCCTGACCCTGGCCCTGACCCTGCCCCTGCTCGGGCCCGGGGGCCGGCGGCGGGGCGACGGGCGACGGGGCAACCGGCGACGGCGCCGGGGTCGGCGCCCCGGTCAGGCCCAGCAGACCGGGCGGACCGTCGGCGGAGAGCATGGTCGGCGCGTACCCGCCCACCGGCGTGGCCGGGGCCGGCGGGGTGACCGGCGGCGCGGGGGGCACCTCGGCCGGCTGAGCGCGGACCGGGAAGGGCGGCGGGTTCCAGCCCACCGGCGTGGCGGGCGGCTCCGGGAACGCGGGCGGCGCCGGCGGCTGGTCGGCGACTGGCGGCTGGTCGGCGACCGGCGGCTGGTCGGCGACCGGCGGCTCGGTCGGCGGTGGCATCCGGACCGTGCGCGCCTCCGGCGGGGTCCGCGGGGCGGCGTCCGGCTCCTCGCCGTGCTCCGCCAGCTCCCAGGGCGGCGGGGCGAGCATGGTGGGCCCGTCCCCGGCCGGCCGGTCGGAGATCGGCGGCGCGGTCAGCCGGGCGGGCTCGGGCGCCGTGGCGGGCGCGGGAATCGTCGAGGGCGTGGGCGTCGTCGAGGGCGCAGGCGTCGTGGCCGGCGCGGGAATCGTCGATGGCGTGGGCGTCGTGGGCGCGGCGGCCACCGGCGCCTGGCCCAGCTGCTCGGCCTCGGCCGCGAGCGCCGCCGCTCCGGCGTCCAGCACCCACTGCGGCGGGCTGAGCAGGAAGGAGGTCGCCTCGACCGGTCCGGGCAGCGGCTTGGCCAGCCCGGACGGGGTCGCCCCGGCGGGCCGCCCGTAGGCCTCCTCGTAGCGCCGGACCACCTCGTTGACCGGCAGCGCGGGCCAGAGCGTGCTCGCCCCGGTGTCCCGGGCGATCACCAGCTTGACCGCCCCGCCGTCCGAGGAGGGCCCGCCGTCCCGGTCCTCCGCCCAGCAGACGAACCCGAGGTCGAACTCCCGCACCCGCACCTCGCGCTGCTGGAAGTGCGGCACCCCGCCGTTGATCCACTCCGCCGCCAGGTCCTGCGCCTGCGCGTACGTCATCATGCCGGGACCGCCTCCGCCTTCTGTGCCACCGCCGTCATTCCCCTGCCGGTACCGCTCGCCGCGCGTCTCACGACACCGGCACCGCGCGGGCGAACCCGCCGTCCACCATCAGCTCCGCCACCGTCTCCAGCTCCGGCGGACTGCCGGCCAGCCGGAGCAGGAAGTCGTCGAAGGTGTCGCCGCAGCGCAGCAGCAGCCGCCGCACCCGGTCGGCCGGCTCCTCCGGCCCGCCGGTGTCGCGGGCGTCGTCGTAGAGGCAGAACCAGACCGACCCGAGGTCCTCGCCGCGCACCTTGAGCGCGATGATGCCGCCCTGGGCGTACGCGATGCCCAGGTAGTCCTTGGTCAGATGATCGCGCAGGCACTTGTTGGCGTAGACCAGGTCCTCGACCCCGTACTCCTCGCAGAGGGTCAGGAACGGCTGGTCGAGCAGCAGGCCGAGCTCGGTGTCCAGCGCCACGCCCACCGGGGCGTGACCGCCGGCCAGCTTGAGGAAGCCCCGGTAGGGGCCGGGCAGCCGGTAGCCGAGCTTCTCCTCGGCGGCCTGCACCAGGTCCTCACTGACGCTCAGCGCGGTGTCGCCCTCCCTGGAGAGCGAGAAGTGCACGGCCTGGCTCTCCTGCAGCGGCCGGGTGCCGCGCCGCGAGTGGTCGGCGGGCGACAGGACCAGGCCGCCGTGGTGCCGCAGCAGCGCCTTGACCTCGACCGGGACCAGCTCCATCCGCCGCCAGCCGGGCGCCGCCCGGCCGACCGCGTGGTGCCAGGTCCAGCCGACCGGGGTGGCCACGGCGGCCTCCTGATCGGCCCACAGCTCGTGCCCCTGGCTGAACAGCGCCGCATTGGCCGAGACGTAGTCGGTCAGCCGCAGCTCGTCCACGCCGAAACCCGCCGGCGGATCGGCGACCTCGGCGGCGGCCTTGGCGTACGGACCGAAGTCCGGGTACCCCTGGGCGTCCACCCGCACCCCCGCGGGGTACTTGGCGGCTCGCACCGGGTCGGGAAAGTGGACCACCTGTCCCGCGTAGGCCGCGTTGGGCGCGGCAGCGGTGCCGGGCCGACCTGTCGTCATCTGGGTGCCCCCTGCTGAAGCCGATGTAGCTAGCCACCAGGGTATGGGGTCAGGGCTTCGACTGGTCCGCTGGCCCGGCCGCCCCGGGAAAACCGGATCCACACCCACAGTTTGTGAATTATCCGTGAACCTGATGGCCCATCAGGACATCTGCCGGACCCCCGGGTGATCCACTGTCCGAAACGTTTGGCAGGCTGGCCCCGAGCCCGCTGCCGACCAGGGAGGAGCAGTCGTGGACCACAGCGCGCCGACCGCGCCACTGCTGCGCCACCACCGGGACAGCCTGCTGCCCGCCGTGGCCGCCGCCCTCTCGCTGCGCGGCGGCGAGGTGCACACGCTGGCCGGGCGCAAGGCCGACCAGGAGCCCGAGTTGCACCCGCTGGTCGGCGAGTTCCTGGCCCGGCTGCCGCTGGAGCACCGGGAGCGGTTCGCCGGGCGCTGCCCGGAGGCGGTGCTGCTCTCCAACTACCTCGGCACGGTGGACACCAGCCGCTCCAAGCGCGCCGCGAAGAAGCCGCTGAGCCTGCACGACGCCCGCAAGGCGCTGAAGGGCGCCAAGCTGACCACGGTGCGGATCCGCGAGCAGGACGATCCGGCCCACGGCACCCACGCACCGCCCTGCCGCTCCTGCGCGCCGCTGCTCGAGCACTTCACCGTGCAGAGTGTCGAGGTCGGTCCCCGAGCCCAGGCCTGACCCGGCCTCAGGTCCCTGTCCCCCGAGCCCGGAGTACCCCCTGAATCCGCTCAGCTCCACAACCGCGAGCCCGGTCCGTTCCCAGCCCCGGTTCCCCGCCGAGGTCGCCGCCGCCCTCAAGCAGGCCGGCTGGCACCCGGGCCGCTGGGAGATCCGGCGCGCCGAGCAGTGGGCCGACCAGCTGCTCGGTCGGCCCGCCCCCGACGGTGTCCCGCACGTGGTCTTCCCGGCCGCGATCGAGGCCTGGGCCGAGTTCGGCGGGCTCTCCTTCGACCTGGCGGGCGCCGGCCGCGAGCTGGCCCGCACCCCGTTCCTGCTCGACCCGCTCTGCGGACTGCACCTGCCGCGCACCCTGGCCGACCTCTCGCGCGCGCTGGACAGCCAGGTGGCGCCGCTGGGCGAGGAGCACTACGGCCAGGCGCTGCTGGCGATCGACGAGGCCGGCCGGGTCTACAGCCTGGACCACACCGGTGAGTGGTACCTCGGGCCCGACCTCGACCACGCGGTCACCGCCCTGCTGCTCGGCACCCGGCCACAACGGCTGCGCACCGCCGCCGACCCGTACTGAGCCGCGCCGGTCCGCGCGCTCAGGTCAGCCGGTCCGCCCGCTCGACCAGCCGGGAGGGCAGCAGCGCCTCCACCCGGAACCCGCCGTCCCGCTCCGGACCGGCCCGGAAGCTGCCGCCCAGCGCCCGCACCCGCTCCTCCATGCCGACCAGCCCGTTGCCCCCGCTGGGCAGCCTGACCTGCTCGCCGCCCGACGGGTTCTCGTTCACCACCGCCACCCGCACCCCGTTGGGCACGTAGGCCAGCAGCACCGAGACCTGGGCGCCCCCGGCGTGCTTGTGCGCGTTGGTCAGCCCCTCCTGCACCACCCGGTAGGCGGTCTGCTCGGCGTCGCCGCGGTAGCGCTGGCGGGCGCCGCTGACCGTGAGGGTGACCCGCATCCCGGCCGCCTTCGACTGGTCGACCAGCCGCTCCAGGTCACCGAGCCCGTAGACGCTCTCGGCCGCCGCCTCCTCGTTCATCCGCAGCACGCCGAGGATCTCGCGCAGCTCGTCCAGCGCCTGTCGCCCGGTGTCGGCCATCAGCTTGGCGCTCTGCGCCGCCTTCTGCGGGTCCCGCGCCACGATCCGCTCCAGCGCGCCGGCATGCACCACCATCAGGCTGACCCGGTGCGCGACCACGTCGTGCATCTCCCGGGCGATCCGGGTGCGCTCCTCCAGCCGGGCCCGCCGGGCCCGCTCGCTGGCCCGCTCGGCCAGCAGGTCCAGCTCGGCCTCCAGGCCGTGCGCGCGGTCCTTGAGCGACTCGACCAGCCGCCGCCGGGCACCGATGTAGAGGCCGGTGACCACCGGCGGGACGGTCAGCCCGACCGCGACCAGCACCGAGAGCAGCGCGAACACCCAGGTGGCCGGCAGCTGCTCGCCGGGCTGCGGCTTGCCGGTGAGCAGCGCGAAGAGCACCATCCCGAGGGTCTCCACGAAGATCACCACGGAGAGCGCCACCACCCGCCGCCGCCCCTGGGCCCAGGTCCAGGTCGTGGTGAGCGTGTAGAGCGACACCACCAGCAGCACGATCCCGAACAGGCCCGGCACCAGGATCATCGAGACCAGCACCGGCACCGCCGGCCAGCGGCGCCGCACCAGCAGGCTGGCCCCGCCCAGCGCGCCGATCACCGCGGCCGCCACCGCGAACCCGGTCCCCAGGTGCAACCGGTCCCTGACCACGCCGTAGCCGCCCACCGCGCACTCCAGCGCGGCCAGCAGGGCCAGCAACGCGTCCAGGAGCGCGCTGCGCCGCCGCTCCCACCACCAAAAGCCGCGGTCCTGCGCGCCCTCCCCAGGCGACAAGCTCATGTCCGACAGCCTAAGCGAGGCACCCCCGGCCGCCCCACCGACTTCTCATCCACGGTTCACCCCGCGCACCGGTGGATCCGCGCACCGGCCGGCCCGGCCCGAAACCGGCGGCGACCGCACCGACCCGTCCGCACCCCGCCGACCTGCCCCCGCGCGCCGCGTTGTCCGGCATGCGACCGACTCAACCAGGAGGCGAGTGGCGGCACATATGCTGTGCCGGTCGGACAGCGCGGTCCGCCGCCGCCCACCCCACCACCCCAGGGAGCCAGCCGTGACCGCTCCGGTCCCCACCTCGGCCGACCGCCCGAGTGCTGACCAGCCGAGCCCGCTGACCACCGACAGCGCGGCCACCGATCGCACGGCCGGCGAGCTGCCGCCGCCCGACCAGGCCGCCGACAACGCCGCCCTGCGCGCCGACATCCGCCGGCTGGGCGATCTGCTCGGCGAGACCCTGGTCCGGCAGGAGGGCGCGGAGGTGCTCGGCCTGGTCGAGCAGGTCCGGCTGCTCAGCCGCACCGACGGCGAGGCCACCGCCGAGCTGCTCGGCAACATCGATCTGGAGACCGCGGCCAAGCTGGTGCGGGCCTTCTCCACCTACTTCCACCTGGCCAACGTCACCGAGCAGGTGCACCGCGGCCGCGAGTTCGCCGCCCGCCGGGCCCGGGAGGGCTCGCTGCTGGCGCAGACCGCCGACCAGCTGGTCGACGCCGACCCCAAGCACCTGGCCGACACGCTGGCCAACCTGGCGGTCCGTCCGGTCTTCACCGCGCACCCCACCGAGGCGGCCCGCCGCAGCGTGCTGAACAAGCTGCGCCGGATCGGTGAACTGCTCGAGCGGATCCACCGCGAGCACGCCGCCGCGGGCATCTCCCCCGCCGACTCGGCCCGGGCCACGCCCGCCCATCGCCCGGCCACCGCCCCCGACGCGGCCGCCGCGCGGCGCACCTCCTACGAGCGCTCCGCGGACCGCCGGCTGGCCGAGGTGATCGACCTGCTCTGGCAGACCGACGAGCTGCGGATCGCCCGGCCCGAGCCCACCGACGAGGCCCGCAACGCCGTCTACTACCTGGACGAGCTCTACCGCGAGGCCGTCCCCGAGGTGCTCGAGGAGCTGCACGAGGAGCTGGCCAGGGTCGGCGTCGCGCTGCCCGAGGGGGTGCGCCCGCTGACCTTCGGCACCTGGATCGGCGGCGACCGGGACGGCAACCCGAACGTCACCCCGCAGGTCACCTGGGACGTGCTCAACCTGCAGCACGAGTACGGCATCAAGGACGCCCTGGACACCATCGACGACCTGCGCAACTCGCTCTCCACCTCGGTCCGGCTGGCCGGCGCCTCGGAGGAGCTGCTCGTCTCGCTGGAGGCGGATCTCAAGCTGCTGCCCGAGCTGAGCCCGCGCTACAAGCGGATGAACGCCGAGGAGCCCTACCGCCTCAAGGCCACCTGCGTGCGGCTCAAGCTGGAGAACACCCGCGAGCGGCTGGCCGCCGGCACCCCGCACGTGGACGGCCGCGACTACCTGGGCACCCGCGAGCTGGTCGCCGACCTCAAGCTGATCCAGGAGTCGCTGCGCTCGCACCGCGGCGAGCTGATCGCCGACGGCCGCCTGGCCCGGGCGATCCGCACCGTCGAGGCGTTCGGCCTGCAGCTGGCCACCATGGACGTGCGCGAGCACGCCGAGGCGCACCACCACGCGCTCGGCCAGCTCTTCGACCGGCTCGGCGAGGAGGCCTGGCGCTACAACGACATGCCGCGCGAGTACCGCCAGAAGCTGCTCGCCAAGGAGCTGCGCTCGCGCCGCCCGCTGGCCCCCACCCCGGCTCCGCTGGACGCCGCGGGGACCAAGACGCTGGGTGTCTTCACCACCATCCGCGAGGGCTTCGAACGGTTCGGCGACGAGATCGTCGAGAGCTACATCATCTCGATGTGCCAGGGCGCCGACGACGTCTTCGCCGCCGCCGTGCTGGCCCGCGAGGCGGGCCTGATCGACCTGCACTCCGGCGTCGCGCGGATCGGCATCGTGCCGCTGCTGGAGACCACCGACGAGCTGCAGCAGGCCGACCGGATCCTGGAGGAGATGCTCTCCGACCCCTCCTACCGCCTGCTGGTCTCGCTGCGCGGGGACATCCAGGAGGTCATGCTCGGCTACTCCGACTCCTCCAAGTTCGGCGGCATCACCACCTCGCAGTGGGAGATCCACCGGGCCCAGCGCCGGCTGCGCGACGTGGCCCACCGCTACGGCATCCGGCTGCGCCTGTTCCACGGCCGCGGCGGCACCGTGGGCCGCGGCGGCGGCCCCTCGCACGAGGCGATCCTGGCCCAGCCCTGGGGCACCCTGGAGGGCGAGATCAAGGTGACGGAGCAGGGCGAGGTGATCTCCGACAAGTACCTGCTGCCCTCGCTGGCCCGGGAGAACCTCGAGCTCACCCTCTCCGCCACGCTGGCCGCCTCGGCGATGCACACCTCCCCGCGCCAGGCGCCCGAGGAGCTGGCCCGCTGGGACGCCGCGATGGACAGCGTCTCGCAGGCCGCGCACACCGCCTACCGGGGCCTGGTGGAGCAGGAGGACCTGCCGAAGTACTTCTTCGCCGCCACCCCGGTCGACCAGCTCGCCTCCCTGCACCTGGGCTCGCGCCCGTCCCGCCGCCCCGACTCGGGCGCGGGCCTGGACGGTCTGCGGGCCATCCCGTGGGTCTTCGGCTGGACCCAGTCCCGCCAGATCGTCCCCGGCTGGTACGGCGTCGGCTCGGGCCTGGCCGCCGCCCGCGCGGCGGGTCTGGGCGACGTGCTGCCGGAGATGTACGGCAAGTGGCACTTCTTCCGCAACTTCCTGTCCAACGTCGCGATGACGCTGGCCAAGACCGACCTGCGGATCGCCCGCCACTACGTCGAACAGCTGGTCCCTGCCGAGCTGCGCCACATCTTCGACCAGATCACCGCCGAGCACGACCTGACCCTGCGTGAGGTGCTGCGGCTGACCGGCGAGAACGAGCTGCTGGAGCACAACCCGGTGCTCAAGCAGACCTTCACGGTCCGCGACGCCTACCTCGACCCGATCTCCTACCTGCAGGTGGCGCTGCTGCGCCGGCAGCGCGAGGAGGCCGCCGCCGGGCGCCCCGAGGACCCGCTGCGGGCCCGGGCGCTGCTGCTGACCGTGAACGGCATCGCCGCCGGTCTGCGCAACACCGGCTGACGGACGGGCAGGGCAACACAGCAGGGGCCCCACGCCGCGTCGGCGTGGGGCCCCTGCTGTGTTGCCCTGCTGCTCTGCTGCCGGGACCGGCTCTCAGTCGGTCCGGTCGCCCCGGCGGCGCTTGAGCCACAGCGCGCCGCCGCCGGCCGCGATCACCGCGCCACCGGCCACCGCCGGTATGCCGGCGTTGCTGCCCAGGGTGGAGATGAACGCCCCGGAGAGCGCGGTCGGCGCGGCCGGCGGGGTCGGGGTCGGCGACGCGGAGGCCGGCTGGACGTCGACCATCTGGGCGTCCAGCGCGCTCGGCGCGGGAGCCGGGCGGGCCGTGCGGATCCGGCCGCTGCCACGCCCGCCGGTGTAGGAGTACCCCGTGGCCCGGGTGCCCGACGGCGAGGGGGTCGGCGTCGGCGTGGGGGTGGGGCAGCCGCTGGGCAGTGCGCCGGGGGTCGGCGCGGCGGGGGCCGTCGGCGAGGAGGCGGCCGTCGGCGAGGCCGTCGCGCTCGGCGACGGGCTGTCGCTCGGGCCGGACAGCGGCGGGCAGCTGGGGCCCGCGCTGGTCGTCGCGGTGGGAGAGGGGGACGCGCTGGACGTCGCCGGGCCGGCCGGCGGCAGCCCCGGGGCGGCCGACGCCGACGCGGCACCGCTCGGGGCCGGCGGCGAGCCGGCCGCACTCGCCGACGGGGCCGGCGAGCCGCTCGGCTCGGCGCCCCAGGCCACCGCGGCGCCGCCCAGCAGCACCGCAGCCGCCACCATCCACGTACCGGCCACCCGTGCCGTGCCCAAGCCCGCGCCCACCAGCGCCCCCATCTTCCCGAGTCCGGGTGAACCGTATCCGATCAGCCGAGGGCTTCCGGCTCCCGAGCGCCGCCTGCGGCGAAGAGTTGTACGACTGTTGCCCTGTCCGTCATACCTGCGACCGGGATTGACGGACACTCAGGGATCTTCCAGCGGACACTCAGCCGTTGTAGGTGCCCTGGGCCCGCTCCAGACCCTCCGTCAGCAGGGCCTCGACCGCGTCCGCCGAGCGGTCCACGAACCAGTCCAGCTCCTTGCGCTCGGCGGACGAGAAGTCCTTGAGCACGAAGTCGGCGACCTCCATCCGGCCCGGCGGACGGCCGATCCCGCAGCGCACCCGGTGGTAGTCGGGGCCGAGCGACTTGGTGATCGACTTGAGCCCGTTGTGGCCGTTGTCGCCGCCGCCGAGCTTGAGCCGCAGCGCCGCGTAGTCGACGTCCAGCTCGTCGTGGATCGCCACGATTGCCGAGGTGGGGGCCTTGTAGAAGTCGCGCAGCGCGGTGACCGGGCCGCCGGAGAGGTTCATGAAGGTCATCGGCTTGGCCAGCACCACCCGCTGCCCGACCAGCCGCCCCTCGGCCACCTGGGCCCGGCTCTTGTGCGCCTTGAACTTCGCGCCGATCCGCTGGGCCAGCAGGTCGACCACCATGAAGCCGATGTTGTGCCGGTTGCGGGCGTAGCCCTCGCCGGGGTTCCCGAGGCCCACGACCAGCCAGGGGCCGGTGTACTCGCCGCTCATCTCCCACTCCTCCTGTCTACGACCACATCATCGCGCGAACGCAGCGCTGCCCCGACTCCCACACGGGGAGCCGGGGCAGCGCCGAAGAACGGATTACCGCAAGGCTCAGGCCTCGACGGCGGCGGCCTCCTCCTCGGAAGCCTCCTCCTCGACCGGAGCGGCCTGGGCGGCGATGACCTGCAGCACGACGGCGTCGGCCTCGACGGTCAGGGTGGTGCCCTTCGGCAGCACGATGTCGCCGGCGGTGATGGAGGCGCCGGCCTCCAGGCCCTCGACCGAGACGGTGACGGCCTCGGGCAGGTGGGTGGCCTCGGCCTCGATCGGCAGCGCGTTCAGCACGTGCTCGACCAGGTTGCCACCGGGGGCCAGCTCGCCCTCGACGAGCACCGGGATCTCGACGCTGACCTTCTCGCCGCGCTTGACCAGCAGCAGGTCGACGTGCTCGATGGTGCGCTTGATGGCCTCGCGCTGGACGGCCTTCGGCAGGACGAACTCGTCCTTGCCCTCGATCGGGACGACCAGCAGGGCGTTCGGGGTCTTCAGGGCCATCATCAGGTCGTGGCCGGGCAGGTTCAGGTGCACCGGGGTGTGGCCGTGGCCGTAGACGACACCGGGGACGAAGCCGGCACGACGGGCGCGACGGGCGGCACCCTTGCCGAACTCGCTGCGGGGCTCGGCGGCAATGCGGATCTCGGACATGCTGCACTCCTGGCGTGGAAACGGGTGCAGAAAGCGAAAAACCGCCGAGACCACACCCTCAAGTACATGGGGCAGCTCGGCGGATATAGATCCAGCGCGTCGATCACGGAGCAGGCGCCTGAGCGCGCACAACATCCCTCGCCGAGCAGTCTCAAGAGTCTAACCGCACCGCTCGTCAACCGTGAAATCGGCCCCGTCGCTCAGCAGCGACGGGGCCGATAGGAGCTGACAGTACGTCAGGTGATCAGTGCACGCCCTCGAAGAGCGAGGTGACCGAGCCCTGCTCGAAGACCTCGCGGATCGCGGCGGCGATCGACGGGGCGATCGAGAGGGTGGTGACCTTGTCCAGCTGGAGCTCGGCCGGGCAGGGCAGCGTGTTGGTGAAGACGAACTCGCTGACCCGGGAGTTCTTCAGGCGGTCGCCGGCCGGGCCGGAGAGCACGCCGTGGGTGGCGGCCACGATGACGTCGGCGGCACCGGCCTCGAAGCAGGCGTCGGCGGCGGCGCAGATGGTGCCGGCGGTGTCGATCATGTCGTCGACCAGGACGCAGACCCGGCCCTTGACGTCACCGACCACCTCGGCGGACAGGATGGTGTTGGCCTGGCTCATGTCGCGGCGCTTGTGGATGATCGCCAGCGGGGCGTCGAGGCGGTCGCACCACTGGTCGGCCACCTTCACCCGGCCGGCGTCCGGCGAGACGATGGTGAGCTTGTCGCGGGCGACCTTCTCACCGACGTAGTCGGCCAGCAGCGGCAGCGCGAACAGGTGGTCCACCGGGCCGTCGAAGAAGCCCTGGATCTGCGCGGTGTGCAGGTCGACCGCCATGATCCGGTCGGCGCCGGCCTGGGCCAGCAGGTCGGCGATCAGCCGGGCCGAGATCGGCTCGCGGCCCAGGTGCTTCTTGTCCTGGCGGGCGTAACCGTAGAACGGCAGGATCGCGGTGATGCTCTTGGCCGAGGCCCGCTTCAACGCGTCGATCATGATCAGCTGTTCCATGATCCACTGGTTGATGGGAGCCGTGTGGCTCTGCATCACAAAGCAGTCCGCCCCCCGGGCGGAGTCCAGGAAGCGGACGTAGATCTCGCCATTGGCGAATTCGAAGGCCTTGGTCGGGACGAGCTCGGTGCCCAGCGCAGCGGCCACCTCCTTCGCCAGCTCAGGGTGGGCACGGCCGGAGAAGAGCTTCAGCTTCTTCTCACCCGACGTCGTGATCCCGCTCACTGCACCGTCTCCTCGTGTTGCTGCCGCATGGTCCCGCCGCACCGCACCCGGGCGGCAGGAGCCGCCCGGACCGGTGGTCGACGAGGGATTGGGTACGCCTCGGCACGGGCTACAGCCCCACGGCGCACGTATGTACACCAGGTTACGCGCCCACTCACGAAGAGCCCGGCCCGGGACCTGTGCGGCTCGCCACTCCGCACGGCCCGGACCGGGCGGGCCCGGGGACGGATCCCTAGAGCTCCTGGGTCCCGGTGGCCGACTCGGCCGCGGCCAGGGCGGCGGCGGCCGCCCGGTCGGAGACGGTGCCGGGACGCTTGCGCGCCACCCAGCCCTCGATGTTGCGCTGCTGTGCGCGGCTCACGCCGAGCGCACCCGGGGGCACGTCCTGGCTGATCACCGAGCCGGCGCCGGTGTAGGCGCCGTCACCGATGGTGACCGGGGCGACGAGCATGTTGTCGGTGCCGACCCGGGCGTGCGCGCCGATCACGGTGGGGTTCTTGTTCACCCCGTCCCAGTTGGCGGTCACGCAGGCCGCGCCCACGTTGGCGCCCTCGCCGATGGTGGCGTCGCCCATGTAGGAGAGGTGCGGCACCTTGGCGCCGGCCCCGATGCTCGACTTCTTGACCTCGACGAAGGTGCCGACCTTGCCCTTCTCGCCGAGCGCCACGCCGCCGCGCAGGTAGGCGAACGGGCCGACGGTGGCGCCCGCGCCGATCTCGGCCTGCTCGACCACCGCGTTGCTCAGCTTGGCACCGGCGCCGACCACGGTGTCGGTCAGCGTGCAGTTCGGGCCGACCTCGCAGCCCTCGCCCAGGTGGGTGGCGCCGTGCAGCTGGGTGCCGGGCAGCACCACGGCGTCCGGCTCGTAGCTCACCTGCGCGTCGATCCAGGTGCTGGCCGGGTCGACCACGGTGACACCGGCGCGCATCGCCGCCTCCAGCAGCCGGTCGTTGAGCAGCCGGCGGGCCTCGGCGAGCTGGATCCGGTCGTTGATGCCGAGGATCTCCCGGTGGTCGGCGGCCACCACCGCGCCCACCCGGTGGCCGGCCGAGCGCAGGATCTCCAGGGTGTCGGTCAGGTACTCCTCGCCCTGCGCGTTGTCGGTGCCGATCCGGGTCAGCGCCTCGGCCAGCAGCTTGCCGTCGAAGGCGTAGACGCCGGAGTTGATCTCGGCGATCGCCAGCTGGGCCGGGTCGGCGTCCTTGTGCTCGACGATGCCGGTGACCGCGCCGTCCGCCGGATCGCGCAGGATCCGCCCGTAGCCGCTCGGGTCGGGCACCTTGGCGGTCAGCACGGTGACGCCGTTGCCCTCGGCGGCGTGCCGCCCGGCCAGCTCGCGCAGGGTGGCGGCGGACAGCAGCGGGGCGTCCCCGTAGGTGACGATCACCGTGCCGTCCAGCGTGATCCCGTCGGCGGCCAGCGCCTCCAGCGCGACCCGGGCGGCGTGCCCGGTGCCGAGCTGCTCGTCCTGCACCACCGGGCGCGCGTGCGGGTGGGCGTCGGCCAGGTGGTCCCCCACCAGCTCCTTCAGGTGACCGATCACCACCACCAGCTGCTCCGGCGCCAGCTCCTCGGCGGCAGTCACCACGTGTCCCAGCAGGCTCCGGCCGCAGAGCGGGTGCAGCACCTTGGGCAGCGCCTTGGACTTCATCCGGGAGCCCTCACCGGCGGCGAGCACGATGACGGCGGCAAGGGGGTTTGCACTCACGCGGGAGGCTCCTTGGGGGTGACTGGAGAGCGGGCCGGGTTCGTCGGCACGACTCCGCACGCCGCGCGGTCGGCCGGGCCCGCCAATGACCAGTCCTGAGAATAACCGCGCAAGGTAGCTGCACTCGCACACCAGCACGCGTAGCCGGGGCGGACCGCCCCGGCCACGCGACAGTGCTCCGCCGGTTGGATTCGAACCAACACTGCAAGGCTTCAAAGGCCTGCGGGCTGCCGATTACCCCACGGCGGATGGCTGCTCAGACCATACCGGAGTCCTCCCCCGGCTGGGTATCGCCCTCGATCCCCAGAGTGACACCCGGGGCCCGAGCCGCCGCGCCCCGCTTCCCTTGGCGGGTCCGGCAACTTACGATGCCGTAAGTTACGCAACCGTAGGCACCGCTCCTTTCCGCTCCTTTCCGCGAGGGACAGCCCATGACGCTTCAGGCCGACCAAGTGCCGCCGGCAGCAGCCGCCCGGCCCGCCTCCGAGATCTCCGCCACCCTGGGCGGTGAGAAGCAGGGGCTGCCCGAACGGATCGCGCTCGGGCTCTTCATCGCCGTACCGTTCCTCGCCCTGCTGGCCGCCGTACCGGTGGCCTGGGGCTGGGGTCTGGGCTGGCGGGATCTGGCGATCGCGACGGTCATGTACTTCCTCACCTGCCACGGCATCACCGTCGGCTACCACCGGTTCTTCACCCACCGCTCCTTCAAGACCGGCCGGGTGCTGAAGATCGCCATGGCGGTGGCCGGCAGCCTCGCGGTCGAGGGCCCGGTGGTGCGCTGGGTGGCCGACCACCGCAAGCACCACAAGTTCTCCGACAAGGACGGCGACCCGCACTCGCCCTGGCGCTACGGCGAGACCGTGCCGGCCCTGCTCAAGGGCCTCTGGTGGGCGCACATGGGCTGGCTCTTCGACTCCGAGCAGACCCCGCAGCACATCTACGCGCCCGACCTGGTGAACGACCGCGACATCCGGGCGGTCTCCCGGCTCTTCTGGCTCTGGACCACCATCTCGATGCTGCTGCCGCCGCTGGCCGGCGGGCTGCTCAGCTGGTCCTGGCAGGGCGCGCTGACCGCCTTCTTCTGGGGCTCGCTGGTCCGGATCGCGCTGCTGCACCACGTGACCTGGTCGATCAACTCGATCTGCCACGCGATCGGCGAGCGGCCGTTCAAGTCCCGGGACCGCTCGGGCAACATCTGGTGGCTGGCGGTGCTCTCCTGCGGCGAGTCCTGGCACAACCTGCACCACGCCGACCCGACCTCGGCCCGGCACGGAGTGCTGCGCGGTCAGCTGGACTCCTCCGCCCGGCTGATCCGCTGGTTCGAGCAGGCCGGCTGGGCCCGTGACGTCCGCTGGCCCACCGCGGGGCGCATTGACGCCCGGCGCACCGCATGACCCGTCGTCTACAGCATGATGGAGGGGTGAACGGGAGCAACGGAGACAGCGCAGACGGCCATCGCCCGCCCACCAGAACCGGAACAGGACGAGCCGGCCGGGTCCGGATGACGGGCAAGCAACGGCGCGAGCAGCTGCTGGACATCGGGCGCTCCGTCTTCGCCGAGCGCGGCTACGACGGCACCTCGGTGGAGGAGATCGCCGAGCGGGCAGGCGTCTCCAAGCCGGTGGTCTACGAGCACTTCGGGGGCAAGGAGGGGCTCTACGCGGTGGTGGTGGACCGCGAGATGCAACTGCTGCTCGACATGGTCACCGGGGCGCTGACCGGGGGGCACTCCCGGGAGCTGCTGGAGCAGGCCGCCTTCGCGCTGATGGACTACATCGACACCTCCACCGACGGCTTCAAGATCCTGGTCCGGGACTCCCCGGTCGCCCAGTCCACCGGCACCTTCGCCTCGCTGATCAGCGACATCGCCACCCAGGTCGAGGACATCCTGGGCCTGGAGTTCAAGGCCCGCGGCTTCGACGCCCGGCTGGCGCCGATGTACTCGCAGATGCTGGTGGGCATGGTCGCGCTGACCGGCCAGTGGTGGCTGGAGGTGCGCAAGCCGCAGAAGTCCGAGGTCGCCGCGCACCTGGTCAACCTGGCCTGGCACGGCCTGGAGGGGATGGAGCGGCATCCGAAGCTGGTCGGCGAGCGGCAGAACTGAGCCCGGTCGGCACCGGTTGACGGCCGGTTTCCGGGCAGATCAACGCCGGGTGAACAGTTTCTCGATGTCAAGAGGCTTCATATCGACAGAACCCCCGATACACTGATCCACATGGAGGACGAGGTCGACCGCCTGGTCGCAGCATGGCGCCGCGAGCGCCCCGACCTCGACGTGCAACCGCTCCAGGTGCTCAGCCGGGTCAGCCGGCTCGCCCGCCACCTGGACCGGGCCCGCCGTGCGGCTTTCGCCGAGCACGGCCTGGAACCGTGGGAGTTCGACGTCCTGACGGCGCTTCGGCGGGCCGGGCGGCCCTACCAGCTCTCCCCCGGCCAGTTGCTCACCCAGACCCTGGTGACCTCCGGCACCATGACGAACCGGATCGACCGGCTGGCCGGCAAGGACCTGGTGCAGCGGCTGCCCGACCCGGACGACCGGCGCGGGGTGCTGGTCCGGCTCACCGCGCTCGGACAGCAGAAGGCCGACCAGGCGCTGGCCGGACTGCTCGCGCACGAGCGCGAGCTGCTGGCCGAGCTGTCGGGCGGTCAGCAGGCCGAGCTGGCCTCGCTGCTGCGGCAGTTGGTCGCGCCGTTCGACAACATCCCGGGCTGAGCCCGGCTCACCCGCCACCCAGCACTGGTACGCCACCGCGCCGTCGGCTCGGCCGTCGACTCAGGGCGCCGGCTCAGGGCGCCGGTGCGCTCGCCGGCTCGGCCGGCCCGACCCCGGCCCGGCGGGCCAGCGCGACGGCGGCCAGCGTGGAGTGCACCCCCAGCTTGCCCAGCACGTTCTGCATGTGGGTGCGCACCGTGTGCGGGGAGAGGTAGAGCCGTTCGGCCACCGCCTGCCGGCCCAGGCCCGCCACCATGCAGCGCAGCACCTGCTTCTCCCGGGGCGTCAGCGACTCGACCAGCCGCTCGCTCTCCGTGCGGTCCCGCCGCGCCGTGGTCAACTCCCGCACCACGCCGGTGAGCAGGGTGGGCGGCAGGTGGGTCTCACCGCGCAGCACGCCGCGCAGCACGGTCAGCAGCCGGGTCAGCGAACTCTCCTTGGCCACCCAGCCGGCCGCGCCCGCGTAGAGCGCGCGGACCGCCCGGCGCGGGTCCTCCTCGGCGGCCAGGACGACCGCGCGCAGGCCCGGGTAGGTGTGGCAGGAGCGGCCCAGCAGGGTGATCCCGTCCACCGGGCGGCGCTGCCCCGCCACGGCCGGGCGGCTCACCGGCGGCACGACGGCCAGCTCGGCCTGGCGCGGCGGGACCAGCGCGCTGCCGGCCCGGCGCGGGGCCGGCACCACGCCGGTCGGGCGGCGCAGCGCCGCCGGGCCGGTGGCCTCGGGCTCCGCCGCCGCACGCGGGCGGCGCGGCAGGCCGAGTGCGGCCCCGGTGGCGCCCAGGTCGGCGTCGACCAGCAGGACGTCGAAGGGCCGACCCTCGGCGGCGGCCCGCTCCAGGGCGTGCTCGGCCGCGGCAGCGCTGCCGGCGGCGCCGACCTCGATCTCCGGCTCGGCGGAGAGCGCGGTGGCGAGCGCTTCGGCGAAGATGCGGTGGTCGTCGACCACCAGGATGCGGATCCGCCCCATCTCGGTGTCCCCCCTGCTCCGGCCCGGCCCCCATCCGATACCGGACTCAGGGTACGGGCTGCGGGGCGCGGCGGCGGGGATTCGGTGAAACACCGTCAGAACCGGTCACCCTGTGCGAAGTCGCGGCGGTAACTGCCGAAGCTCTGCACGGCGGGACCTCGGGGTGGGTGGCGGGCCGTTCGGCCCGCCGTTCGTCCGGTCATCGGTCCGGTCATCAGTCCAGTCGGCGGGCTCCCGCCGCGGCGACGGTCGCGAAGACCTTGGGCGCCGCCCAGCCGGCCGCCAGGAATGCCGCCTCGACCGCCTCCTCGACCGCCGTCGCCAACTCCTGCGGCACCAGGGCGATCACCGAGCCGCCGAAGCCGCCACCGGTCATCCGGGCGCCCAGCGCACCCGCCGCCACCGCGGTGTCGGCCGCCAGGTCGGTCTCCGCGCAGGAGACCTTGAAATCGTCCCGCAGCGAGGCGTGGCCCGCCGTCAGGATCGGCCCGAGCGCGGCGAAGTCGCCCTTGTCCAGCAGCTCGACGGCGCGGACCACCCGCTCGTCCTCGGTCACCACGTGGCGCACCAGCGGGCCGAGTTCGCCCGGGTGGCCGTCCAGCACCGCCAGCGCGGCGGGCAGCGCCTCGGCGCTCAGGTCGCGCAGCGCCGCCAGGCCCAGCAGCTCGGCGGCCCGCTCGCAGCCGGCCCGCAGGGTGGCGTAGGCCCCGTCCCCGAGGTCGTGCTTGACCCGGGTGTCGATCACCAGCAGCGCCAACCCCTGCTCGGCGGGACGGAACGGCACCTGCCGGTAGTTCAGGACCGTCGCAGGCTGGGTGGGGGTCCCCCCGGCCGAAGTCCCCCTGTCCGAAGGCTGGGTGGGGGTCCCCCCGGCCGAAGGCTGGGGGCGGGTGTCCAGGAAGAGCGCGGCCCCCTCGACGCAGGAGGAGGAGGCCATCTGATCCATCACCCCGCAGGGCACCCCGGCGAAGTCGTTCTCGGCCCGCTGGGCGAGCAGCGCCAGTTCCGCCGAGGTGAGTTCGAGCTGGTACAGGTCGCGGAAGGCCACCGCCACGGCGCACTCCAGCGCGGCGGAGGAGGACAGGCCGGCGCCGGTCGGCACGTCGCTGTCGAAGTACAGGTCGGCACCACCGATCCGGTGCCCCGCCTCGCGCAGCGCCCAGACCACGCCGGCCGGGTAGCCGGCCCAACTGGTGACCGCGCCGGGGGCCAGCCGGTCCACCAGCAGGTCGGTGACCACGTCGTCACCCTGGGCGCTGTAGAGGCGCAACCGGCCGTCGGAGCGCGGAGCGGCGGCCACCCTGACCGCCTGCGGGAGAGCGATCGGCAGCACGAACCCTTCGTTGTAATCGGTGTGTTCACCGATCAGGTTCACCCGGCCGGGCGCCGCCCAGACTCCGCTGGGGGCGGCGCCGAAGATCCGCTCGAACTCGTCTCGCACGTTCTACTCTCCCGCAGGCTTGCTACCGCTACTTGGCGTTGGACTTGTCGAGCGTGAAGGCCCAGGCGTCGGCCACGATGGCGTCCAGCTCGGGGAGCTTGGGGGTCCAGCCGAGGGCCTGGTGGGCGCGCTCGGCGGAGGCGACCAGGACGGCCGGGTCGCCGGCCCGGCGCCCGGCGGTGACCACCGGGATCTCCCGGCCGGTGACCCGCTTGACCGACTCGATCACCTCGCGGACCGAGAAGCCGCTGCCGTTGCCCAGGTTGCAGATCAGGTGCTCGCCCGGCTTCGCGGCCGTCAGCGCCCGCAGGTGCGCGTCGGCCAGGTCCGCGACGTGGATGTAGTCGCGGATGCAGGTGCCGTCCGGGGTCGGGTAGTCGTCGCCGAAGACCGAGATGTGCGGGCGCTGGCCCAGCGCGGCCTGGAAGACCAGCGGGATCAGGTGCGACTCCGGGTCGTGCCGCTCGCCGAACGTGGTGCCGGAGGAACTGGCGTACGCGCCCGCCACGTTGAAGTAGCGCAGGCTGACCGCGGCCAGGCCGTGGGCGATCGCCTCGCTGGTGATCAGGTGGTCGACGGCGAGCTTGGTGGCGCCGTAGGTGTTGGTCGGCGAGGTGCGGGCGGTCTCGGCGATCGGGGTGACCTCCGGCTCGCCGTAGACGGCGGCGGTGGAGGAGAAGACCAGCTTGCGCACACCGGCCTTGCGCATCGCGCCGACCAGCTCCAGCGAGCCGGCCACGTTGTTGCGCCAGTACTTCTCCGGGTCCACGACCGACTCGCCGACCTGCGAGGAGGCGGCGAAGTGCAGCACCGCCTCGAAGGAGCCGCCGTCCAGCACCTGGGCGGCGTCCTGGATCCGGCCCTGGACGAACTCGGCACCGGCCGGGACGCCCTCGCGGAAACCGGTGGACAGGTCGTCCAGCACGGTGACCTGGTGCCCGGCCTCCAGAAGGTGGGCTGCGACCACACTGCCGACGTAGCCGGCACCGCCGGTGACCAGGTACTTGCTCATGTTGCGACCTCCCGCAGGCGCTGCGCCGCCGCCTCGGGCGACACATCGTTGACGAACGCGTCCATGCCGGACTCGACCCCGGCCAGGAACTTCAGCTTGCCTACCGTACGTCGGATCGTGAACAGCTCCAGGTGCAGTGCCAGCTCGGCACCGCCCCGGCGGGACGCCTGGTGCCAGGCGGAGATGTAGGGAGTGGGGGCCGGCGGCTGGTCCGGGGTCTCGGTGCCCGATCCGAAGAGGCGGTCGAAGCGCCGCAGCAACTCCAGGTAGAGGCGCGGGAACTCGGCCCGCTCGGCCTCGGACAGCGCGGTCAGCGCGGGAACCCGGCGGTTCGGGTAGAGGTGCACCTCGTACGGCCAGCGGGCGGCGAACGGGACGAAGGCCGTCCAGTGCTCACCGGTCAGCACCACCCGGACGGGGTCGGCCAGTTCGGCGGCCAGCAGGTCCTCGAACAGGTTCCGCCCGGTGCGGGCGCGGTGCTCGTTCGCCTGGGTGATCATCTTGACGGTGCGCGGGGTGGTGAAGGGGAAGGCGTAGATCTGGCCGTGCGGGTGAGCCAGGGTCACGCCGATCTCGGCGCCGCGGTTCTCGAAGCAGAAGACCTGGTCGACGTCCGGCAGCGCGCCCAGCTCGGCGGTGCGGTCGGTCCAGGCGTCCATCACCAGGCGGGCCTTGGCCTCGTCGAGGGCGGCGAACGAGGCGTGATGGTCGGCGGTGAAGCAGACCACCTCGCAGCGGCCGACGCCCGGCCGGGTCAGGTGCAGGGCAGGCGGCTCGGCGGTCGGCGGGTCGGTGCCCGGCTGTCCGGCGGCGGGCTGCTCGGCGGACAGCGGCTCGCCGGTCGCCGCCACGTAGGCCGCCGCGTCGGCGGCCAGGGAGGGGAAGCGGTTCTCGAAGACCACCACGTCGTAGTCGGCGGCGGGGATCTCGCTGAGGCGCTCGCCCTGGCTGGGGCAGAGCGGGCACTCGTCGGCCGGCGGGTGGTAGGTGCGGGCCTGGCGGTGCGCGGCCACGGTGACCCAGTCGCCGAGCACAGGGTCGCGGCGGATCTCGGCGAGGCTCGCGGTCGGCTCCAGCGGACGCCGGTCACGAGCGTCGCGCTGCGCCGACTCGTCCCGGTCGTAGTAGATCAGCTCGCGGCCATCCGCCAGCTTGGTCGTGGTCTTCCGCACAGTCTCCGCCCTCGCTGTGGCTATTCGCCGTTCAATGCTTCACACATAATCAAACATTACTCATCAGCAGTCAACAGACTGCGCAAGAGATCGGCGCGCCAGGGCATGGCGTGGTCACGGGAAGATGAGACGAACACCCCTCAGGGAGCAACAGTCCGGTGGGAAGCGACGGACTGTTCCCGCGCCGTTCGTGAACTGTTCGCGGGCGGTGTCGGGAGCAGCCTCCGGCGGCGACGGCCGGGCGGGTCGGGGCACGGAGCAGGCCGGGTGCGCGGGCGCAGGCCCGCGCGGGGCGCTCGTGGCGGACGCGGGGCGCTCGCCGCGGGTGCGGGGCGCTCGCCACGGGGTGCGGGCTACTCGCGGACCAGGCGGGCCAGCAGTCCGGTGCGGTCCGCGACGGCCGCCGCCTCGAGACGGGTGCGGGCCCCCAGCTTCATCAGCACCCGCTGCACATGGGTGCGCGCCGTGCTCGGGGCGATGCCCATGCCGGCGGCGATCTCCTGGGTGTCCTGGCCCTCGGCGATCCGGGCCAGCACCTGGATCTCCCGGCGGGTCAGCGCGGCGAGCAGCCGCAGCGCCTCGTCGTCGGGCTCGCGCACCGGGCGCAGCAGCCGCTCGAAGGCCGCCTGGAGCACCTCCACCGCGACCGCGGCCTCGCCGGCCCTGGCCCGGGTGATGGCGCGGTCCACCACCTCGATCCGCTCGTCGCTGCGGACATAGCCGGCCGCACCCGCCGCGAAGGCGTTGGAGACGCCCCGCAGATCGTCCACCGGGCCGAGCACCACCACCGGGACCTCGGGCCGCTCCTGGCGCAGCCTGCGCACCGGCGCGAACGCCCCCTGAGCGCCGGGGCGGGCGACGCCGAGCAGGCAGACTTCCGGACGACGCTGGGCGACCAGGTCGGGCCCGGCCGACGTCGGGCAGCCCACCGCCAGCACCCGGTGACCACGCACCTGCAGCGCCGCCGCCAACGCCTCGGCCAGCAATCGGTGATCATCGACCACGACGAGCCGCACGCCCAAGGGGCCCTCCCCCGTACCCTGCGCGGAGCCGAACCCGCGCGACGCGTACCGGCCGTACGCCACAGCACTGTTGACGCCCCATCACAGCGCATCGCGGACCTGACCGCCAGCTCTCGGCGACTCGGATGATGACCGCTCGAGGCACTGCCAGGAGGATAACGAAAAAGGCCCCCGCCGTGATGGCGAGGACCTTCTCCGATGGAGCCCCCATGCGGAATCGAACCGCAGACCTTCTCCTTACCATGGAGACGCTCTACCGACTGAGCTATAGGGGCGAACCGGTCGAACGAGGAAGACATTACATGGTCATCGGCGGGATTGGGAAATCGGTGCCCGCCGGACATCACGCGCCCTGCGGCCCGGAGCGCGCCGCCCCGGGGCCGGCCGCACAGCCAGCCCGCCGGCGGGCCCGAGGCCCGCCCTACAGGGCCGAACCTCCGCCCAGCGGACTGGGGGTCCGACGCCTGCGGCGGCCGGCCGGCCGCTGATCAGCGGCCAGATCCACGCCGCTGGTCTCCGGCAGGAGCAGCAGGCAGAGCAGCGAGGCCACGCCGAGCCCGGCCAGGTACCAGCCGACCGGCGTCGCCGTCCCGTACACGGCGGTCAGCCTGGTCGCCAGCAGCGGTGCCGTCCCACCGCCCACCACGCCGCCGAGGTTGTAGGTGAGCGCGGCGCCGGTGTAGCGCACCCGGGTCGGGAAGAGCTCCGGCAGGTAGGCCCCCACCGGCCCGAGCAGCAGCCCCATCAGCGCGGCGGACGCGACCGTCGCGAGCAGCACCAGGCCCGGCCGCAGGCTCTCCAGCAGCGGGAAGAAGAGCAGCGACCAGCAGACCGCCGCCGCCGTGGCCACCAGGACCGTTCGTCGCCGACCCCAGCGGTCGGACCCGCCCGAGCTGAACCAGACCGCCAGCGCACCGGCCGGCGCGGCGAGCAGTTGCAGGGTGAGCATCATCGTCCGGCCCAGGCCCAACTGGTCGGTCGCGTAGGCGAGGGCGTAGGTGTTGGTCAGATAGAAGAGCGCATAGCCGAAGGAGAGCGCGCCACCACCGAGCAGGACGGTGCGCCAGTGCTCGCGCAGCACCGCCAGCACCGGCACCGCATGCGGAACCGGTGCGCCGCCGTCGGCCTCGCCACCCGTGCCGTCCGCGGCGCGGGCCGTCGCCACGGCCGCGACCTCGGCGAAGACCGGGGTCTCCGAGATCCGCAGCCGCACGAAGAGCCCCATACCCACCAGCACCAGGGAGCCCAGGAACGGCAGCCGCCACCCCCACCGCGCGAACTCGCTCTCACTGAGCCCGGCCGAGAGCACCAGGAAGACCGCCGTCGCCAACACCGAGCCGGCGCAGGGGCCGAGTTGCAGGTACCCGGCGTACCGGCCACGGCGGCGCACCGGCGCGTACTCCGCGAGCAGCAGCGCCGCACCGCCCCACTCACCGCCCAGCCCGAACCCCTGGCAGAACCGCAGCACCACCAGGATCGCCGGGGCCCAACCGCCCAACCGCCCGTACCCGGGCAGCACGCCGACCGCCGCCGTCGACGCCCCCATCATCACCAGCGAGGCCACCAGCACCGCCTTGCGGCCCAGCCGATCCCCGAAATGACCGAACACCACCGCGCCGACCGGCCTGGCCACGAATGCCACCGCATAGACCGAGAAGGCCGCGAGCAGCGCGTTGACCGGGGTGAGCACCGGGAAGAACTCACGCCCGAAGACCAGGGCCGCCGCCATCCCGTACAGGAAGAAGTCATAGAACTCGATCGCCGTCCCGACGAAGGCGGCAACCGCCACCCGCCCCAGACCCTCGCCACTGCCGAGGTCGGGGACACCCTGTTCTGACGCACCTGACGCCATGTCAATCGCCATGCCTCGACGATGCCGGGCGGACCGGGCGCCGGGGAGCCGCCAGTCGGGTGAGGGGGGCGCGCGCTGTTCGTATACACCCCGGGGTTGTGCGCGGCGATAATTTGTACACCGCCGGAAACCGAGCGCTATGCTCCGACCACTCACCGTGCCCGTCACCGTCGGCGGGCAGCGCTCCCGATTCGGAGGCCTCATGGGTGGATTCCAGGTCAGGCCCGAGGAGTTGACGGCCGCCGGGCAGTGCGCGGCCGCGATCGCCGCCCGCCTCCCCGGCCAGACCGAGCGGCTCACCCCCGTCGGCGCCACCGCGGCCACCCGACTCAGTGGCTGGCGCACAGCGGCCGCGCTGCGTGCCTGCGGAGACTCCTGGCGATCCCTGCTGGCCACCCTGGCAGGCGAGTTGGAGACTCAGGGGCAACGTCTGAGCACCACCGGGCAGCAGTACCGGGACGGCGAGGCCTCGGCGCTGGACGCCTTCGGCGTGCCGTCGGCCCCGTCCGGACAGCGGCAGGCCACCGACCCGTTCCGGACCGGTCCACGCCCGGTGGGCCGGTGATGGACCTCGCCGCCCTGCGGGACGCCGACCCGCAGCTGCTTCCGGAAGACGCCGAGGCCTACGAGCAGTTGGCCGACGCGCTCCAGCAGCACATCGACGCCTGGCAGTCCGGCGTCCGCGACCGCACCAGCGGCTCCGGCTGGCTCGGTACCGCCGCCGACGCCTGCCGCGCCTCGCTCCAGCAGACCGACGACCGCCTGATCGCCGCCCGCACCGAACTGCGGCGGATCGGCGCCTGCCTGCGGGCCGGCGCCGACGCCCTGCGACTGGCCCAGGCCGAGCTGGCCTCGGCCCTCGCCGATGCGCGGGCCGCCGGAGTCACCCTCGGCCCGGACGGTTCGATTCCCCTGGACCCCGCCACGCCGGCCGCCGAACGCCACGACCCCGACGCCCGCGCCCGGCGCACCGCCCTGACCGGTCGCGTCCGCGCGGTCCTCGCCGGGGCCGACGCCCTCGACCGGGCCCTGGCCGAACAGCTCGCCGGCTTCACCCGCGCCGCCACCGACGGCTCCGGCCTCACCGACCACGGCTACGCCCCGGACCCGTACACCCCCGCCCCGCTCTCCCCGCTCATCACCGCCCCCGATCTCCTGCGCTGCGCCGTCCCACCCCCGTCCGCCTCCCCCGAGGCCGTCGCCGCCTGGTGGCGCGCCCTGCCGCCGGACCAGCAGCAGCACCTGATCACCACCCGGCCCGACCTGATCGGCAACCGCGACGGCCTGCCCGCCACCGCCCGCGACCAGGCCAACCGCCTGCTCCTGCGGCGCTACCTGGACGACTTCGCCGCCCGCACCTGGCGATCCGTCACCGACCAGCTGAAGCTGGACGGGCTCCGGGCCATCCAGGAGCGCCTGGACCGCAGTCCGGCCAACCCGCCCGTGCTGCTCTACGGCATCTCCTGCGAGGGCCAGGGCCGCGGCATCCTCTCCTTCGGCAACCCGGACACGGCGAGCAACGTGAGCGCGTACGTGCCGGGGCTGGGTACGGAACTGCGCTGCGTGGGCGGGAAGGACGCGGATCGGGCACTCAGTGTCTGGCGAGCCGCCCTCCGCGCCGATCCCACCCGCCCGACGGCGTCCATGGTGTGGCTCGGCTACGACCCGCCGCCCGGGATCGACAAGCACGACCCGCAGACCCTTGACGTGATGGGCGAAGAGCGGGCCCGCGCCGGAGCCGAGAGCTACGACCGCTTCATGGCCGGCCTGCGGGCCGCCCACGAAGGACCACCGGCCCACCTGGTCGCCCTGGGCCACAGCTACGGCTCGCTGACCGTCGGACTCGCCGGCCGGCGCCCCGGCGGCGGCACCCGGGCCGACGACATCGTCCTCATCGGCAGCCCCGGCGCCGGGGCGGACAACGCCGGGCAACTGGGCGTGGCAGCCGACCACGTGTGGGTGGGCGCGGCCGACAACGACCCGGTGACCTACCTGCCCGATCCGCTGCAAGAAGTGCTGGGCGACCAGAACGGACGGTGGTTCGGCAAGGACCCGGCGAGCGCGGACTTCGGCGCGCACCGGTTCGACGTGGCCGACGGTCCGCCGCACAGTTTCTCGGCCCACTCGAACTACCTCGATCCGATCGGCGGGCACGCCCTGCCGAACATCGGCCAGATCGTGACCGGACACCCGGAGAACGTCAGGAGCCAGGTCCCGCGATGAAGCCGTCCAGGCTGCTCCGGGCCGCCCTCCTGCTGTCACTGACCGCCTGCCAGACAGTCGGCACCAGCCCTCGATCCACTGGGACAAGCGCCACGATGATGAGCCCGACGGAAGCCAGGGCCAAGATGGTCGGGCTCCTCGACGACACCTTCGCCGCCCTCACCCCCGCACTCCGATTCCGCGACGGCTGGCCCCACTCCACCGAGAACGACGAACCCGGAGGCACCGCCAACGCCTCCCTCGACCGCTACGTCATGACCAAGGTCGCCACCACCAGGTACGGTGCGCTGCTCGGCCTGGTGGAACGCCACTGGAAAGATCGCGGCTACACGATCGAGAGCGTGAACGCCGACACCAGGATGCCCGCGATGACCGCCCGGACGCCCGACGGCTCCGCCCTGAACCTGATCGTCGGCTACCCCGGCAACATCACCGTCACCGCCGCCGTCACCCCCATCCCCCTCACCCCCGCCCCCTTCGGCCCCGAGCCCCCGCAGCCCACCCTGGCCAACGGGAACCCGGACATCATGCCGAACACCGAGGACCCGTTCTGGTCCAACTGACCGAACACCACTTCCTCATCGGGCGATCCAGCCGACCTGCCCCGAAGTGCCTCAGCCCTGCGGCGGGTTGTACGGGCCGGGCGGCGGCGACTGCTGGTACGGGTTGCCCCCCACCGGCGGCGGGGGCTGGGTGCCGTAACCAGGGGGCTGCTGGTACACCGGGTAGCCGAGCGGCGCGGCCGGAGGCGGCGGGGTGGCGCGCCTGCGAACGACCAGGAAGATCACCAGGCCGATCACCACCAGGGCGACGACCACGCCACCGACGAGGAGCGGCACGCTGCCGGCGGAGGACTTCCCGGTCGCGGTGGCGGTGTGCGCGGGGGCCGACTCGCCACCGACGGCGGGGGCGCCCGACGGGGCACCTGCCGCAGCGGAGGCGGGCGCCGAGCCGAGGGTGGCGGGCGAGGCGGACGGGTTGACGTCGATGCCCGCGGCGATCAGCGGGTTGACGTCGGCCGGGCCGGGATCGCCGGTGTAGTGGATGGAGTTGCGGGGGCTGATGTTGCCGAAGCCGATGTAGGGCGAATGGTTACTGCCGTCGTTGGGCTTGTCGGCGGAGTTGATCATGACGCGGAGGATCTGGCTACCGGTCCAACTGGGGTGGACCTGCCACAGGATGGCGGCAGCGGCTGCGGTGAGCGCCGTGGCGTCGGACGTGCCGTTGCTGTGGCAATAGCCAGTCGGGTCGGTGCATGCACTGTAGATGTCCTGGCCCGGCCCAGCCAACGCGATGTACGGCCCGTATTCGGATTCAGCGATATGGGTGCCGGTCTGATCGAAGGCACCAATCGCCGCCACGCCCGGCATTGCAGCCGGATACATGACCGGATCGCCTTCCTGTGCACTGTTACCCGCACCGGCAACGATCAGGCGGCCCTTTCCGATCGCGTAATCGGCCTCGGTCTTCAAGGCCGCCAGATCACTGCTGGTCAGATCGACATCACGCATGGCCAGCGAAATGCTGATGACCTGGGCGCCATTGTCGGTGGCATAACGGATGGCCTGGTCGACCTGGCTCATCGTCACGGAACTGCTGACCGACGAGGTCGAGTTGACACGAAGCGGAAGGATCTTGGCTCCCGGGGCCAGACCCGTGGCGCCCTTGCCGCCGAAACTCTTGCCGGAACCGGCGATCATGCTGGCCATTCCGGTTCCGTGGCCATCGTTATCAGTCGTCGGCCCTCCCGGGAGACCGCTGAAGTCCTTGCCAGGCAGAACCTGCCCAACCAGATCCGGCGCATCGGCCTTGACGCCACCATCGATGACCGCGACCGTAATGCCCTGTCCAGTGCTGGTCTGCCAGACCTCCGGCATGTGCAGGGCGTCCAGATGCCACTCTGCACTGCGAGGATTGTCGTAGGCCTGCGCGGTCGTCGCGAAGGCGCCCATCGTGGCGAGACTCAGTGCCAGCAGCGCGGCAGCACTCCGCCATCGGACGCCCGTGCGGGCTCGCCACATCACGCTCTCCTCAATCCCATGGCTGCCATACGGGCGGGCAGTTGTCCGGTGCTCACCCGATCACGTCGGGGTTACTGACCGGAGTACCGCCAACCCACGTCTCCTCGTCCTCGACGAGGTAGTCGGCGCGGTTGCGACGGTCCTTCTTGCGCTTGCCGGCCTGCCCCGTGCCCCCGGGCATCATGCCGCCCTGGCCCTCCTCGGTCGTGCGTCCCTCACCATTGGCGCCGGCACGGACCCGCAGGCCGCTGCCGCCGGGGGTGAACTCGCCCTCCGGGCTGGGTTCGCGGGTCCCGCCGACCTCACCGCCCTCGGCCGAGACCAGGCCGCGGCCACGGCCGATGCCGCCGCCCACACCGCCACGGGCACCGCCGAAGCCACCCGCGCCGCCGGGCATCATGCCGCCCGCCGATCCACGACCCGTCGCGCCGGCCGCACCGGCCTCGCCCTCCTCGGCGCCGATGGCGTTGGCGCCGAGCTGGCTGCGGCCCGAGACCGGGCCGGGGTTGCTGACGCCGCCCGAGATGCCTTCGTCAGTATTGGGCGCGCTGGTGCCGCTGCGTCCGCCGTAGCCACGGAAGCTGCCGATGCCTCCGACGTAGCCGGCAGCTGAGTAGCCGGCACCGAGACCGCCGCCACCCGGCGGGCCGCCGAGACCGCCCTGGGGCGGCAGCCCGCCGCCGGTCGTGCCCAGCGGTGGCACCGTGGATACCGAGACACCGTCAATTCCGGTGCTGGGCGGCGTTACAGGCTTGGGAGCTGGAGTGGGCTGCGGGGTCGGACCCGGCTGCGGTTCGGGGTGCGTGGTCGGTGGCACCGGCTGCGGGCCCGGTCCCGGGATGGGTGTCCGGGTCACCGGAAGCCTCGGGTCAGGCTGGACCGGAGCGACGCGCACCTCGCCAGGGCCGGGCACCGGCCTATGGTCGGCGCCCCTGCCTCCACCGGACCCACCACCGAAAGAAGCGCCGCCTTCGCCACTCCACACAGTCTTCTGCGGCGGCGGCCCCATCACCGCCGTAGGCGTCGGCGGGAAGAGCGGCGGCGTCTGCGCGTTCAGCTGCGACGTCGACTCGTCGTACGCACCCGCCAGGCTCGTCATCGCATCGACGGCGTCCTGACGGTCCGAGTCGATCTTCGCCTGTGCGTCCTGCGCGTCCTGGGTCGTCACGTAGCTGGGGTCCAGGGCCTTGCGCTTCGCCTGGTCGGTCGGGCTCAGCGGCGGACCCTGGTTCGTGTAGCGCTGGAGCGTGTCGAGTTCCTTGCCGGGCAGCGGCGGCATCGCCTTCGCGGTGCCCAGCGCGGTGCCCGCGTCCTCGAGGGCCGGCGCGGCGGCGAGGGCGTAGTCGGCGAGTTGGGTGGTCGCCGTGGTGAGCTTTCCGGCCCAGTCGCGGAAGCTGTCGGCCGCCGGGCCCGTCCACTCCAGGTTCTGGACGTTGCTGTTCAGTTGGGCGCTGATGTCGGTCAGCGTGCCCGACGCACCGCGAAGCGCACCGCCGCGGTCCGAGATGACGCCGGTGTTCGCGTCCTTGATCATGTCCAGCAGTTCCTGGTGCGACTTGGCCGCGGACCAGTCGTGCGGGCCGTCGTCGACGGATGGTCTGGCCATCAGTGGCTCCCCGTGCCAACGTAGTTCGTCAGGCTCAGCGCGTTCCCCGGCGGAATCACCCGACGCCTCCCCCGGCGTTCGAGGGCGTGGGAGTGGTGTCGGCGGCGGGCGCGGCCGTCGTGCCGCTGGGGGCGGCGCCGGACGACGAGTCGGCAGCGCTCACCGGGGTTACCACGCCGCCTTGCTGGACTCCGGTGGTGTACTGGGTGTCCGTCTGGTTGTGGATGGTCCAGAGCAGTTCACGCTGCGAGTCGTCGACGTTCTGGTAGCCACGGGCGTTGATGTCGACGGCGATGCTCATCGCCTGGATCTGGTCGGAGAGCGTCTGGGACAGCGTCTGCAGGTTGCTGTGCACGATGTTGTACGCCGCCAGCAGATCGGCCGACTCGGGGAACCCGGTGCCGAGGTGGCTCTGCTGCAGGACCTGCTGGGCGATCTGACCGGAGCTCGCGTTCGACGAGTCCAGTTGGCCAAGCATCTGGTCCACCTGGGACTTGAAGCCCTGCAGTGTGGTCAACTCCAGCTTGACCTGGTCTGATCCGACCTGGTCCACCAGGCTGCGGGCGGTGTCCTCCTGGGCGTTCTTCCTGCCCTGTGCACTGTAGTACGCGGGTGTGGCGGCCGTAGCCCCCGTCCGTCACCAACATCTCGACCACGATGCACCTCCCCCGTACACGGCCGGCGCCAGGCCGACCGTGCCACAACACGTCTTCCCACGACGGTCGTTCCACGGCACTCGCCCACCCGAGACCGTCCGAGACCGTCCGAGACCACCCGAGCCCACCCGAGCCCGGCCAACCGTCAGTGACCGGGCGACAGCCGCCAGCAGCATCCTAGCCAGCAGGCCTGTCAGCAGGGCAGGGATATCGCTCCGCCGAAGCGCCATCGGTACGGACCCGTCACGCCGTATCCGCACCGACAGCACACCGAACTGATCGTCCGTCAGACTCCGGGATTCGCAGGACCGGTGCCGGTCAGGAGGCTTCCTCCGCCAGCTCCAGCCAGCTCAGCTCCAGCTCCTCCTTCTCCTCCCGGACCTTGCGCAGCTGCGCGTCCAGCTCGGCGACCTTGGCGAAGTCGGCGGCGTGCTCGGCCATCTGGCCGTGCAGCTTGCTCTCCTCCTTGTCCAGCTTGGCGATCTGCCGCTCGATCCGCTGCAGCTCCTTCTTCGCGGCCCTGGTGTCCCCCGCGGGCTTCACCGGCACGGCGATGGCGGGGGCCGCGGCGGCGACCACGGCGGCGCGACGCTCCAGGTACTCGTCCACGCCGTTCGGCAGCATCCGCATCCGGCGGTCGCCGAGCAGTGCCTGGACGGTGTCGGTGGTGCGCTCGATGAAGAAGCGGTCGTGGCTGATCACGATCATCGAACCGGGCCAGCCGTCGAGCAGGTCCTCCAGCTGGTTGAGGGTCTCGATGTCCAGGTCGTTGGTGGGCTCGTCCAGGAAGAGCACGTTGGGCTCGTCCATCAGCAGCCGCAGCAGCTGCAGGCGCCGCCGCTCACCGCCGGACAGGTCGCCGACCGGGGTCCACTGCTTGTCCTTGCCGAAGCCGAACTGCTCGCAGAGCTGACCGGCGCTCATCTCCCGGCCCTTGCCGAGGTCGACCCGGCCGCGCACCTGCTCGACGGCCTGCAACACCCGGGTGGCGGGGTCGAGTTCGGCGATCTCCTGGGCGAGGTAGGCCAGCCGGACCGTCTTGCCGACCTTGATCACACCGGACGCTGGCTGCGTGTCGCCCTGGGTGGCGTACGCGGTCTGCATGGCGCGCAGCAGCGAGGTCTTGCCGGCGCCGTTGACGCCGAGCAGGCCGATCCGGTCGCCGGGGCCGAGGTTCCAGGTGAGGTGCTCGAGGAGCAGCTTGTCGCCGGCCTTGACCGTGATGTCCTCCAGCTCGAAGACGGTCCGGCCCAGGCGCGCGTTGGCGAACTTCATCAGCTCGCTCTTGTCGCGCGGCTCCGGCACGTCGGCGATCAGCGCGTTGGCGGCCTCGATCCGGTAGCGCGGCTTCGAGGTGCGGGCGGGGGCGCCGCGGCGCAGCCAGGCCAGCTCCTTGCGGGCCAGGTTCTGCCGCTTCTGCTCCTCGGTCGCCTCGATCCGGGAGCGCTCGGCGCGGGCGAAGACGTAGTCGGAGTAGCCGCCCTCGTACTCGCGGACCTCACCGTGCTGGACGTCCCACATCCGGGTGCAGACCTGGTCCAGGAACCAGCGGTCGTGGGTCACGCAGACGAGCGCGGAGCGGCGGTTCTGCAGGTGCTGGGCCAGCCAGGCGATGCCCTCGACGTCGAGGTGGTTGGTGGGCTCGTCGAGCACGATCAGGTCGGGCTCGCCGAGCAGCAGCTTGGCCAGCGCGATCCGGCGGCGCTCGCCACCGGAGAGCGGGCCGATCACGGTGTCCAGGCCGTCCGGGAAGCCGGGCAGGTCCAGGCCGCCGAAGAGGCCCTGGATGATGTCGCGGATCCGGGCGTCACCGAGCCACTCGTGGTCGGCCCGGTCGGCGATCACCTCGTGCCGGATGGTGGCCTTCGGGTCGAGCGAGTCGTGCTGGGTGAGGACGGCCAGCTGGAGCCCGCCGGAGTGGGTGATCCGCCCGCCGTCGGGCTCCTCCAGCTTGGCGAGCATCCGGATCAGCGTGGTCTTGCCGTCGCCGTTGCGGCCGACGACGCCGATCCGGTCCCCCTCGCTGACGCCGAGGCTGACCCCGTCCAGAAGGGCCCGGGTGCCGTAGACCTTCGTGACGGACTCGATGGTGGCGAGGTTGACGGCCACGTGCGCTGCGCTCCTGGGGTGGACGGACTGGAAGCTCCAGCCTAGTCGCCGCGCCCATGCTCCCCGTCGCCGCCGTTGGTCCCCCGCCGGTGCGTCACGCGCCGCCGATCACGTGCGCGCCCGGGACCGGCCCGTGGGTCGGGTGCGCGGCGCGGCAACTGCCGGAGGCGGTCAGCGCCGCGGCGACGGAGCGCGCCTCGACGGCGTCCTTGACCAGGAAGGCGCAGGTCGGTCCCGAGCCGGAGACCAGCGCGCCGAGCGCGCCGGCCGCCAGGCCCGCCGCCAGGCAGTCGGCCAGCGCGGGGCGCAGCGAGAGGGCGGCGGCCTGCAGGTCGTTGGTGAGCGCGGCGGCCAGCGCGACCGGGTCGCCGGCGGCCAGCGCGGCCAGCAGCGCCGGGTCGGCGTCCGGGGTCGGGACGTCCTGCTCGCTCGATCCGGTGCCGGCCGCCTCGCGCAGCCGGTCGCACTCGCGGAAGACGGCGGGGGTGGACAGGCCGCCGTCGGCCACCGCGAAGACCCAGTGGAAGGTGCCGCCGGCCTCCAGCGGCTCCAGCAGCTCACCCCGGCCGCGCCCCAGCGCGACACCGCCGAGCAGCGCGAACGGCACGTCGGAGCCCAGCTCGGCGGCGAGCGCCAGCAGCTCGGGCAGCGGGGTGGCCAGGCCCCAGAGCGCGTCGCAGGCGACCAGCGCGGCGGCCCCGTCGGCGCTGCCGCCGGCCATCCCGCCGGCCACCGGGATGGCCTTGCCGATGTGCAGCGCGACGTTCGGCTCGATCCCGTGGTGCGCGGCCAGCAGGCGGGCGGCGCGGGCGGCCAGGTTGGTGTCGTCCAGCGGGACCTGGTCGGCGTCCGGCCCCTCGCAGCTCAGGCTGACCCCGACGCCCTGGCGGGCCGTCACCTGGTCGCCGAGCGCGACCGCGAAGAAGACGTTGGCCAGGTCGTGGAAGCCGTCGCCGCGCAGGCCGCCGACGCCCAGCTGGACGTTGACCTTGGCGGGCACCCGCACGGTCACCTCAGCAGGAGTACTCACCCGACCGGACCCTTCGGCTTGTGCTCGGCGATGGCGGCGAACTGCTCGACCGTCAGCATCTCGCCGCGCAGGGTGTGGTCGATGCCGGCGGCGGCGATCGCCTGCTCGGCGGCGGCCGGCGAACCGGCCCAGCCGGCCAGCGCGGCACGCAGCGTCTTGCGGCGCTGGGCGAAGGCGGCGTCCACCACCTGGAAGACCTCCACCCGGGTGGCGGTGGTGACCGGCGGCTGACGGCGGACCAGCGAGACCAGGCCCGAGTCGACGTTGGGCGCCGGCCAGAAGACGTTGCGGCCGATCGCGCCGGCCCGCTTCACCTCGGCGTACCAGTTGGCCTTGACCGAGGGCACCCCGTAGACCTTGTTGCCCGGCTTGGCGGCCAGCCGGTCGGCGACCTCGGACTGCACCATCACCAGGGTCCGCTCGATGCTGGGGAAGGTGGCCAGCATGTGCAGCAGCACCGGGACCGCGACGTTGTACGGCAGGTTGGCCACCAGCGCGGTGGGCGCGGGGCCGGGCAGTTCGGTGACCTCCATCGCGTCGCTGAGCACCAGGTCGAAGGCGCCCGCCTTGGCCGGCATCCGGGCCGCGACGGTGTCCGGCAGGTGCTGGGCGAGCAGCGGGTCGATCTCGACGGCGGTGACGTGCGCGGCCACCTCCAGCAGCGCCAGGGTGAGCGAGCCGAGCCCGGGGCCGACCTCCACCACGGCGTCCTCGGGCGTCACGTCGGCGGCGCGGACGATCCGGCGGACCGTGTTGGCGTCGATCACGAAGTTCTGGCCGCGCTGCTTGGTCGGGCGGACCCCGAGGGCGGCGGCCAGCTCCCGGATGTCGGAGGCGCTCAGCAGGTTGCTGCTGTCAGGGGTGGGGTCGGCGGTGCTCACCGGGTAAGGCTACAAGCAGGCCTCAGTAGCCGAAGGCCCGCGCGGTGTTCGCCGCGATCGCGCCCGCCAGCTCGTCCTCGCCCAGGCCCAGGGTCTGCGCCATCGAGCGCACGGTGACCGGGATCAGGTACGGCGCGTTCGGCCGCCCCCGGTAGGGGTGCGGGGTGAGGAACGGCGCGTCGGTCTCCACCAGCACCCGGTCCAGCGGGGTGACGGCCAGCGCGTCGCGCAGCGGCTGGTTGGCCTTGAAGGTGACCGGGCCCGCGAACGAGAGGTACCAGCCGTGCTCGGCGCAGACCTTGGCCATCTCCGCGTCGCCCGAGTAGCAGTGGAAGACGGTCCGCTCGGGGGCGCCCTCGGCCAGCAGCACCTCGATCACGTCCTGGTGCGCGTCCCGGTCGTGGATCACCAGTGCCTTGTCGTGCCGCTTGGCGATCTCGATGTGGCGGCGGAAGGACTCCTTCTGGATGTCCACGCCCTCGGGCCCGGTCCGGAAGTAGTCGAGGCCGGTCTCACCGACCGCCTTGACCTGCGCCAGCCCGGCCAGCCGGTCGATCTCGGCGAGGGCTTCGTCCAGCGCGGCCGAACCACCCGGCGTGCGGCGCTGCCCCGACCACCCGTCCGGGTCGCCCAGCACCAGCCGGGGCGCCTCGTTGGGGTGCAGCGCGACCGCCGCGTGCACCTGCTCGAACTCGGCGGCCAGTTCGGCGGCCCAGCGCGAACCCGGCAGGTCGCAGCCGACCTGGACCACCGTGCTGACACCCACCGAGGCGGCCTTGGCGAGCCCCTCGGCCGGTGTGCCGGACTGCATGTCCAGGTGGGTGTGCGAGTCGGCCACCGCCACCGCGAGCGGCGCGGGCAGCGGGGGCGGGGTGGAGCGGTCGTCCTTGGCAGCCATGGTCCAGAAGCCTAGCGGCGCGCCGCGCGGGCCCGTCCGGGGAGGCGGGCCCGCGCCGAGCGCTCAAAACGGCGCGGCAGCGCGGCGGCAACCGGGCGACAGCAGGTCGGCAGCGGGTCGGCAGCGCGCTACGGCTTGGGCAGCCAGAGCTGGTACCAGTGCTCCCTGGTCCGCAGCTCGCGCGGCGTCGGCGGATCCGCGGGCTCGGCGTGCGCGGCGAAGCCGGGCGAGTGGTGCCACAGGCTCTCCGCCGTGCGGATCTGCCCGGGGCGCATGATCCGCACCGTGTGCCCGCCGCAGCCGGGGCAGGTCGGCTGGAGCAGCGGGGAGGGCACCCGCACACCGTTGGCGTAGTACTGGACCACGGTGTGCCCGTCCTGCGCCTCGTGGTGCTGGATGTCGTACTCCTGCTCCCAGCCGTAGCCGCAGTTCAGGCAGGCGAAGGAGTAGGCCTCCCGGACCGTCTCGCCGCCTCGCTGCAGCCGGCCGATGTGTGCGGCGGCCATGCCGCCGGATCCGGGGCGGGTGGTCCGCTCGGACGCGTCCGGGCCCGGCTTCAGGCCGGTCTGCGGAGTGCCACCCACAGGGCTACCGATTGTGTCGCTCATCGCGGTCTCCCAGCGCCCGCCGGACGTTCGTCCGGTTCGGGTCTTTCCATCCGATGGAATGCCCAAGCGCCCGAACCCGATGCCCGGCTTGCCGAGACTTGGCCCGGAGTTGGGGATCCCTGTACGAAGTGCCGACGAAACCGCAGCTCAGCGGTGGTTTAGCAGGACTTCGCTTTACCTTGTCAGGCTGCCGCGGGGCGTGCGTCCAACGGCATCGGACCGCCGTGGCGGACCTCGTGCACCGGCGTGCGCGGTGCTGCCCATCACTCCACCGTACGCGCCTGCGGCCACTTGGGCGAGGGACAGTTCAGCGGATCTGACCAGGCATGATCACGGAGCGTGCTTAACGGCCACAACCGCGTCGAACACCTCGCGCTTGGGCAGCCCGAGAGCGAGCGCGACCGCCGCGATCGCCTCCTTGCGGCGCTCGCCGGCCGCCTCGCGCGCGGCCACCCGCTCGGCCAGCTCGGCCGGGGTGAGCTGGGCGGGCGCGGCGGGCGGGGCGCCGGCCACCACCACGGTGATCTCGCCGCGCACCCCCTCGGCGGCCCAGGTGGCCAGCTCGCCGATCGGGCCGCGCTTGACCTCCTCGTAGGTCTTGGTCAGCTCACGGCAGACGGCGGCGGGCCGCTCGGCGCCGAACGCCTCGGCCATCGCGGCCAGGGTCTCGGCGATCCGGTGCGGGGCCTCGAAGAAGACCATGGTGCGCGGCTCGGCGGCGATCTCGGCCAGCGCCCGGGAGCGGTCGCCGGCCTTGCGCGGCAGGAAGCCCTCGAAGGTGAAGCGGTCCACCGGCAGCGCGGAGAGCGCCAGCGCGGTGAGCACGGCGGAGGGGCCCGGCACGGCGGTGACCTTGATGCCGGCCTCCACGGCGGCGGCCACCAGGCGGTAGCCGGGGTCGGAGACCGAGGGCATCCCGGCGTCGGTCACCAGCAGCACCCGGGCACCGCCGGTGAGCGCCTCGACCAGCTCGGGGGTGCGGCCCACCTCGTTGCCCTCGAAGTAGGAGAGCACCCGCCCCGCCGGGGTGACGCCGAGCGCCTGGGTGAGCCGACGCAGCCGCCGGGTGTCCTCGGCCGCGATCACGTCCGCCGCGGCGAGCTCGGTGAGCAGCCGTGGCGGGGCGTCCGCGACGTCGCCGATGGGGGTCCCTGCCAGCACGAGTACACCTGTCACGGACCACATCCTGTCAGGGAGTGCGAGCTGCCCCCAAGAAACGCCCCGGGCCGCCCCCGCGCCGAGGCCCCGGTTCGCCCGCCGCCCGGGCCCCCGCCCGCCCGCGAGCCGGGGCCCGAGAAGAAAAGCGACGAACCGGGCAGCTTACGAGGGAGCGGTCCGGCCCCCGGGCCCCGCCCCTACGATGTCCGGGTGAACGGCGAGACGGCGGCAGAGACGACGGTGGTCGAGACCATCGCGGACACCCCGGGCGACACGGCCCCGGGCGGCGAGGCCGGCGGGGTCGGCCCCGAGGGCATACCGGCGCCCCGCGCGGCCGCCGCGGCGGGCGGCGGCTGGCTGCGCAGGCTGGCCGCGCAGGACTACCGGGCGCCGCACCGGACCACCCTCGCCGAGGCGCTGGTCCCGCCGATGCCGGACGGCCCCGGGGTGACCCCGGCCGTGGTCGCGCCCTCGCCGCTGCTGCTGCGGGCCGGCATCCGACTGCCCGTCGGCCTGTGGAGCTGGATCTGCCGCTGGTCCGGCTGGCTCGGCCCGCTGGCGGTGGCACTCTTCGGCGGCCTGCTGCGGTTCTGGAACCTGGGCAGCCCGGGCGCGATCATCTTCGACGAGACCTACTACGCCAAGGACGCCTACGCGCTCTGGCAGGGCGGCTACGAGACCTCCTGGCCGGACAGCGCGAACACCCAGCTCGTCCAGCCGCACCAGGTGATCCCGTACCAGCCCGACGCCGCCTTCGTGGTCCACCCGCCGGTCGGCAAGTGGATCATCGGGATGGGCGAGCAGCTGTTCGGCATGCATCCGTTCGGCTGGCGGTTCATGGTCGCGGTGCTCGGCACCCTCTCGATCCTGATGATCGCCCGGATCGCCCGCCGGCTCTTCCGCTCCACCCTGCTGGGCTGCGTGGCCGGCCTGCTGCTCTCGGTGGACGGGCTGCACTTCGTGATGAGCCGCACCTCGCTGCTCGACCTGATCGTGATGTTCTGGATCCTGGCCGCCTTCGGGTTCCTGCTGCTCGACCGCGACCACACCCGGGCCAGGATCGCCCGCCGGCTCGCGGAGCTGCCCGACGCCCACGCGTTCGCCGACCGGATGCGGCTGGGCCTGCGCCCCTACCGGCTGGCTGCCGGCGTCTGCGTGGGCCTGGCCTGCTCCACCAAGTGGAGCGGGATGTACGTGGCCGCCTTCTTCGGCCTGCTGACCGTCTTCTGGGACGTGGGCACGCGCAAGCTCGTCGGGGCCCGCCGCCCGTACTGGTCCACCCTGATCCGCGACGGCCTGCCCGCCTTCGCCTCGATCGTGCTGGTCTCGCTGGTCGTCTACGTCAGCTCCTGGTCCGGCTGGCTGGCCAGCAGCGCCGTGCCGGGCAAGGGCGGCTACGACCGGGGCTGGGCGGTGGGCCGGCACGGGCTCTCCACCGAGTTCGTCTCGATCCCGCTGCTCGGCAAGGTCAGGATGCCCTTCCAGGTGGACATGACCTGGGTGCCGGGGAGCCTGCGGGCGCTGTGGCACTACCACGCGCAGATGTACCAGTTCAACATCAGCCTCTCCACCCCGCACCTGTACCAGTCCAACCCGTGGAGCTGGCTGGTGCTGGGGCGGCCGGTCTCCTTCTACTACGAGTCGCCGCACCTGGGGCAGAGCGGTTGCAAGGCCGCCCAGTGCGCCTCCGAGGTGCTGGCGATCGGCACCCCGCTGCTCTGGTGGGCGGGCGTGGTGGCGCTGGTGTACTGCCTGTACCGGTGGGCGCTGCGGCGCGACTGGCGGGCCGGCGCGGTGCTCTGCGGCCTGGGCGCTGGGTACCTGCCCTGGTTCGAGTACCAGCACCGGACCATCTTCCTGTTCTACGCGGTGGCCTTCGTGCCGTTCCTGGTGCTGGCGGTGACCATGATGATCGGCGCGATGATCGGACCGGCCACGGCGACCTACGAACGCCGGGTGGCGGGCGCTCTGGGCGCCGGACTGCTGGTGGTCGGGGTGCTCTGGAACTTCCTGTACTTCTATCCGCTGTACACCGGCCAGGTGATCCCGATGGACGACTGGCGGGCCCGGATGTGGTTCACCAGCTGGATCTGACCGGCGCCGATATACACCTGGTGCCGGCTGGGAGGTGTGTACCAGCTCTGTCACGAGGGGCCCGGTTTGATGAGAGTGCCCTGAGCGGCGGCTTAGGCTGGGCTGCCCGGTTCCGCCGGTCACCCAGTCCTCGTCGTCTTCCAGGGGGAGCACCACCATGCGTCAGGGCGCGAAGACCGCCATCGTCAGTGTCGTCGCCGCGGCCATGCTCGGGGCCGGCGGCTACGGGGCGTACTCGTTGCTCGGCTCGAGCAGTGGCAAGGCCTCGGCCGCCCCCAAGCCCCGCACCGTGCTCGCCACGCCGCCGTCGGCCGATCTGGCCGCCGCCGGTGCCAAGAACTTCCTGGCCGCCTGGACCAGCGGCGACCTGCAGGGTGCCGCCAAGCTGACCGACGACCCGCAGAGCGCGCTGGCGGCGCTGACCGCGTTCAACCAGCAGGTGAAGCCGAGCGCGGTCACCCTGACGCCGGGCGTCCCGACCACCCCCGCCGCCTTCGCCTCGGCCACCGCGCAGCCCTCCGGTGCCGCGAAGGCCTCGCCGTCGCCGTCCGCCTCGGCGGGCGCCGGCGCGTCCGCCTCGCCGTCGGCCTCGGCCCCTTCGGCCAACCAGGTGCTGCTCAACTTCAAGTCCCACGTCGAGTTCGCGGGCACCACCAACACCTGGGACTACACCGGGTACCTGGGCATGGAGGCGATGAGCGACGGCACGGCCGCGGTGCACTGGGCGCCGACCGTGATCAACCCGCACCTCGGGCCCGGCGAGCAGATCGTCACCCAGCCGGTCTACAACCCGCCGACCCGGATCACCGACCGCAACGGCCAGTCGCTGGCGAACTTCCCCTCGCTCAGCCAGATCCTGGCGAACTTCGAGCAGAACCCGCCCGCCCAGGACCCGGCCTCGGCCGGCACCGGCGTGGCGATCGTCGACCCGAACGGCCAGGGCAAGCCCGAGCCGCTCTTCACCATCACCGACCCCAAGCCCGGCCAGCCGATCAAGCTGACCATCGACGCGAACCTGGAGACGGCCGCGCAGAAGGCGGTCGACGAGCAGTACGCCAAGGTCAAGCAGCCCGCCGCGATGGTCGCCATCGAGCCGAGCACCGGCAACATCCTGGCCGTCGCCAACTCCCCGGCGACCGGCTTCAACATGGCGCTCCAGGGCCGGACCGCGCCCGGCTCGACGATGAAGGTGATCACCGCCAGCGCGCTGCTGGAGGCCGGGATCACCCCGACCAGCACCATGCCCTGCCCGTCCACCTACTCCACCGGCACGACCTACCACAACGACTTCAAGGACGCCGAGCTCAGCAACACGTTCATGCAGGACTTCACCGTCTCCTGCAACACCGCCTTCATCGAGCAGAGCATGACCACCCTGCAGTCCGGCTCGCTGGCCAAGCAGGCCGCGGACGTCTTCGGCATCGGGCTGAACTGGAAGATCGGCTTCCCCAGCTTCGACGGCTCGGTCCCCGGCGCGGGCCAGACCAAGGACGAGACGGCGGGTGAGTACTTCGGCCAGGGCAAGGACCTGATGAACCCGCTGACCATGGCCTCGGTCGCGGCCACCGTGCAGAGCGGCACCTTCAAGCAGCCGGTCCTGCTGGCCGGCCTGCCGCAGCTCCCGGCCGCCCGGCAGCTGTCGCCGGACGTCCTGAACAACCTGCGCTCGATGATGAACAGCGTGCTGACCAACCCGCAGGGCACCGCCTACAACGCGCTGCAGGGCGTTGGCGGCACCATCGGCGGCAAGACCGGCACCGCCGAGACCTCCAGCGACCCCAACGCCCCCACCAACAGCTGGTTCACCGGCTTCCGGGACAACCTGGCGGTCTCCGCCGAGGTGATCGACGGCGGCTTCGGCGCCACCGCCGCGGTGCCCGCCGTGGCCGAGGTGCTCAAGGTCGGCAACGGCGGCTGAGCCGTCCCGCGACAGAGCGGCCCCCGTCCGGCGACTGCCGGTCGGGGGCCGCTGTCGTTCGCTCAGTGGCCGTACACGGCCGCGACGTTGTCCTGCGGCGGGTGCGCCTTGCCGGCCGGGCCGGCGGCGAAGGCCCGCAGCAGGTTCTCCGTCACCTTCTGGGTCATCGCCCCCGCCTTGGCGTCCATCGAGTGGTCCGCCCCTGAGCTGCCGTCACCGCTGGCGTCCAGCGCCTCCACCCAGCGCATGGTGCCGCTGGCGAACACCCCGGCCCCGCTGGGCACGGTGTAGAAGGCGGTGTCGCTGAAGCTCTTGCGCCCCGCGCAGACCACCGGCGAGTGGGCCAGGATCTCGATCGGCCGGGGCGTGTTGTCGAAGGCGGTGTTCACCCGGTCGTACTCCACCCCCACCAGGTGCGGGAAGCTGTCGCCCTGCTGCACCCCGGTGCCCGCGAAGAGCCAGTGCCCGGGGTTGCCCACCACGTAGGGCTCGTCCACCGGGTAGCCGTCGTAGATCACCCCGAGCATCGAGCTCTCCGGGTCGGCGTGCGGGGCCACCCGGTAGTCGTTGGTCGGCAGCCCGGTCTGCTGGAAGCCGGGGTCCTGCTTGTAGGAGTCCTTGTAGCAGACCACCTGGCGGTCGGCGCCGGTCGGCGAGGGCTCGTAGCGCACCCGGCGGAAGCAGCAGTTGGCGCCCAGGACGGCCAGGTTGGTCCCGGCGTCCCGGGCCGCCACCACGTTGGCGCGCTGCTCGGGCGACCAGTACTCGTCGTGCCCCAGCGAGAGCACCGCGAGCGCGCCCTTGAGCAGGTCGGGCTGCCCGGCCACATCGGTGCTGGTGACGTACGCCAGCGGCAGCCCGAGCTTCTCGGCCAGCGCGATCAGCGGCGTCTCGTAGACCATGAAGAGCCCGGCGCCGTCGTACTCGTGGTACGGACGGTCGAAGGAGACCACCAGCGAGCGGGTCGCGTAGGCACCGTTCTGGCCGTTGTAGAGGTTGTAGTCGCCCCAGGTGTTGTAGGCCTGCCAGGTGGCGGTCGCGTTCACCACGACCAGCTTCCCGGCGGTGCTCGCCGAGCGGACGGTGACCGGCACGTACCGCTGCCCGGCGCCGTTCGCCGCGTCCAGCCGCAGCAGGTAGCTGCCCTCCGGCCAACCGGTGGTGTCCACGGTGGTGCTCTTCGACCAGTCGGTGCTGATCATCCGGGTGTGCGGGTCGAGCGCGGCGGCCGACTGCTTGCTCCCCGGCAGCTGGTCGGACTGCCAGACCAGGCGGCCCCGGGCGCCGCCGTACCAGCCCATCCGGTAGGCCGAGACCTTGAAGCCGGGCGCGGTGGTGGAGACGTGCAGGCCGAAGCTCTCGCCGGGCAGCACGCTGGTCCGGTCGGCCCAGCCCTCGATCGCCCGGTCCGGGCCCGCGTTGCCGATCTTCCAGTCGGGGTTGCCCGGCTTGTCGTTCTCCTGCTGCAGGGCGGCAGCCGCGGGGCCTATCGAGGAGCCGCCCGAGGCGCCCGCCAGCGGGGCCTGCCGGGCGCTGGACGCGCTGCTCGTGCCGCAGGCGGTCAACCCCACCCCGGCCGCCGCCGCGCCCGCCAGGCCGAGGAACCGCCGTCGGCCGGTCCCTGACCGCCCGCTGCCCGACGGGTCCTCAACTGCCTGCTGCTCGGCCATCCGGATGCCTCCTGACCTCTGTCCCGGGCGGCTCGACCCGCCCTCACCGATCGTCAGCGCCCGGCTACCGGAGAGCCGCGACGCTGTCGCTCTCCACGGTACGGGCGCTGTATGCAGGCCGCCCGGTCCAGGAGCGGGCGGCCAGCCGCGGCCAGATGGCCAGTACGGCGGGCAGCGCCAGATAGCCGAACCGCCCGGCGGGCGCCAGCATAAAGGCCACCGTGAGCCCGGCGGCCAGCAGGTCGGCGGCGGCCACCGCCGAGGCCGGCGGGCGCAGCAGCAGCCACCCGGCCACCGCGAGGCCGCCCAGCACCATCAGCACGATCGAGACGGTGTGCCCCACCGGACCGAGGTCGGCCAGCACCTTGCCGGGCAGCGGGCTGCCGGCCGGGGTGCGCACCGAGGTCAGGCCGAGCGGGAAGCGGATCACCTGGTCCAGGAAGTCCTGCGGCCGCCGCAGCGCGAACGGCAGGATCACCGCGGCCCCGGCCAGCAGGGCGGTCAGCGCGGCGCGGGCGGCCGGGCGTCGCCCGTACAGCCGCCAGAGCAGCAGGGCGGCCACCGGCAGCGCCGGCCAGGCGGTCCACTTGAGAGTGCAGGCCAGCGCGAGCACCAGTCCGGCGCCGATCGTCCGGCCGCGGGCGGCCAGCGCCATCGCCAGGCAGCAGACGCCGATCAGCGGCAGGTCCACCCCGCCGACGGCCAGCATCAGCGCGATCAGCGGCGAGCCGGTGAGCACCCCGAGCGGCAGCAGCGCCGAGTGCCGGCGGCTGGGGCGCAGCAGCCGCCAGCTGATGGTCAGGCAGCTCAGGAAGCTGAGCGCGAACCAGATCCGGGCATCGCCGAGCACCCGGGTGAACTCGTTGCCCGAGCCGAGCACCGCGCGCGGCAGCCCGAACAGCGCCATGGCCGGCAGGTAGGGGTTGAAGTCGGTGACCTTCACCGGATGCGGCAGGTACGGGGTGCCGGTGTGCAGCAGCAGCCGGGCGGAGCGTTCGACCACCATCACCTCGGACTGGTGCTGGCCGGCGGCGGCCAGCATGCCGAGCGGCAGCAGCACCGCGCCGAGCAGCGCCACGGCGGCGGCGACCCGGCCCGCGTAGCGGCGCGGCAGGGTGACCACCGCCAGCCCGGCCAGCAGGTAGGCCGGGGCCGCGACCTCGCCCCAGAGCCGCTGGTTGCCCAGGTCGGAGACGAGCGGGAAGGCACCGGCCCAGCCGGCCGCGATCAGGCAGCCGAGCAGGTGAACACTGCGCCGCTCGCCCAGCCGCATCGCCAGCGCGGCCAACCGCTGACCGCGCCCGGCCGAGGCGGGCGGATCGTCGGGGCGCTGCCGGGGCAGTCCGGGCAGCGGCTGCGCGCCGGACGGCCCGCCGGCGGGTGCCACGAGGGCGGGCTCGGGTCGGGCCCGACCGCCGCCCTGCGGACCGCCGGGATGCCCCACGGGCCGGCTGTCGTGCGCCGGCCCGCCGCGCCGAACACCGAACCGGCCACGGCTGCGCGAGGCACCGGACGAGCGGGTGGTCACCATGGGGGAAGGGTATTTCGGTGGTGCCGCCCGTGTCGTCAGACTGCAGGGGCTAGCCAGAACGCGATCAATCGGTTAGGGCGTCAGGCCTGAGTTGTCCGGGTCGGCACAGGGGTGGGGGCGGTGTACTCCAGTCGGGAGTGCCGGATGCCGTACCCGAGGTAGCAGGCCGCCGCGAGCAGCAGTGCGACGCCGAAGAAAACGAACGTCAGCGGCTGCAGCCCGCGGACCAGGTAGAGGCAGCAGGCCACGCTGAGCACCGGGGTGACGGGGTATCCGGGGACCTTGAAGCCGCGCCGCAGCCCGGGACTGCGCCGGCGCAGCACCATGACGCCCACCGAGACGACCGTGAAGGCGACCAGCGTGCCCAGCGAGGTCAGATCGGTGAGGATGTCCAGCGGCACGAAGGCGGCCAGCACGGCGACCGCGATGCCGACCACCACGGTGTTCCAGACCGGTGTCCCGGTGCGCGGGGAGACCTCGGCGAAGCGGGCGGGCAGCATCCCGTCGCGTCCCATCGAGTAGAGGATCCGGGTCTGACCGTAGATCACCACCAGGGTGACGCTGAAGATCGAGACGATCGCGCCGAGCGCGAAGAGCAGGGCCGGCCAGGTCTGCCCGGTGATGTCCTGGAGGATCTGCGCCAGCCCGGCCTCCTGGCCGTCGAAGCGCTGCCAGGGCTGGGCACCGATCGCGGCGACCGCCACCAGGACGTAGAGCAGGGTGACCACGACCAGCGAGATGATGATCGCCCGCGGCAGCGTGCGACGCGGGTCGCGGACCTCCTCGCCGGCCGTGGAGACGGCGTCCAGGCCGATGAACGAGAAGAAGATCCCGGAGGCCGCGGTACCGACCCCGGACCAGCCCAGCGGCATGAAGTCGCGCAGGTTGCCCGAGTGGTAGCCGGTCAGGCCGACGGCGACGAAGAGCAGCAGGACCGCGATCTTGATCGCCACCATGGTCGCGTTCACCTTGGCGCTCTCGCTGACCCCGCGCACCAGCAGCAGGCAGACCAGCGCCACCAGCAGCACCGCGGGCAGGTTGAAGTAGCCTCCGTCGCCCGGTGGTTGGGCAAGCCAGGCGGGGATGGTGAAGCCGCAGGCCAGCTCGAGGAACTTGTTCAGGTACTGCCCCCAGCTGACCGCGATCGCCGAGGCCGAGACCCCGTACTCCAGCAGCAGGCAGACCCCGACCCCGAAGGCGGTGGCCTCGCCCAGGGTCGCGTAGGCGTAGCTGTAGGAGGAGCCGGAGACCGGGATCGCCGAGGCCAGTTCGGCGTAGCAGAGCGCGGTCAGTCCGGCGGTGACGGCGGCCAGCAGGAAGGAGAGCACCACGGCGGGCCCGGCCTCGGGGACCGCCGAGGAGAGCACGAAGAAGATGCCGGTGCCGACGGTGGCTCCGATGCCGATCGCGGAGAGCTGCCAGAGGCCGATCGAGCGGCGCAGTCGGCCCGTGCCGCCGCTCTCGGCGCTCTCGGCGATCAGGGTCTCGACCGGCTTGCGCCGCAGCAGGCGCCGGCCGAACGGGGTGGTGCTGGGCACGGTGGGGCTCACTTCCGAGGATCTGCATACGTAATAAATATGCAGCATACCCATGCGGAATAACATCGGACAAAATGGCCCGATCCGGCTCAGCCGGACCGGGCCCTCCGAGTCAGCTCTGCCCGCCCAGCACCGCCTGCATGACCGACTTGGCGATCGGCGCGGCCAGCGTGCCGCCCGTCACGTCGGTCGCGTTGCTGTCCGCGATCACCACGGCGACGGCCACCGGCGGCACGCCCGAGGAGCCGGTCGGCTTGGCCCAGGAGATGAACCAGGCGTACGGCGTGCCGCTGTTGTCCACCCCGTGCTGGGCGGTGCCGGTCTTGCCGCCGACCACCGCACCGGGGATCCGGGCGTTGGTCCCGGTGCCGTTCTGCACCACGTCGGTCATCAGCTGCTGCACCTGGCCCGCCACCGAGGGGCTCATCGCCTGCTTGTAGACCTGCGGCTTCATCAGCTGGACCGTGCTGCCGTCGGACTTCGTCAGCTTGTCCACAAGCTGGGGATACATCACCGTGCCGTTGTCGGCCACGCCCGCCGCGACCATCGCCATCACCAGCGGGGTGGCTGCGGTGTCGAACTGGCCGATCGAGGAGAGCGCGACCTGCGCCTGATCCATCGTGGTGTCGAAGTTGCTGCGCGCCGCGCGCACCGGGATGTCCAGCTTGGGGTCGTTGAAGCCGAAGTTCTGCGCCATCGCCACCATCTTGTCCAGGCCGGTCTGCACGCCCAGGTTGCCCATGACGGTGTTGCAGGAGAGCGTCATCGCGGTGTCCAGGTCGATGTTCGGCTGGTTGCACGCGCTGGAGTCGTTGACCAGCGTGGTGGTGGTGCCCGGCAGCACGTACGGGTAGGGCGTGCTGGTGGGCGCGTTGATGTCGGTGACCACCCCGTTCGCCAGTGCCGCCGCGGCGGTGACCACCTTGAAGGTGGAGCCGGGCGGATAGGTCTGGCGCAGCGCCCGGTTGAGCATCGGCTGGTCGGTGTCGGCCTGCAGTTTGGTCCAGGCGTTCTGGTCGGCCGTCGAGGAGCCGGCGAAGCTGCCCGGGTCGTAGGACGGGGTGCTGGCCAGCGCCAGGATCCGCCCGGTGCTCGGCTCGATCGCCGCCACCGCGCCCTTCTGGCTGCCCAGTCCCCGCATCGCGGCCTGCTGGGCGGCCGGGTTGATGGTGGTGTAGACGTCGCCGCCCGGGTTCTGCTTGCGGGTGATCTCGTTCCAGACCGCCCAGCTGGAGAGCCGGTTGTCGGTGCCGGACAGCAGGCCGTCCTCGATGCCCTCCAACTGGGTGTTGCCGTAGATCTGCGAGGAGAAGCCGGTGACGGCCGCGTAGTCCGGGCCGTCGGTGTAGGTGCGCTTGTAGTCGAACCGGCCGCCGGTGGCCGCAGAACCGGTGACCGGGTTGCCGCCGACCAGGATGTTGCCGCGCGGCTGGGAGTAACGCTGGATCGCCTTGCGCTGGTTGGCCGGGTTGTTGTCGTAGCCCTTGGCCTGGAAGACCTGGATCCGGGTGGCCTGGGCGGCCAGCAGCAGGATCAGGACCAGGCAGAACAGTCCGGCCCGGCGCCCGGTGGTGGACATCCCGGGCCGCCCCTGCGGGCCGCCTCCCCTGGACTTGCGGGTCATGGGTGTTCCCCCTCCGGTACGGGCCTGCGGGCCAGGTCGCTCAGTCGCACCAGCAGCGCCACGATGATCCAGTTGGTCACCACGGAGGATCCGCCCTGCGCGATGAACGGCAGCGTCGCCCCGGTCAGCGGGATCAGGTCGAGCACGCCGCCGGCGACCACGAAGACCTGCAGGCCGATGACGGTGGCCAGGCCGATCGCCAGCAGCCGCCCGAACGGGTCGCGCAGCGCGATGCCGGCCCGGTAGCCGCGCGAGACCAGCAGCAGGTAGAGCAGGAAGAGTGCCACCATGCCGACCAGGCCGAGCTCCTCGCCGATGGTGGCGAGGATGAAGTCGGACTTGGCCGCGAAGCCGATCAGGATCGAGTGGCCGAGCCCGAGGCCGGTGCCGAGCACCCCGCCCGCGGCGAAGGCGAAGAGCGACTGGGCGATCTGGTTGGCGCCCTGCCCGGCGGCGACCGAGGCGAGCGGGTGCAGCCACTGGTCGACCCGGGCGTGCACGTGCGGCGACAGCCAGCCGACCACCACCACCCCGGCGGCGGCCAGCAGCAGGCCGATCGCGATCCAACTGGACTTGGCGGTGGCCACGTAGAGCATCACCACGAAGATGCCGAAGTAGAGCAGCGACATGCCGAGGTCGGTCTCCAGCACCAGCACCCCGATGAACGCCGCCCAGACCAGCAGCACCGGCCCCAGCACCCGGCCGGGCGGCAGGGTGAAGCGCCAGATCCGACGCCCCGTCAGCGCCAGCGCGTCCCGGTGCGCGGAGAGGTAGGCGGCGAAGAAGATCACCAGCAGGATCTTGGCGAACTCGCCCGGCTGGATGGAGAACGGCCCGATGGTGATCCAGATCCGCGAGCCGTACACCGCCGGGAAGAAGATCGGCACCACCAGCAGCACCAGCGCCGCGAACGCCGCGCTGTAGGCGTAGCGCTGAAGCACCCGGTGGTCGCGCAGCAGCACGATCACGGCCACGCAGAGCGCCACCCCGAGGGTCGACCAGAGCAGTTGGGTCGGCGCCGCATGGCTGCTCGGGGTGGCCCGGTCCAGTCGGTAGATGACGACCAGCCCGATGCCGTTGAGCAGCACCGCGATCGGCAGCAGCAGCGGGTCGGCGTACCGCGCCCGCCAGCGGATCACCCCGTGCGCGATCAGCGCCAGGCCGCCGAGCGCCGCGCCGTACTCGGCCGCGTCCGGCGGGACCTTGTCGTCGATGTTGACGCCGACCTCGATGTAGCCGAACACCGCGATCGCCACCGCGCAGAGCACCAGGGCGAGTTCGACATTGCGGCCGGACCTGGGCCGGGGCCCGGCGGGCTCACCGCGGACGGCGACTGCGGCGGGTGTGGCCATGGGCGGACCGCGGCTCCTGTCTGGTGCTCGGGGCTATCACCGGACGCTGCTCCTCAGGCTCGCACGGCCGCGACGGGCCGGGACAGACCGAATTCGGCGCCGATCCGTCAGACGCCCCGGCCGCGTACGGGCCGGGGCGCGCCGATTCGGCGGCATGCTGCCGCCACGGTAGGACGATTAGCCATATTTATCGAGCTTCTGCGACGGTGTGTCCCGTTTTGCCTCGGCGGCGCGACTGCGGCGCGGCAACTGCAGACGGCGCCCGGCGGTCAGCTGCAGACGGCGTCCGGCCAGCGGTGCACGAGCAGCCCGGAGAGCATCTCGTGCAGCAACTCGCGGTTGCCCTGCGAGAGGTGGGCGAAGAAGGCCCGCTCGGCCCGTTCCGCCACGGCCTGGGCCTCGACCAGGGTCTGCCGGCCCACCGGGGTGAGGCCCAGGATGTAGCGGCGCCGGTCGGCCGGGTTGCGTCGGCGCTCGACCGAGCCGGCCCGCTCCAGCTCGTCGATCAGCGAGACCACGGTGGTCGGGTCGAGGTTGATCACCTGGCTGAGGTCCTGCTGGGAGAGTTCGGCCCCGCCGGCCAGCGCGGCCAGCACCAGGAAGTCGCGGAGCTTGAAGCCGGCCGCCTGCAGCTCCCGGTCGACCTCCTCGGAGATCAGCAGCCCGGCCTTGTGCAGCAGCACACCGGTGTGATCGGCGAGCGGGAAGTCGCGGCGCGGGGTGCCGGCGGTCGCTTCGGGGCTGCTCGCGGGAACGGTGCGGGCCATCGAGGATCTCCCAATCCATCGGGAGTCTTTGGACTCTTCAACTTTTCACGAATCTACCATCGGCCTCTTTCGGCACCAATGAGTCGAGCGGCTGCCGGTCAGGCGGCCGCCGTCCAGCGCCGCAGCGGCGGCCCGCGAGCGTGCGGCCGGGTCGGTCCCCCGGCCGCACGCTCACCTCACGCGGTGGAGCCGGATTCAGTGGCCCAGTTCGGCGCCGGCCAGCGCGCTCTCGTGCAGGTCCCGGGTGCGGATGAAGAGGAACGCGGCCAGCGCGCCGGCCGCCGCCACCGCCCCGCAGCCGACCAGCACCTCGGTCAGCCCGTGCACGAAGGCCGCCCGCGCGGCCGCCTGGACCGCGGCGTGCAGCGGGCTCGGCACGCCGGCGGCCAGCTCCCGGCCGGCCCCGGCCGCCACCGCCTGCCCGGCGGCCTGGGCCTGCGGGCCGAGCGCGGCCCCGGCGGCGGAGTGCGCGAAGGCGTCGGTCACCCGGTGCTGGAAGAGCGCTCCGAAGCCGGCGATCCCGATCGCGATGCCGACCTGCTGGAAGGTCTCGCCGATCCCGGCCGCCATCCCCGCCTTGGCCGGCTCGGCCACCCCGATCGCCAGCGCGGACCTGGGCGGGTTGAACATCCCCATCCCGAGCCCGGTCAGCAGCATGGCCGGCAGCAGCGCGGTCCAGTCGCTGCCCGGCTTCACCAGGGCGACCAGGAAGAGGCCGGCGGACATCAGGGTGATCGCGGTGCCGACCAGCAGCCGCGGCGACACCGAGGCGGTCAGGCTGCCGGTGACGGCCGCGGCGGCGAAGAGCATCAGGGTCAGCGGCAGGAAGCGCAGGCCGGTGGCGAGCGGCGAGTAGCCCAGCACGTTCTGCATGTAGGAGACCTCCAGGAAGATCGCCGACATGCCCGCCGCGTTGCCGAGCAGGGTGGCCACCGAGATCCCGTTGAAGGTGCGGTTGCGGAACAGCCCGAGGTCGAGCATCGCCGCCACGCCCAGCCGGCGCTCGATCACGGTGAACAGGACCAGCAGCAGCACGGCCCCACCGAACATGCCGAGGATCGGCGCACTGGTCCAGCCCTGCGCCTCACCGCGCAGGAAGCCCAGCACCAGCAGCCCGAGCGCGGCGGAGAAGGTCACCAGGCCGGCCCAGTCCACCCGGTGCGCGGCCGGGTCGCGCGACTCGCCGATCCGCAGCGTGCCGAGCACCATCGCGACCAGCCCGATCGGGACGTTCACCAGGAAGATCCAGCGCCAGCCGAGGCCGTCGGTGAGCGCGCCGCCGATCAGCGGCCCGAAGGCGATCGCCAGCCCGGAGACCCCGCCGAAGACGCCGAAGGCGAGCGCCCGGTCCTTGCCCCGGAACTCCTGTCCGATCAGCGCGGGACCCACCGCGAAGAGCACCGCGGCGCCGACCCCCTGGAGTCCGCGGGCCAGGTTGAGCGACAGGATGTCCGGCGCCGCGCCGCAGGCCAGCGAGGCGGCGGTGAAGACCACGAAGCCGATCGAGTAGATCCGCTTGCGGCCCAGCCGGTCGGCCAGCGAGCCGCCGGTGAGCAGGAAGGCGGCCAGCGTCAGCGCGTAGGCGTCGAGCACCCACTGCAGGTCGGCGAAGCCGGCGTGCAGCGCGGTGCGCAGGTCCGGCAGCGCGACGTTCACCACGGTCAGGTCGAGCATCAGCATGAAGGTCGCGATCGAGACGATGCCCAGCGTCCACCACCGCCCGGCGGACCTGGCGGCCGGCGCGGTGGCGCCCGCCTCGATGACGGTCGGTGCGATGGACATCGGAACCCCCAGCAGTCGATCCTTAGATCATCGAAATCTCGATGATTAATGAAGCTAGTGATCCGGATATCGAGTGTCAATAGTCCTATGATCTCCATGGCCGACGATGTGACAGCGGGGGATGGCGGCACCGGACACGGCGAAGGGCCGCCGATCGGTGATCGGCGGCCCTTCGTCAGGCCCTGCGCGGCCGGGAGCCGGCGGGGGCCGGGGCTACTCGGTGCGGCGCCCGGCCAGCGCCGCCGTGCCCGCCGCCGCCAGCAGGGCCAGCAACGCGGCCAGGGCCGGCGCGACCAGCGGGTAGTACACCTTGACCCGCAGCGAGCCGGTCACCAGCGCCCGCACCGCCAGGTTGGCCGGCGAGAACGGGACGACCAGCAGCAGCACCGAGAGCCCCAGCGCGGCCAGGATCCCGTACGAGCCGCGCAGCAGCACCGGGCGGTGGCTCAGCGCCCCGGCCACCAGCCCGGTCAGCACGCAGCAGACGGCCGCCAGCAGCCCGGCCAGCGCGGCCCGCGGCCACGACACCTCGAACCCCGGGACGATCGTGGTGCGCCCGCAGACCAGCCAGAGCGTCGCCACCTCCAGTACCGCCAGCAGCAGCCCGGCGGCCAGCGCGGCGGCCAGCGAAGCCAGTTGAACCCGGGCCGGGCCGGCCGCCGCCACCAGGCAGGCCCGCGCGGGCGGCGGGTCGGCGGTGAGCGCGCAGCGCACGTACCAGGCGGTGATCGGGACCAGCAGGGCGGCGGCGTAGGCCAGGCTGTCCAGCAACGGCTGGTCGCCCCCCACGCCCACCCCCAGCACCAGCAGATAGCCGAGGAACGGCGGCAGCCAGCGCTGGGAGCGCAGCAGCAGCTCGACCTGGTAGCGGATCAGCGCGGTCACCGGGCCTCCTCCAAGGCGTCGTCGGGCTCGCTGCCGGACCCGTCGCCGAGCCTGCCCACCTCCAGGATCCGCACCTCGGCCGAGGCCGTGAGCAGGCGGCGCAGCAGCGCGTCCGACTGCCCGGCGGCCACCCGCAGCAGCACCGTGCCGTCCGGCCGGTCCTCCCGCACGGGTGCGCCGGGCAGCCGCTCGGGCAGTTGGCTCGCGGCGACCAGGATGCGCATCAGCTCGCGCGGTGGCTCGGCGCCCGGCGGCTGGACCTCCGTCACCGCGCCCCGCCGGACCAGAAAGGCCCGGCTGGTCAGCCCGGCCAGCCGGTTCGGGTCGTGGTCCACGAACAGGACGGCGCCGCCCGCCGCGGCCCGCTCGGCCGCCGCCTCGTCCAGGGTGGTCCGGGCGGCCTGGTCGAGCCCGGTCCAGGCCTCGTCCAGCAGCAGCACCTCGGCCTCGGCGAGCAGCGCCTGGGCCACCGCGACCTTCTGGCAGGTGCCCTTGGAGAGCCGGGCGAGCGGGGTGCCGGCCCGGTCGGCGATGCCGAGGCGGTCCAGCCAGAACTCCGCGCGCTCGGCGGCCACCGCCGTGCTCAGCCCGTGGATCCGGCCGAGGTGGCGCAGATAGCCGGCCGGGTCGAACGGCAGCGCCGGCGGGAAGCGCTCGGGGACGTAGGCCCGGCGCCCGACGACCCGCACCCGGCCCCGGCTCGGCGGCTCGATCCCGGCGACCAGCTTGAGCAGCGTCGACTTGCCGCTGCCGTTCGCGCCCTCGATCCGCACCAGCGCCCCGGGCGCCAGCACCAGGTCCACCTCACCCAGCACCCACGGGCCCGAGCGCCCGTACCGCTTGCCGACCCCCGCCAGCCGCAGCGACTCCATCCGGCCTCCCCGAAAATTCGGTCGCGCCCGATCGCGGCGGACCCCAGACTGCCCCGGTGAACAGTGCTTCCGATCGTACGGTCAGCGTCCTGGTGTCATGCGGTGAACGGGAGTTGGGGGTGGTGAGCCCGTTCACCGTGGCGGGCCGGCCGCGCTGGCACGACGTGCAGCCGGTGGCCGCGCGGCTGGCGGCGGTGCTGGGGGTGCCGACCGTGGTGCTGCGGCTGCTGGACGTCGAAGGCGGCGCCGACGGTCGGGGCGGGCGGGTGCGCTACCACGCGCTGGCGCTGCGCGAGCCGGCGTCGGACCCGGTGACCCGCCCCAGCACGGCTGAGGAGTCGGCGCTGCTCGCGCCGCACCCGCGGCGCGCCGGCTACGCGACCGCCGCCGGGGTGCTGGCGGCGCTGACCTGGGCCGAGCAGGCGCTGGCCGTGCTCCACCGGCCCGTGCTCGGGCCGGTGGAGCAGGTGAAGACCTGGAACCTGGCCGGGCTGTTCCGGCTGCCCACCGCCGCCGGGCCGGTCTGGCTGAAGACCGGGCGCGACTTCGCGGTCGACGAGGCCGAGGTGATCGGGCACTACGCCTCGGTGGACCCGCACTTCGTGCCGGTGGTGCTGGCCGCCGACCCGGCGCGGCGGCTGCTGCTGCTCGACCACGTCCCCGGCGCGGACTGCTGGGGCCCGTCGGCGGAGCTGGTCGAGGCCGCCGTACCGCGGCTGGCCCGGGTCCAGGCGGCGCTGGCCGCGCGCTTTCCCGACCGGCCGCCGGCCGGGCTGCCGAACCGCTCGCCGCGCCTGCTGCCGGCGGTTGCCCGGGCCCTGCTGGACGGCCCGGCGGGGGCCGAGCTGACGCCACAGGAGCGGACCCGCGCGGCCGAACTGGTCGACCGGCTACCGGAGCTGATCGAGCGGCTGGCGGCCTGCGGACTGCCGGAGACGGTGCTGCACGGCGACTTCCACCCGGGCAACTGGCGCTCGGCCGAGCCGGACGCGGTGGTGCTGGTGGACTTCGCCGACAGCTGCTACGGCCACCCGGCCGTCGACGGGCTGCGGCCCAAGGACTTCACCTCCGCCGAGCGCTGGAGCCAGGCGGCCGAGGCCTGGAGCGCGGCCTGGCGGGCGCTGGCTCCCGGCTGCGATCCGGCCACCGCGCTGCGCCTGGCCGAGCCGCTCGTCCACCTCGGCTACGCGGTGCGCTACCAGGAGTTCCTCGACCGGATCGAGCCCAGCGAGGAGCGCTACCACGCCGGCGATCCGGCCGCCGAGCTGCGCGCGGCACTGGCGGCCTTCGAGCGCTCGGCGTAGCGGTGACGCGGCTGCCCGGCGGCTGCTCTGCTGCTACTTGGCTGCTACTTGGCGGCGAGCTGGTCGGCGTTGTCCTGCCAGGCGTAGAGCTGCTCGCCCTCCAGCTCGACCCGGTAACTCCCGCACTGCGCGACGGGCTCGGCCGTCGCCCGGCCGGCCGGGAACCAGGTGGCGTGCAGCTTGGCGGCGGTGGCACCGGCTCCCGGCGCGCCGGTGGAGCACCCGGTCGGCAGCACCCCGGCCGGCAGGTGCGCGCGCAGCAGGCGGTCGCCGCCGGTGGTCGACATCTTGTACCGGACGGCCGTCGCGTTGTCCGGCAGCCAGCGCGGCACCGAGGCCCGAGCCGTCTTCGCCTGGGCGCCGGAGGTGTAGTTGGACTCCTCGATGTGCCGGCTCGCCAGCAGGTCACCGGCCACCGGCGCCATGGCGACGCCCAGCACGCCGAGGCCGAGGACGGTCACGGTGACGGCGGCGACGGTGGCGGGCCTGGGCGACATGGGCGGTCCTTCTGGCGACGGGTTGGTACTTCCAATCCTCCGGAGCGGACCGGCGGCTCGCGTCGCTCCCGGGGCGGAAGGCGCCCCTCCACCCCGGGGCTCATGCCCTCCACCTTCAGGCTGACCCGCGCACCCCCGCCACCGGCCATCCGGCGGGGCCCGCGACACGCCACGCCCCTCGAAGTGCCGGTCCACGCCGGGCGCCCCCGCTCCGGCTATCCATGGAAAGGAGCACGAAACCGGATAATCCGGATAACAAGGACAGAGGGAGCCCACCGTGCGCCTGACCCTGCCGCCCCGGCCACTGGTCATCCTCCCGGACGCCTCCGGCCTGGTCGCCGAGATCGAGGCCTACCTGGCCTCGCTGCCCGGCCCGGCCCGGACACCCGCCCCGTACGTCTGCCCGTACGGCCAGGTGCTCCGTCCCTGGAACGCCGAGCACCCACTCCCCCGCCGCACCCTGCGCGACCGGCTGGTCCGGCGTCCGGCCCGCCCCGTCCCGGTCAGCGCCGCCGAGCACCTGCGGCTCACCTCGCGCTACCTGACCCAGTACGGCTGGCTGCAGGGCGCGATGTGGGATCCGGCGGGGCGGGTCTGCCTGCTCGGCGCGCAGGCCGCCGTACTGGGCCACGGCTACGGCACCGCCGACACCGTGCGCACCGCCCGGGCGCAGGTGATGGAAGTGCTGCACGCGACCGGGCGACCGGTCGGCTCGCCCGACGAGTACAACGACCACCCGGACACCCGCCGCGCGGACGTCCATCGGCTGCTGGAGCAGGCCGCGCTGCGGGCGGCGCGACTGCGGCTCTGACCGACCCTCAGCACGGTTGCCCGAAACGGACTACGGCTTGCAGCCTCACAGGCAGGCCTGATATCCCTTCTGATGGCAATCGCAGCGCATTTGGTCGATTCGTCGGCGATGTGCGCGGAACTGACAATGCGTGAAAGCACTGAGTTCGACGGGGGATGAGTTTGTGAAGTTCGACATGGGAAGCCAGACGCTGTCGACGCTGCTGAAGCAGACACAGGGTTCGAGCGATGACCTGGGCACCCTGATCAAGCAGTTGATCGCCGCGGTCCAGCCGCTCGAGGGCAAATTCAACGGTGCCGGCCGGATCGCGTTCGACTCCTTCAAGGGCCAGGCGGACCAGATCACCAATGATCTGAACAGTGCGCTGAGCGGGATCCTGGGCGGCCAGTCCGGGATGAACCAGTCGTTCTCGACCGGTGACACCGAGATGTCCGACACCGCGCGCTCCACCATGGGTGCGGCGAACTTCGATGCCGCCCGGTTCTCCGGGCGCTAGGACGGGGGATTTCATCATGGCGAACTCCGATCGGCGCAGCTACGACACCGGCGCCTCCGGCGAGGTGCAGGGCAACCTGCAGGGCACCATCGCGCGGCTCGAGACCCTGATCAACTCGCGTGACCAGGCGGTCAAGGCGGCGATGGCGGACTTCACCGCCGACGGCGTCTCGGACCAGTACCACGAGAAGGAGCAGCGCTGGAACCGCGCTGCCACCGAGGTCCGCGGGATCATCAACCTGGTCAAGGGGACGCTGGAGAAGAACGACGGCACCGCCCAGCAGACGCTGTCGCGGGCGAAGTCAGCGGTGGACGGCATCGGTTGACCGGACACAGGTCGGTCGCGACCGTCTGATCGGATCGGGTCGACCGGCACTGTCCGGTCGACCCGATCCGGTCGGTTGACCGGATCGTGCGGTCCGGTCGGGCGGTCCCAGGTGGTGGCCGGTCCGACCGGCCGGTGGCAAGAGCGGTTCAGTACGGGGGAGTTTCTGTGGCGAAGTGGGACATCGACCCGGACGGCGTGCGTACCGTCCTGGTGAAGACCAGTCAGTCGTTCGACAGCCTGGCGGCGGACGCGAAATCGTACGGCGGTCATCTGGAGAGTGCCGCGACCTCGGCCGGCGGGCTGACCCAGCCCGGCCAGAGCGGTGGCAGCGGCAACAGCTCCGGGGACGCCTCGAAGCAGCCGTCCGGCCTGGTGGCACTGGCACTGGCGCAGTTCGCGCAGGCCAAGGACGGCGAGCTGTCGTTCATCGCCGCACGGGCCGGCAAGTCGATGCAGGGCGCGGTGGACGCGACCAAGGCGTACCTGGCGGGCGACGACCAGATGGCGGCCGACACCCAGAAGGCGGCGCTGACCGACCCGACCGTGCCCCCGCCCGGCGGCGGCGACACCCCGGCCAGCGGAAAGAAGGCCGGCAAGTGATCAAGCCGGAGGACATCCCGCAGTTCGCCGGGAACCTGGACCAGCTGGAGGCGGACGCCAAGTCGCTGACCACGGACGCCGGGAACATCCGCACCGACGGTTCGAACATCCACAGCACCTTCCAGGGGCTGTCGGCGTACTACCACTCGCCGGACGCGGACCAGTTGTTCGCGACCACCAAGCCGGTCTCCACGCAGGCGGACTCGTTCGCCTCGGACGTGGAGAAGGTGGCGTCCGCGCTGAGCTCGTACGCCTCCGAGGTGCGGCCGATCGCGGCGAAGCTGAAGGACCTGCAGACGCAGGCGGCCACCTTCGTGGCCAGCGTCAAGGGTGACGACGACTGGAAGTACGACAAGAACAAGGTCGACCACAACAACGACCTGCTGCACCAGGTCGACACGGCGGTGGCCGCGTTCTGGGCCGCCGAGCGGACCGCGGCGAACAAGATCGACTCGGTCTTCGGCGGCACCCAGTACGTCGGCAACGACGGCAGCAACAAGGCCGACATGTACGGCTACACCGGTGACCAGCTGGACGGCGCGCAGGTGCCGTGGGGCAGCACCGAGCAGCAGTCCCACCACTGGTACGACGTCGGCTACTGGACGAAGAGCTTCGTCTGGGACGGCCTGATCGTCGACGGGATCTGGGGCACCATCAAGGGCCTGGGCACGCTGGTCGGCTTCGGCGGCCTGAAGAACTTCGAACAGGCCTGGAAGGGCATCGGCGAGCTCGCCCTGGGCCTGACCATCACGCAGTTCGACCCGGCCTTCCTCGCCACCCCCGACTCGATGCTGCCCGGCTGGCTGAAGGGCGCCAAGAACGCCCCGATCGCCTTCGCCAAGAGCATGGTCGCCTGGGACGAGTGGAAGAAGAACCCCGCCACGGCCGCCGGCTCGGTCTCCTTCAACATCCTGACCTGCGTCATCGCCCCGCTGAAGATCGGCAAGCTGGGCGCCCTCGGCGAGGCAGGCGAGGCCGGCACCGGCGCCAAGGCGCTCAGCGCCTTGGCCAAGGTCGGCGAGGTCATCGACCCGATGACCTACGTGAGCAAGGCACTTGCCCCGGTACTCAGCAAGCTCCCGTCGGTCTCCGACCTGGCGACCGCGCTGGGCAACCTCAAGGGCGACGGCGTCAAGAGCCTGGACGACCTCGCGGGCGCCCACCCGGGCATCACGCAGCCCGAGCTGAAGGTCCCCGAGAACCCGGTCGGCGTCCACCCGGGCGGCGGCGCACCGCTGCCGCCGGGCTGGACGCTGCCCAAGACCGAGGTCCCCGGCGTCCACCCGGGCAGCGGACTCGGGGTGCACCCCGGTTCCGACGTGCACCCGGTCGGCACCGCGCCGCACCCGTCGGCCACGGTGCACCCGCCCGGCCTTGACCAGCACCCGCCGACGCCGGTCCACACAGGCGACCCCGGCCCGGTGCACACCGGCGACCCCGGCGCGCACTCGGGCGGCCCCGCCACCGGACACGCCGGCGACCCGGGAGCGGCGCACCCGCCGACGCCGGTGCACACCGGCGACCCGGGGGCGGCGCACCCCGGCGGCCCTAGCGCGGCCCACCCGAACGGGGCCGGCCACCCGCACGGCAGCAACAACCCGATGCCGAACGACAAGTTCGACAGCCTGCCCAAGGACCAGCAGGTCTCCGTCGCCGAGGCGGAGATCTCCCACGGCGCCAAGCAGTTCTACCTAGACGGCCACGCTTTCCAGTACGGCGCCGACCACTGGAACCACCTCGCCGAGAACCTGCCGAAGGAGGAGCAGAAAGCCCTCTACGACTACACCTGCTCCCCCACGGACGTCACCCCGCGGGGCAGTCACCCGAGCTATGTGGAGATCAACGGATACCTCCGCGGCGACTCGGCGTTCGACACCCCCGCCGTGCGACACGACATCGCCGAGATCGACAAGGCGATGGCGAGCAGCCCGGTCACCGAGGACATCTGCGTCGTACGCGGCACCGACCTGTCCCACATTCCGATGAATCCGGAAAATATGGTCGGCCACACCTTCGACGAGGACTCGTACGTCTCGACCTCGCTCGGCCACAACCCCGCCTCGGCCTTCGGGGGCAAGCAGGCTGTCTTCCACTGGCGGGTACCGGCGGGGACTCCGGCCATGTGGGTCGAGAAGGTCGGCCACTACGGAGCCGGTGAGCGCGAACTCCTGCTCGGGCGCGGCCTGCAGTACCACGTGGACCACGTAATCTTGGATGACAAGGGCCAGTACCAGATCTACGGCGAGATTCTGCCGAAGCGATGAAAGAGGTCGAAACCATGACTGGCGATCGCAAGAGCAGTCCGGGTCTCTACGACGATCTGCAGATGAAGCTCTCGCCCGGCGGTCCCCGCGACTACGCCGACGCCACGGACGGTCCCGTCCGCTACGCCCTCGTGGCGAACGCGGACGGCGTCGTGCTCGGCTACCTCTGGGCAGCCGAGCAGGACGACGCCGCCGACTTCCTTCCGCGCCCGGCCGCCGGTATTCCGGCAAGGCAGGCGGCGGGCACCTGGGTCACGCAGCTGCGGCATGGGAAGCAGCGCGACCTGACGCCCGTGCAGGCCCTCGCCGAGCTGGCCGGGTTTGCCGGGAACATCAACTCCGGTCGCGTGGTTCCCGGTTCCGAGGCCACCGCCCCGAGCCTGGACGCACTCAACCAGATCGCCGGCCAGAGCTGAACGCCGACGAACCGGGCAGCTGGAGCAGCCCCAGGCTCTCCCAGGACCTTGAGGCGCGCCCGCTGCCCGGCGGCCCCAGCGACTACGACCGGACCACGGACGGTCCCGTCCGCTACGCCACCGTGGCGAACGCGGACGGCGTCGTGCTCGGCTACCTCTGGGCAGCCGAGCACGACGACGCCGCTGGCTTCCTCCCCCGGGAGGAGGCCGGCGACTTCGCCGACAACGCCTGGGTCAGCTGGATCGGCGAGCTCCGCGAGCGCAAGCAGCGCGACCTGACGCCCGTCCAGGCCCTCGCCGAACTCTCCGACGGCGTCGGTCACGCCAACTACGGCTGGGTCGTCGCCGGTTCCGAGGCCACCGCCCCGAGCCTGGACGCGCTCAACCAGATCGCCGGCCAGAGCTGAACGCCGACGAACCGGGCAGTTGGAGCAGCCCCAGGCTCTCCCAGGACCTTGAGGCGCGCCCGCTGCCCGGCGGCCCCAGCGACTACGACCGGACCACGGACGGTCCCGTCCGCTACGCCTCCGTGGCGAACGCGGACGGCGTCGTGCTCGGCTACCTCTGGGCGGCCGAGCACGACGATGCGGCCAACTTCCTCCCGGCCGTGGCTGCCGGCATCCCCGGACGGCAGGCCAAGGGCGCCTGGAAGACCGAGCTCCGCGAGCGCAAGCAGCGCGACCTGACGCCCGCCCAGGCCCTCGCCGAACTCTCCGACGGCGTCGGCCACGCCAACTACGGCTGGGTGATCCCCGGCTCCGAGGCGAATGCCCCCACCCTGGACGCGCTCAAGGCAATTGCCGCGCAGGGCTGACCATCGCCAATTGCCGGAGGAGTGTGCCAAAAGACCCACGCTCCTCCACATGTCGATACCGCTCCCACAAAAAATGATCAACCGTGGAATTCGACAACCACCTGCACCCGCGCCATTCGCGGAAGTTGTCGCCCAGTATGCTCACGGTGCGCCGTACCCGTTCCCACCGCTCGCCACCCATGAACAGCGAGCCTGACGACGACCACGGTGCCAACGGGGACAGGAGAGACAAGGTGGACAACCACTGATGTCGGCGCGTGACTTCGACAGTCAGCTGCTCGAGTCGGTGTCGGTTCGGCGCCGGCGGATGCGGGATGCGCTGCTGCACGGTTCGATGCGCTCGCAGCGTTCCACCGACGAGCAGTTGGGCAAGGTGTTCGGTGGCATCGCGCTGGCGGCGGTGCTCTGTGCGGGGTGCGTCGGGTGGTCGTTCGTCAGCCACAAGCTGATGCATCCGGCCGCACCGGCGAGCGCTCCGGCATCGTCGACCGCGCCGTCCGACGGAGCGTCCGACACACCGTCGAACGCGCCCGCCGCGAAGCTCTCCCAAGCGCCTTCCGAGAAGCCCTCGGTGGCGCCGTCAACCACGCGTTCGGTGCCGTCCCCGGCCGGCCGGACGACTCCGTCGCGATGATAGGTTCTGCGAAATGGTGAAGGCAGGCGGGGGCCGCTCAGCTGGGCTGAGCAGGGTGACGTTGGTGGGTGACAGGCGACGGGTCGACCTGGTCCTCCCCTCGGACGAGCCGATCGGGCGTCTGCTGCCCGACGTACTGGTCATGCTGGACGACAAGGCCGCCGCCCGGCCGATGCTGCGTCACCTGGTGCTGACCGACGGCACCATCCTCCCGCAGGACGGCACGCTGTCCGACGCGGGCATCTCGGACGGCGCCGTGCTGCGGCTGGTTCGCGCCCAGGACACCCCGTCGGCCCCGGTGGTGCACGACGTCACCGACGAGGTGGCCGACGACCTGGACCTGCGGGACGGGCGCTGGAAGCCGGCCGGCCGCCGGCAGACCGCGGGCCTCGCGACCCTGGTGCTCGCGCTGGCCGCCGGGTTCCTCGCGGTCGGCGACCTCGGGGCGGCAACGGCCGGTGGCTGGCTGGCCGCGGTGGGCGCGGTGCTCGGCCTGACCGGGGTCGTCGCGACCCGGCTGGGCAACCGCGGCCTGGGCACGACGCTGGTCCTCGGCTGCGGGGTGCTCGGCGCGCTCGGCGCCTGGACGCTGGCAGACGCGCACGGCTGGCCGCCGGCCACCCGTTGGGCGCTGCTCGGCGGCACGGTGGTGCTGACGCTGCTGCTGCTCGGTCTCTTCTCGCCGATCGGGCGCGGCGGACTGATCGGCGCCGGGGCCGTGTTCGGGCTCGGCACGCTCTGGGAAGCGGTGGCGGGTCTGCTGTCCGGCGCGCACCACCCGGGCGGTCAGGCGCAGTTGGGTGCGGTGCTCGCGGTGGTCTCGGTGATCGCGCTCGGGGTGCTCCCCCGGCTCGCGCTGGTCGCGGCCGGCCTGACCGGGCTGGACGACCGGCGCTCGGGCGGCGCGTCCGTGAGCCGTCTCGAGGTGGCCGGCGCGCTGGCCGCCGCACACCGCGGCCTGGCGATGGCCACCGTGGCGACCGCCGTGTCGGCGACCGCCGGTGCCTGGCTGGCTGTCTCGGTGCGCAACCCGTGGACGGTGCTGCTCACCGTCCTGGTCACCGTCGTGCTGCTGGCCAGGGCCCGGGCGTACCCGCTGACCGCCGAGGTGGTCGCGCTGCTCGCCGGGTCCGTGGCCCTGGTGCTGCGGCTGATGACGGTCTGGCCCGACCCCGCGCACGGCCACGGCGGCGGGGGCGGGCACACCCGCCTGCTGGTGCTCGCCGTCCTGGCGCTGCTGCCACTGGCCGTCCTCGCCGTCCAGCCGCCGGATCACGTGCGGGTCCGGCTGCGGCGGGCCATGGACGCGGTCGAGGCGGTCGGCGTGGTCGCGCTGATCCCACTCGCGGTCGGGGTGTTCGGCGTGTACGCGCGGCTCCTCGGCACGTTCTGAGACGGGGGATGAGAAATGTCCAACGATGACTGGCAGCACTCGCTGTACGGGGACCTGGGCGGCGGCAACATGCCGCTCGCGGGTCAGCTCCCCCAGGACGCGCAGCCGCAACAGCCATACCAGCAACCGCCGTACCAGCAAACGCCGCACCAGCAACAGCACCACCCGCAGCAGCAGTACCAGGCGCAGCAGTACCAGGCGGCCCCCGCAGCGGTGACCGCACCCGCCGCCGCGCCCGCGCAACCCGCCGCCCCGCGGCGGCAGCGCCCGCCCCGGCCCCGTCAGCTCCCGCTGGAGCCGCCCGCCCCCGTGCCGGCCATCGACCCCGCCCTGTCGCTCTCCCCGGCCAAGCCCCGCAACGGCGACCCGGCGGCCGTCCGGGCCGGCCGCGCGCTGCGCCGCGTCCTCGGGTCCTCGGCGGCCCGCGAGGTCGAGCTGGCGACCGCGACCGCCAAGGCGATCCAGCAGCCGATCACCACCGGCCGGCAGATCGCGGTCACCAGCATCCGCGGCGGCGCCGGCAAGACCACGGTGGCCGCCCTGCTGGGCGCGACCTTCACGCACTACCGCCGCGACCCGGTGCTGCTGCTGGAGGCCGAGCCGGCCCTGGGCACGCTGCCGATCCGCACCGGCGCCCGCGAACTGCGCTGGGCCTTCGACGAGATCGCCCAACTGGTGAACCCGTCCATGCCGTTCGACCAGATCCTCGGCTACCTGGTGGCGCTGCCCGAGGGCGGCTGGCTGCTGCCCGGCAGCCGCGGGCAGATCGGCGCGCGGCTGGAGCTGGCGGCCTACCAGTCGGTGGCGGTGGCGCTGCGCCGGTACTTCGCGATCACCGTGGTCGACTGCGAGTCGCTGCCGGGCGAGCTGGCCCGCAGTGCGCTGTCCGCCGCGCAGTCGCGGGTGCTGGTGGCGCCGGCCACCGTCGAGGGGGTGACCAGCACGCACACCGTGCTGAGCTGGATGAGCGGCCTGCCGCGCCCGATGCTGCCGTCCACCGTGGTCGTCCTGACCGAGACGTCACCGCGTCCGGAGATCGACCTCGGCAAGGCCCGTGCCCACCTGGCGGTGGACGGCGTCGAGGTGCTGAGCCTGCCCTACGACCGGCACCTGGCGGCCGGCGGCCGGATCGACACCGGTCGGCTCGCGCGCAGCACCCGGGACCAGGTGACGCGGCTCGCGGCCGGGCTGCTCGACCGGGCCGTCCGCGGGTAGCGATGCGTCCACTGCCCGCCGCCCCGAAGCCTCCGGCCCTGCCCAGGCCGGTGCGCAGGCTGCCGCCAGCGCTAGCGCAGCAGCCTGCGCACCGGCCTGGGCAGCTTCGGCCGGCCGGTCAGGCGGCCGAACTCGACCACGCCCAACTGCTCCTCGGAGTACCAGAACAGCCGCCGGTCGCAGCGGTCCGCGGCCTGGTCGTAACCGGCGGCCACCAGGTCGGCCATCGCCCGGGCCGCGCCGGCCGGACCGCCCGCCCGGACCGGGTAGAGCAGCACCTCGCTGTACCGCGGCAGCCCGACCAGCACCCCGTGCGGAGTCGGCTCCGGGACGAAGCGGTCCAGCCCGAGCAGCACGCTGGTGGCCAGCACGCTGCCCGGCCGGCCGACCACCCGCACGGTGCCGCCCTCGCCCAACGGCCGTTCGGTCACCGCGAAGCGGGGCAGCTCAAGGCCGAAGGTGTTGGCCAGCGCGTTGCCGCCCGGGTCGGTCAGCACCAGCCGATCGGCCCGTTCCCGGGTCAGCCGGCCACCGTTCTCGTGGTCGAGCACCACCACCACGTCCAGCAGGTCCCCGTACGGCGTGCACATCAACCGGCCCCGCTCGGGCTCGGGCAGCCGCGGCACCACCTGGACCCGCAGCAGTTGCTCGACCTGCCCGAACTCGCGGCGCTCGGCCAGCGCGGCGGTCACCTGCGCCACCTTCTCGGCCAGCCACGCCTCCACCTGGCTCGGCCAGGCGTGCGAGGGCAGCGGCGCGCAGCGCTCGATGACCGGCTCCACCGGGATGTCCGCGTGCGCGGCACCGACCGGCAGCACCAGGCGTCCGGTGTCGGCGTCCAGCATCGCGTGCGGCACCAGCACCGGCAGCAGGTCCGCGATCAGCGCCCGGACGTCGGATGCGATGTCCGCTCGATCACTCATTGCCCGTTCCTATCAGTGAGGTGGAACAGATGACCACTCGGCTGGTCCACCGTCCCGCCCGTACCACGCGCCCGCTGGCGGACACCGCGCCGCGCACCGTCGAGGCGCCGCCCAACCTGCCCGAGGGCAAGGCCGGCGGCCTGGCCCAGGCGATGCTGCCGATCATGGGCGTGATGAGCTCGGTCGTCATGATGGCGGTGCTGCGCAGCGGCCAGTACGCGGCGATCGGCGCGGTCACCCTGATCGTCACGGTCTGCGGCACGATCGGCATGCTCTTCTCGCAGCGCGGCAAGGCCCAGCGCACCCGGCGTTCGCAGCGCGAGCGGTACCTGGAGTACCTGGAGCGCCAGCGCGAGGAACTGGCCGTCGAGGAGCGCGAGTTGCGCTCCCAGGCGCGGTTGCTGGCACCGCCGCCGCAGGCGCTGTACGACCTGGTGCAGGACCCGGCCAGGCTCTGGGAGCGGCGGCGCACCGACCCGGACTTCCTGCACGTACGGGCGGGCACCGGCGAGTTGCAGCTGCGGCCGCTCACACTGGCCGCGCAGGGCTCCAGCGCGCTGACCCCGCCCGACCAGTTCATGCTCAACGAGGCCCGCGCGCTGCTGCACCGCTTCCGGACCACCGGCGACCTGCCGCTGCCGGTCCCGCTGGACCGGGCCGGCAACGTCAGCGTGGTCGGCGAGCGCTCGGCCGTGCTCAGGGTCGTCCACACGCTGCTGCTGCACGCCGCCGTCTCGCACGCGCCGGACGACGTCCGGCTCGCGCTGGCGGTGCCGGGCAACCGGCTGGCCGACTGGGCCTGGGCGAAGTGGCTGCCGCACGTGCTGGACCCCGAGCAGTGGGACGGCCCGATCCACGCCCGCCGGATCGCGCCCGACCTGGCCCAGCTGGCCCAACTGCTCGGCGACGAGCTGCGCCGCCGCGCCTCGTACGCGGCCGAGGTGCGGCGCGGCCTGGCGGGCGGCGACGCGCTCGGGCTGACCGGGCGACTGCTCGTGGTCAGCGACGGCCACGGCCAGATCGCCGGCGAACTCCTGCGCCCGGACGAGGCGGTGGCGCTGGCCGAGATGGGCGTCACGGTGCTGCACCTGGTCGCCGAGCGGGTCGCCGAGCCGAGCCAGGTGTCGGTGCGGATCACCGTCGAGGGTGACCGGATCAGCGTGGAGGACCTGCGCGGCGCCGAGCCGGTCACCGTCCACGGGACGGTCGACGACTTCTCGGCCGCCGGCGCCGAGGGACTGGCCCGGATGCTCGCGCCGCTGCGGCTGTCCGCGGACTCCGCCGCCGAGGGCGGCACCGGCGGTTCGGTGGACTACGCCGGCCTGCTCGGGATCGCGGATCCCGCCGCGCTCGACCTCGCCCGGCTGTGGGCGCCGCGCGGCGAACGCTCCTTCCTGCGGGTGCCGATCGGCGTCAACGACGCCGGGCAGCCGGTGCTGCTCGACCTCAAGGAGTCCGCCGAGCTGGGCATGGGCCCGCACGGGCTCTGCGTCGGCGCCACCGGTTCCGGCAAGAGCGAGTTGCTGCGCACCCTGGTGCTGGCGCTGCTCGCCACCCACCCGCCCGAGGACCTGTCGATGGTCCTGGTCGACTACAAGGGCGGTGCGACCTTCGCGCCGTTCGAGCGGGTGCCGCACGTCGCCGGGGTGATCACCAACCTGGAGAACGACGCCGGCCTGGTCGAGCGGGTGCACGCCAGCCTGGCCGGCGAGGTCCAGCGCCGCCAGCAGGTGCTGAAGAACGCGGGCAACATCGCCGACATCTCGCACTACCGCGCCCTGCGGGAGACCAGGCCCGACCTGCCGCCGCTGCCGCACCTGTTCGTGGTGATCGACGAGTTCGGCGAACTGCTCACCGCCAAGCCGGACTTCATCGACCTGTTCCTGTCCATCGGCCGGATCGGGCGCAGCATCGGGGTGCACCTGCTGCTCTCCAGCCAGCGGATCGAGGGCGGCCGGCTCAAGGGCCTGGACACCTATCTCTCCTACCGGTTGGGCCTGCGCACCTTCTCCCCCGAGGAGAGCCGCACGGTGCTGGAGACCCCCGACGCCTTCCACCTGCCGCCGCTGCCCGGCTTCGGCTACCTCAAGGTCGACACCAGCGCCTACGAGCGGTTCAAGGCCGGTTTCGTCTCCGGCTCCTACAGCGGCCCGGCGCAGCCGCAGGACGAGCAGGGCGGCCCGACCGTGCTGCCGTTCCCGTCGTTCAACACCCTCTCCCAGGCGGAGCCGGGCACCGACGACAGCGAGCCGACCACGCCCCGGCGCGCGCTGGGACCGACCGTGCTCGGCCTGATGGTGGACCAACTGCGGGTCGCGGCCCAGCCGGTGCAGCAGATCTGGCTGCCGCCGCTGCCCGCCGCGCTCACCCTGGACACGGCGGCCGGTCCGGTCCAGGTGTCCCACCGCGGCATGCAGCTGGCCGGCACGGCGGGCCCGCTGCGGGTGCCGCTGGGCCTGCTGGACGACCCGGCCCGGCAGTGGCAGGGCCGCTGGTACCTCGACCTCACCGTGGCCGGTGGGCACGCGGCGGTGATCGGCGGGCCGCAGGCCGGCAAGACCACCCTGCTGCGCTCGCTGGCGCTGTCGCTGGCGATGACCCACACCCCGGCCGAGGTCGGCATCTACGGCCTGGACCTGGTCGGCGGCGGACTGCAGGCCCTGGCCGGGCTGCCGCACGTCGGCGGGATCGCCGGCCGGGCCGACCGCGAGCGGGTCCGGCGCACCATCGAGGAGGTGCACGGCATGCTCGCGCGCCGCGAGGCGGCCTTCCGGGAGCACGGCATCGACTCGGTGGAACGGCTGCGTGCGGTGCGCGCCGCCGGGCAGCTGCCCGAGCTGGGCTCGACGGACATCGTGCTGGTGATCGACGGCTTCGGGGCACTGCGCGACGACTTCGAGGAGATCGACGACCACGTCCTGGACCTGCTGCAGCGCGGCGGCGGCTACGGCATCCACGTGGTGGGCGCGATGCTGCGCTGGAACGACGTGCGGATCGCCACCCAGGCCACCTTCGGCACCCGGATCGAGCTGCGGCTCAACGACCCCGGCGACAGCAGCATCGACCGCCAGCTGGCCGCTGCCATCGCCCCCGGCCGCCCCGGCCGGGCGCTGACCGACGGGCGGCTGAACGCCCAGGTGGCGCTGCCCCGGATCGACTCGATGGCGACCGGCGGCGACCTCGGTCCGGCCCTCGAACAGGCCGTCCTGGCCGTCCGCTCCGCCTGGACCGGTGAGAGTGCCCAGCAGGTCCGGGTACTGCCGCCCAGGCTGCCCGCCGCCACGCTGCCCTCGCCGGCCACCGAGCCCCACCGGGTGCCGATCGGCCTGGACCAGAGCGCGCTGGCGCCGGTGACGCTCGACCTGTTCGGACGGGACCAGCACCTGCTGGTGCTCGGCGACAACGAGTGCGGCAAGACCAACCTGCTGCGCCTGGTGGCCCGCGGCCTGATCGACCGCTACACGCCCGAGCAGCTGGTCTTCGCCGTGATGGACCCGCGGCGCGGCCTGCGCGACCTCGTTCCGGAGCCCTACCAGGGCGGCTACGCGTACAACGCCAAGATCTCCGGCGGACTGGCCGCCGGGATCGCCACCGAGCTCGAGAAGCGGATCCCGGACGAGCACACCGATCCGCGGGCGCTGGCCGAGGGCACCTGGTTCAGCGGGCCGCGGATCGTGATCCTGATCGACGACTACGACGTGCTGACCACGGCCGGCCAGCAGCCGCTCGCGCCGTTCCTGCCGTTCCTCTCCTCGGCGCCCGACATCGGCCTGCACATCGTGGTCACCCGGCGGGTGGCCGGCGCCTCCCGGGCGATGTACGACCCGTTCCTGCTCACCCTGCGGGAGAGCGGGACCTCCGGGCTGCTGATGACCGGCGACCGCTCGGAGGGCGAACTCTTCCCGGGCCTGTACGCCTCGGCGCAGCCGGCTGGCCGCGGCCACCTGGTCCGGCGCGGCGAGCCCAACCGCCTGATCCAGACCGCGCTCGCCCCCAGGACCGCACCCGACCAGCAGGCCGGCTCCGCCGCGCAGGCTGCCCTCGCCCCCCAGGACTCCTCGTGACCAAGGACGTGATCGCGCTCACCGAGCGCATGCCCGACCCGCAGTCGCTGCTCGCCGGGCTGCTCGCCGCCGGCCCCGAGCTGCGGCTGCAGACCCTCGCCGACGGCGCGGTGCTGCAGCTCTGCGACGAGCAGGGCCGACCGCTGGTCTCGATCGAGACCCCGATCCTGCTCCAGGTGCCGGGCGAGGCCGCCCGGCTGCTCGGCGACCAGGCCGCCGCCGTGGGCACCCCGGCCTGGTGGGTGGAGGCACGGGCCACCACCGCCGCGCCGCACGCCGAGCGGCTGGCCGGCGCCTTCGCCAGCCGGCTGACCGCCGGGCTGGGGGGCCTGGTCTGGCCGCCGGAGGCCGCCGTCGCGGTGCCGGCCCCCGCCACGGACGCCGCCGGCGACACCGCGCTCACCCCGGGGCCGGCCGCCGCCCCCGGCCATCCCGCGGTGGACGTGCTGACCGACCGGGTCGCCGTGGTGATGCAGGACCGGCCGGTGGTCGCGATGACCTCCTGGCTCTCCGACGCGCTGCGCACCTGCCTGGGCTCCGGGCGCGGCCTGCAGATCGTCACCCCCGCGCACTGCCGGCTCACCCTGGCGACCCGGACGCTGCTCAGCGGCACCGACACCCGCTGGGTGGTCCGTGACGAGGCCCAGGGCTACTACGACGGCCTGTCCGGCGCGGTGCTGCGCTGGCAGGACGGCGCCTTCCAGCCGGTGGACGCCCCGCCCGGCGAGACGCCTGTCGCCCGCGCCTTCGTCGACCTGCCCGACCACGGCGAGACACAGCTGATCCTCTCGCTGCGCACGCTGCGGCCGGCCGACAACGAACTCGTCCTGGGCGGCGCCCTGGAGACGGTCTGGCGCACCCTCACCGGGCAGCCGCCGGTCGGCTGGGGGACCGCCGAGCCGGTCAGCCTCCCCTGGTCCCGTCGCGAGCTCACCGACCTGGCCCACCGGCGCTCCCCCACCGGCACCTGGGCGGTCGTCGTCGGCACCCCGGAGCAGCCCGCCGTCGCCACCGTGCGGGTCGCCCGGACGGTGGACGGCGTGGAGGAGGACGTCACCCTGGTCCTCGGCTACCCGGCCGGCGAGCAGCCGCCGCTGGAGGGCATCCCGGCGCTGGCCACCGAACTGGTCTGCCGGCACGACGTGCAGTCCCTGCTGGTCCAGCGCCGCGCGGCCCGCCGTGACCTCACCGTGCCGGCCCACTTCGAGGCCGTACCGATCCCGGTCGGCTTCGCCATCGGTCCCGACGCCGTCCACCGCACCGGCCTCGAGTACGCCCGCCGCCCACCCATCCCCGGCGCCCCGCTCCCGCTCGGCCCCACCGGCCGCCCCGGCCTGCTGTACCCCCTCGGCGACGGGACCACGGCCGGCGCCTGGAGCGCCCTGCAGCTCCTGATGCGCCACCTGCGCGACGCCCCGACGGCCTGAGACCCGACCCCCGGTGGGCCGCCCGCCCACCGGGGCCGCCCGGCAGACGCCTCGTCAGGTTCGACGCACCCGCAGAACACGGAGTCCCGCCCGGAGTTGCTCTGGGCGGGACTCCGTGAGCCGCTCACCACCGAAGTGGTGCAGGACCTGGCAGGGCCCTTGGACGGGTGGCGCGGTGGGCTCAGCCGGCGCTGAAGTAGCCGAACAGGTCGACCGCCACGTGGGTGTTGCCCGCGTGGTTGAAGACCGCGAAGTTCCCGTTGGCGTCCAGCCCGGTGATGACGTGGTTGGCCACCGTCACACCCGGCGTCAGGTTGAGGTTGCTGGTGCCGGGCACGCCCGTGCCGTCCGCGCGGACTGCCAGGTAGCTCGACGAGTCCGGCTCGATCGCCGTCACGTTGACCACGGCGGACGTCGCGTTCGCCGGCGCGGCGCCGACCCCACGGGCGCCGACCGGCAGCCAGCTGTTCGCGCCGAGCGGGGTGCCGGCGCCCTCACGGGTGTCGACCAGCCGGGAAGGGGTGACCGGCGTGAACAGGCCCGTCCCCTCGGGGCTGTAGTAGCCGAACAGGTCCACCGCGATCTGGGTGTCGGCGCCGTGGCTGAACACCTCGACCTTGCCGTCCGCGCCCAGCGGCACGATCACCTGGTTCGGCACCGTCTGCCCCCGGGTGAAGTTCAGGTTGCTGGTCCACGGGTTCGCCGTACCGTCGGCGAACGCCGACACGTAGCCGTCCGCGTCCGGGTCGATCGCCGTCACGTTCAACACGGCCGCCGTCGCATCGGACGGCACACCGTCGACCCCCGCCACCTGCACGGCAGTGGTGGCCCCCGACGCCAGCGGGGCACCCGACCGGGTGTCCAACAGCCGGGCCGGCGTGGTGGAGGTGAACTTGTCCGCCGCACCGGGCGCGTAGTAGCCGAACAGATCGACCACCAGATCCACCGAGCCCGCGTTGTTGCGAGCGTAGACGTAGCCGTTGGAACTGAGCGGCACGGTCACGAGGTTGGCCACCGTCGCGCCCGCACCCAGGTTCAGCGACGACGTCCCCGACCCCAGCGCCGGCGAGACGTCGACGTGGGTGTCGGCCGTCGCATCCGTCGCGGTGACGTTGAGCACCACCGCCGTGGCGCCGACGGGCACCGGGGGGTCGATCACGATCGACCCGCCGGGCCCCACCGGGCCGGGGTGGCTGCTGAAGGACTGGCGGGTGTCCACCAGCCGGCTCGGGGTCAGGGCGACGAAACCGCCGGGCTGCGCGGCGGCCTGCACCACCTGCTGGACACTCTGCGAGCGCCCCGCCTCGTCCGTGACCGTCAGCGTGGCCGTGTACGTCCCCGGCGTCTGGTACGTGTGGGTGGTGGAGGCAGTGGAGACGGTGGTGCCGTCACCGAAGTCCAGCGTGTAGCCGGTCACCTGCCAGGTGCTGGCGGGGACCGTGGCGGCGAACGAGTAGGTCAGCAACTGGCTCGCCGGCGTCACCGTCAGGACCGGGGCGAGCGGGGCAAGGACGGTCGCCACCGCCGGGGTCGGGGCGACGGCGGTCAGGGTTCCGCCGACGCCGTCCGTGACCGTGACCGAAGCGGTGTACTGGCCCGTCGTCAGGTACGTGTGGCTGAACTGCGCCTGCGTGGTGACGACCGGCGCAGTCCCGTCACCGAAGTCGTAGGTGTAGGTCAGGGTCGTCTTCCAGGAGTTCCTCACCGTCGCTTGAGCCGTCACCGTCAGCGGCGCCGGCCCCTGGGCGGACGGGTACTGGGCGCCGCTCAGGCTGAGGGAGACCGACTGCAGGCCCTCGAACTCGACGGCTCCGCGGTCGCGGAAGCCGCCGGCACCGACGCCGGTGTTCGCAACGTTCGGGTCGTCGGCGGTCGCGTGACCGAGCAGGTCGGTGGCGAGGACTCCGGGCGCCTGCGCGTTGGCGGAGTCGACGGCCGCGGATCCCTCCGTCAGTCCGACATGCGCGCCGACGATGTTGTCGAACCTCACGGCACTGTCGATGTCGTGCGCCGCCTGACCGGTCGCGCTCTGCAGCGCCGCCGGAGAGCTGTAGTCGCTACCGGCCCAGCCGTAGGTGGTCTGGCCGGTCAGCGGGTGGACGATGTTGTAGTCCACCGTGCTCTGCGCGACGGAGTCGGCGGAGAGCGAGATCAGGGTGCCCGAGCCGGTCGTGCAGTTACCGTCGCCGACGATGATGTTGTTCTGCACCGAGGCGCCCGAGGAGGCACCGGTCAGGCTCACTCCCCCGTAGCACTGGTAGCCGATCGTGTTGCTGGTGATCACGGTGCCCGGCGCGTCCGTCACCGTGAGCGCCGGCACGCTGTTGTTGGCGCCGATCTCGTTGGTGCTGATCAGCGTGGACTGCGCCCCGGCGGAGACGGCTACGCCGAACCCGGCCTCCATCTCGTTCCTGGTGATCGAGACGTGGTCACTCTGGCCCGAGACCACCACCGAGGCAGGGTAAGGGGATTGCGAGCCGACCGTCAGCCGGGCGCTGATGAGGTTGTTATCGACGGTGACGCGGCTGGAGTCGGTCACGGAGACCGGCTGCTTCGCGTTGGTGAAGTCGAACCCGGTGAACGTGATGTCGTGCTGGCCGGCGATGCTCACCGCGTGCGGCCACGGGTTTCCGTCCGGGCCGTAGAGACCCTGGATGGTGGCCCCCGGGGTGCCGTCGGGGGCGCTGCCGACGAAGGTGATCGGCTGGTCCGGCGTACCGGACCGGGTGAGGTCCACCTCCTCCTGGTAGCCGAACCTGCTCGGTGCCACCCGGACGGTCTGCCCGGGCTGAACGACCTTGGCGGCGGCGGAGATGGTGCAGTACGGCTGGGCCTGGGTGCCAGTACCCGCGTCGCTGCACTGGCTGCCCGGACTGTTGTTGACGTACAGCGTGGTCGGCGCGTCGGCGGCGGCCGGCAGGGCCGGCAGTCCGAGCAGCGTGATGGCAGTCGCAACGGCGAGACCGGCGACATGGCGAAGGCGCAAAGTGGGATTCCCCCGAATCGGCGAACAGGCGTGCGTATTCTCCTCGCCGAGATCGACCGCTACAAGCCTTCCCGGCCCGCTACCAGCACCTCGTCCCCCCGCTCGACGACGGCACCGCGATCCGACTCCTGCGAGGCCGCCCAGCTGACGAGCACTCCGCCCGCATCCCGAAGAGCCCGACCCCCGGCCGCCGTTGGCCCCCACCCCAGCGGCGGCCCCGGCATGCCTCCTGCACCCGGACCACCCCGAAGGCCAGCCGAGTTCGGACGCTCCCTCGAAGCAGCCCCCACAACGCAGAGATCCCGCCCGATCAGAACGATCGGACGGGATCTCGTGACCACTCACGAGTCAGACTCGTGAACAGTCGTTGGGTGGAGCTGAGGGGATTCGAACCCCTGACCCCCTCGATGCGAACGAGGTGCGCTACCGGACTGCGCCACAGCCCCAACGAGAAGAAACAATAGCACCTTCTGGAGGGGGCTCGTGACCACCCCCCGCTGGTGGGACGGGGTGGGCTACTCGCCCGCCGCGCGGGGGCGGCTGGCGGGCGGGGTCTCGTACTGGTCGAAGAGCGGGGTGTGCGAGGGCTCGGCGGGGCGGCCGGAGGTCCAGGTGCCGGGGGCGCCGAGGTCGAGGCCGCGGGTGACCCGGGGGGCGACCGGGGCGGTGACGTAGGTGGGCAGCGGGACCGGGACCGGCTCCCAGGAGTCGGGGCCGGCCGCCGCGCGCTCGCGCAGGCCGTCCACCCACTCCTGGTGGTCGGTGGCCTCGACCAGCGCCTGGCGGGCAGCGGGCGGCTCGGCCGGGGCGACGGTGAGCCGCGGGTGCGAGTGCGGGTGCGGGCGCGGGTGCGGGTGCTCCTGGTCCACCTCGGCGGCCACCGTCGCGATGTCCGCCACGACCGTGGCGGCCCGGGCCTGCTCGCGCTCGCGCACCCGCTGGGCGGCCTGGGCGGCCCTGGAGCGGTCCAGCTTGACCTCGTAGCGCTGGCGCTCCAGCCGGCGCAGGTGGCCGATGTAGAGGGTGAGCAGCAGGGCCGGCAGCGCGGGCGCCCAGAGGAAGGCGACGCCCGCCACCGCGGCCACGATCGCGCCGAGCGCGAAGGCCAGGAAGAGCACCGTGACCATCCGCCGGCGGCGGGCCAGCAGCCGCGCCCGCCGGTCACCGGCGGGATCGTTCGCGAGGCCCGCGACGGGGACCGTGCCGGACCCGGCGGACGGTACGCCGCCGCCCGACGCGAGTCCGCCCGGCGGATTGCCGGACGGCGCGTCAGCCGACTCGGCGTCAGGGGTGCCGTCGGTGGTCGTGCTGGGGTCGTTGTCGCCCAGGGCCCGGGACGCCCGGCGCTCCATCGCCGACCGCCCGGCGAGCAGGCGGATGGCGGTGCTGAAACGTTCGGTCGGGCGCGCTTCGTTGAGCTCGTCCTGCCTGCGGAGCCACATGGGCACCAGATAGGCAGCCCAGGCCCCTACGATGACCGCGTAGATGAGGCCGCTACTGCTCACGTTTCACACCGTACGGGCGTTGGGTAAGAGCGGGCAGCAATTTGACGCGGCGTGTCGCACCGCCAAGCTGATTCTCTGACTATTTTGCCGGAATTTGTCACCGCTTGCCGGGGCGGCGATGCCATATCGATATGATTTTCGAACACTTATTCAATTACCTCATGCGCCAACGTTCCAGCAGTCCTTCCGGGACTTCATCGGCTGTCAGCGCGTAGACCAGGTGGTCGCGCCAGTCCCCGTCGATGTGCAGGTAGCGGGGCCGCACCCCCTCCGAGCGGAAGTCGAGTTTCTCCACCACCCGGCGGCTGGGCCGGTTCTCGGGGCGGATGCAGACCTCCACCCGGTGCAGCCCGAGGACCTGGAAGCAGTGGTCCACGGCGAGCGCCACCGAGATCGGCATGATGCCGCGCCCGGCCACCGCCTCGTCGACCCAGTAGCCGACATTCGCCGAGCACATCGAGCCCCAGGTGATCCCCCCCACCGTCAGCTGACCGACCAGCTCGCCCCGGTAGAGCACCACGAAGGGCAGCATCCGCCCGGCGGTGGCCTCGCGGCGCAGGTAGCGGACCATCTGACGGTAGGTCGGTCGCGGCCCGGCGACCCGGCCCAGCGGCACCGGCGGCACGGTGGCCTCCCAGCGGCGCAGCCAGTCCCGGTTGCGGCGGCTCGCCTCCTGCCAGGCCGTGCGGTCGCGCAGCCGGATCGGGCGCAGCACGATGTCGCCCTCGCGCAGCTCCACCGGCCAGCCGGCGCTCAGCTCGCTCCCCCCGGCTGCTGCGCCGGCCGCGGGTGGTCACCGCCCGCGAGCTGGTCGACGGCGTGCGCGAGCAGCGGCTCCAGCACCGCGAGACCGTCCCGCACGCCGCCCGTGGAGCCCGGCAGGTTGACGATCAGGGTGCGCCCGGCCAGGCCGGCCAGGCCGGCCAGGCCCCGGGAAAGCGCCGAGGTGGGGACCTTCTCGCGCCCGTGGGCGCGGATCGCCTCGGCGATGCCGGGAATCTGGCGGTCGATCACCCGGGCGGTCATCTCGGGGGTCAGGTCCATCGGCGAGATGCCGGTGCCGCCGGTGGTCAGCACCACGTCGTAGCCGGCCGCCACCGCCTCGCGCAGCGCGCTCTCCACCGGCTCGCCGTCCGGCACCAGCCGCGGGCCGTCGACCGTGAAGCCCATCGCGCGCAGGCCCTCGACCAGCAGCGGGCCGCCCCGGTCCGGATACACCCCCGCCGAGGCACGGTTGGAGACGGTGACCGCGAGCGCCCTCACGAGGCCTCACCCCGCACCCAGTCGCCGCTCTTGCCGCCGGTCTTGGTGAGCACCCGGACGTCCTCGATCGCGGCGGCCTTGTCGACCGCCTTGACCATGTCGATCACGGTCAGCCCGGCCACCGCCACCGCGGTGAGCGCCTCCATCTCGACGCCGGTGCGGTCAGCGGTGCGCACGGTGGCGGTGATCTCGACGGCCTCGTCGGTCACTTCGAGGTCGAGGGTGACCCCGGAGATCGCGATCGGGTGGCAGAGCGGGATCAGCTCGGGGGTCTTCTTGGCGCCCATGATCCCGGCGATCCGGGCGACGGCCAGCGCGTCCCCCTTGGGCACGCCCTCGCCGCGCAGCAGCTCGATCACCCGCGGGGCGACCCTGACCCGGCCGGCCGCGACCGCGGTGCGCACCGTGCTGGCCTTCTCGGAGACGTCGACCATGCGGGCGGCGCCCGTCTCGTCCACGTGGGTCAGGCGGTCGCCGGGTGGTGTGGTCACGTCAGTTACTCCAGCAGAACGGGGTGAATACCGCGCTACCGTACCGCTCCGCCCGCGCCGGATCGCCGTCGGTCCGTCAGCGGGACGGTGGCGCTAGGCCGAAGGGCCCAGCAGCGCCGTCCCGCACACCGTTCGACGGCGCCGCTCAGTCCGGCAGCAGGACGACCTCGACCCGCTCGCCGGCCGCCACCGCCACCGCGTCCTCGTCGACCACGATCAGGCAGTTCGCCCGGGCCAGCGCCCCGACCAGGTGCGAGTCCGAGCCGCCGACCGGCGTCACGGTGCCCTCGCCGCCGTCGTACCAGCCGCGCAGGAACTGCCGGCGCCCGGCCGGCGAGCGCACGGCACCGGTGCACCGGGCCCGGGTCACCGGGCGGTGGATGTCCGGGGCGCCCAGCATGGTGCGGATCACCGGCCGGACGAAGAGCTCGAAGGAGATGTACGCGCTCACCGGATTGCCCGGCAGCGCCAGCAGCGGGACGCCCGCGTCGCCGTCGCCGATCCGGCCGAAGCCCTGCGGCTTGCCCGGCTGCATCCGCAGCTTGCGGAAGTCCATCCCCGCGTAGTCGGCGAAGACTTCCTTGACCACGTCGTAGGCGCCGACGCTGACCCCGCCGCTGGTGACGATCAGGTCGGCCCGGCCCAGCTGGTCCTCCAGCACGCCGCGCAGCACGGCCGCGTCGTCCGGCACCCCGCCGACCCGGTAGGCGATCGCACCGGCCTGCTGGGCGGCGGCGGTCAGGGTGAAGCTGTTGGAGTCGGAGATCTGCCCGGGACCCACCGGCTCGCCGGGCTGCACCAGCTCACTGCCGGTGGAGAGCACCACCACCCGTGGGCGTGGGTGGACCCGCACCGTGCCCCGGCCGATCGCGGCCAGCAGCCCGAGCTGGGTCGGACCGAGCCGGGTGCCGGCGGTCAGCACCGTCTCACCGGCCTGGATGTCACTGCCCCGGCGGCGGATGTGCGCGCCTTCGGCGACGTCCTGGAAGACCCGGACCTCTTCGCCGGCCACCGGCGCCGCCATCCGGTCGGCGGCCTGTCCGCTCCCGCTGCCGCCGTCGGTCCACTCGACCGGGGCGACGGCCTGGGCGCCGGGCGGCAGCGGCGCGCCGGTCATGATCCGGGCCGCCTGCCCGGGGCCGACCTTGGGCAGCTCGGCCGCGCCCGCCGCGACCTCGCCGACCACGCCGAGCACGGACGGGTAGCGGGTGGTGGCGCCGATGGTGTCGGCGGTGCGCACCGCGTAGCCGTCCATCGAGCTGTTGTCGAAGGGCGGCAGGTCGCCGGTCGCGACCACGTCCTCGGCCAGCCGGCAGCCCTGGGCGTCGAGCAGTTGCAGTTCGATCGGCGGCAGCGGGACGACGCCCGCGAGCACGTCGGCGAGGTGCTCCTCGACGGTCCAGTGGCGGTGCCCGGGAGCCTGGGCCCCACACGCGTCCGCAGTGCTGCCATGCTCTTCGGCCATCGCCACCGTCGCCTCTCGCTCCTCGGCGCCGCGGCTCGTCAGCCGCGGCGCCTGATCAACTCTGCGGCTGTTGCTCAGTCCTGCATCTCGCTGCTCACGAACTCCCGCAGCCAGCCGCGGAACTCCGGGCCGAGGTCCGCGCGCTCGCTGGCCAGCCGGACGATCGAGCGCAGGTAGTCCGCGCGGTCGCCGGTGTCGTAGCGGCGGCCGTCGAAGAGCACGCCGTGCACCTGGCCGCCCTCCTCCAGGCTCAACGAGGCCAGCGTGCGCAGCGCGTCGGTCAGCTGGATCTCGCCGCCGCGGCCCGGCTCGGTCTTCTTCAGCACCTCGAAGACCGCCGGGTCGAGCACGTAGCGGCCGATCACCGCGTAGTTGGACGGCGCGTCGGCCGGCTCCGGCTTCTCGACCAGGTCGGTGACGTGGAAGACGTCCGAGCCGAAGCCGTTCGCCTGCACCGCCGCGCAACCGTAGAGGTGGATCTGCGCCGGGTCGACCTCCATCAGCGCCACCACCGAGCCGCCCAGCTCCTGCTGGACCTCGATCATGCGGGAGAGCAGCGGGTCGCGCGGGTCGATCAGGTCGTCACCGAGCAGGACCGCGAACGGCTGGCCCGCCACGTGCTGCTCGGCGACCAGCACCGCGTGGCCCAGGCCCTTGGGGTCGCCCTGGCGCACGTAGTGCATGTTGGCCAGCGAGACGGACTCGCGGACCCGGCGCAGCTTGTCCTCGTCGCCCTTGCGGGCGAGCAGCTCCTCGAGCTCGTAGGCCCGGTCGAAGTGGTCCTCGAGGGCACGCTTGTTGCGGCCGGTGACCATCAGTATGTCGGAGAGGCCGGCGGCAGCCGCCTCCTCCACCACGTACTGGATCGCCGGCTTGTCGACGACCGGCAGCATCTCCTTGGGCGTGGCCTTGGTAGCCGGCAGAAAGCGGGTTCCCAGACCAGCGGCAGGCACGACGGCCTTGGTGACGGGCAGGCGGGGATTCGTCGTCGTCATGCGTTGACCTTACTCAGGCAGGATGACCACCCTGACCAGTGGCGAGGTTGCTACGCGTGGACCTCGTCGGCTCCGGTCACGGCAGCGACAGTACGGGTGGCACCGGCGCGGGCCATCGGGCCCGAACCGGCACAGGGCGCCAGATTACCGTGCCTTTCCGCGCCCCTCGGCCGGGCCTGAGCCCGCTCCGGACGCTCCGGCTGCTCCGGCCGCTCCGCGCGCTTCGCGGCGGCCAGCGCGCGGTCGGCGGCGCGCAGCAGCGGTACCGGATGGGTGCCGTCGGCGGGCAGCACCGCGATGCCGGCGGTGGCGCGCAGGCCGTTGCCACCGCCCGGCGCCGGGTCGGCGGACCAGGGGGCACCCGACCAGTCGAGCAGCCGGTGCCGGCGCACGGTCCAGCAGAGCCGCTCGGCGACCGTGACCGCGCCGGCCCGGTCGGTGTCGGGCAGCACCACCAGGAACTCGGTACCGCCGTACCGGCCCAGGGTGTCGGTACGGCGCACCTCCAGGCCGAGCCGCTGGGCCAGGTCGCGCAGGCTCGCCTGCGCCCGGCCGCGCCCGTGCTCGGCGGTGACCTGCTCGAAGCCCTCGACCTCCAGCAGCACCACGGCCAGTGCGCGCTGCGGCTGGGCCGGCGGCCGGTGGCGGCAGTGCGCCACCTCGCGCTCCAGGATGCGTCTGAGCCCGTCGAGGTTGGCCACGCCGGTCAGCGGATCACGGGCCGCGCTGTCCGCCAGCTCGGCGCAGCGCTGCTCCAGCTCGGCGAGTTGGCCGCGCAGCCGGCCCTCCCGGGCGGCACCCGCGCGGGCCGCGCGGCGCAGTCGCACGGCGAGCAGCGCGCCGAGCCCGGCCAGCGGTGCGCTGAGCACGGCAGCCGCCTGCGTCAGGAGCTCAGTGGGCATCGGACTCCCTGCCGGGGACGGGTGCGAGAGGATCGGCGGACCACCCGCCTACCGAGGAGCGGCCATGACCGACGATCCCTTGTACAACGACAAGGCCGCCCTGAGGTCACACCTGTTGGCCGAACGCCGCGCGCTGTCCCCCGAACGGCGGGCGGCCGCCGCGCTCGCGCTGGCCGAACGCGCCCTGCCGCTGCTGCCGCCGGGTGCCGCGGTGGCCGCCTACGTCTCGGTGGGCGCCGAACCGGGCACCGGGCCGCTGCTGGAGCTGCTGCACGAGCGCGGGGTGCCGGTGCTGCTGCCGGTACTGCTGCCCGACAACGACCTCGACTGGGCGCCCTACCAGGGCCGCGAGCGACTCGCCCCGGCCGGCCGGGGCCTGCTGGAGCCGACCGCGCCCGGGCTCGGCCCGGCGGCGGTCGCCACGGCCGGGCTGGTGCTGCTGCCCGGCCTGGCGGTGGACCGGCGGGGACTGCGGCTGGGGCGCGGCGGCGGCTCCTACGACCGGGTGCTGGCCCGGCTGGCCCGGCTCGGCGCCGAGCCGTTGCTGGCCACCCTGCTCTACGAGTCGGAACTGCTCGCCCTGGTGCCCGCCGAGCCGCACGACCGGCCGGTGCACGCCGCCGTCACCCCGGCCGGCGTGCACCGCTTTGGGCCCGGGGTCACGGCGTCAGCGTGAGCTTGTTCTTGGTCGCTGCCTGCACCGCGCTGCTGGTGTAGGCCCAGGTCAGCAGCTTGCCCTGGGACCAGAGCGAGGTCTGGTCGTCGTAGTTGGGGCTGAACGCGTGCCCCGACTCGCCGCCCACGTTGATCCACCGCGAGGCGTCGAAGTCGCTCAGGTCGACCACCATGCGCATCGACGGGATCCAGTCCACGTCGTAGCCCGCCGCCGCCGTCCAGCCCGCGGCGTCGACCGCCGCCGAGCCGCCGCCGAGGTTGACCGGGCCGCGGTTGAGCAGCCGGTGCATCACGCCGGAGAAGAAGCCGTCGTTGTTGATGCCGAGCGTCTGGTTCTTCAGGTTCAGCTGGTGCAGCCGGCCCCAGCTCCAGGTGGAGATGTCCTTGCCGAGGTGGGCGGTGAGGTCCTGGCGGGCGTCCTTCATCGCCTCCTTGAGGATGTTGTCCAGGCCGTGCTGCTGCTGGTGATTGGAGTCGATGTAGCTCCACCACGGGCTGTTCGGGTTGGCCAGCTGCTGGCGGACCACCTCGGTCCAGCGGTCACCGCCGTCCGGCTGCGCCTGGTTGGGGCTGCGGGTGCCGCACTGGGTGACCACCTTGGTCTCGCCGCCCACCGTGCCGGCCGGCTGGTTGGGGTCCACCTTCTGCTGGACCAGCAGGCAGTCGCCCTGCGCGCGCAGGGCGGCCGGGAACTTCTGACCGAAGGCCAGGATCAGCAGCTGGCGCCAGACCCCGTTGTAGTAGGCGGCGGCGGCCGAGTCGGCGTCCTGGTCGTAGTTCCAGTCCTTGAGCAGGTCCTGGGCCTGGCGCACGTACGGGTCGCTGATCTGCTCCTTGAGCAGCATCGGGACCAGGGTCTGGGCCATCACGCTGGTGTTGTCCAGCTGCATCGACTGCATGTCGTCCGGCGAGATCTTGCCGCCGTTGGCCAGCTTGGCGTTGATCTGGTCGGTGATCTCCTTGGCCCGGGTGCCGTAGTCCCAGTCCGTGGTGATCGAGTACTTGTAGGACTGGTCGACCACCGGCTGGTTGGCGGTGACGATGTAGCCGGCGGTGGGGTTCTCCTCGTACGGCAGGGACTTGAACGGGATGGTGCCCTGCCAGTTGTAGCTGGAGTCCCAGCCGGGGGCCGGGTAGCTGCCGTCGCCCTTGCCGCGGATCGGGATCACGCCCGGGGCCTGGTAGCCGATGTTGCCCTGGGTGTCGGCGTAGATCAGGTTCTGCGCGGGGACCGCGAAGTTGGCGGCGGCGGCGCGGAAGTCGGTCCAGTTGGTCGCCTGGTCGAACCCGAAGATGGCGTCCATGGTCCGGCCGCTCTGGTGGTCGTCGTCGAGCCCGGTCCACTTCAGCGCCACGCCGTAGCCGGTGGTGCCGCGGTCGGGCGCGGCGTTGCCGACCGGCGCGTAGGTGCCGACCTGCTGCTGCTCGCTGCTCTGGTCGGAGATCAGCGGACCGTTGTTGGTGGTCCGCACGGTGATCACCCGGTCCGGGCCGCCGGCCACCTTGATGGTCTCCTGGCGGGTGGCGAACTGCTGGTCCTGCCCGTTGACCAGGTAGGTGTTCGGCCCGGTGACCTTCTCCAGGTACAGGTCGGCCACGTCGGCGCCCATGTTGGTCATGCCCCAGGAGATGTTCTGGTTGTGGCCGATCATCACCCCGGGCATCCCGGCGTAGGTGAACCCGGTCACGTCGAACGGGCAACTGGTGCTGACGGTCCGGCAGTGCAGGCCCATCTGGTACCAGTCGCTGGGCATGCTGGGGCCCAGGTGCGGGTCGTTGGCCATCAGCGGCTTGCCGGTGGTGGTGTTGCTGCCCGCGACCACCCAGGAGTTGGAGCCGATGCCCGCGCCCTGCGGGCCGAGCAGCTGCGGCATCGAACCCATCTGGTCCGAGACGTTCTGCAGCAGGCCCTGGGTGATGGCGGCGCTCTGCTGGGTGCCGTTCTGGACGGTCGAGCCGGGCGGCGACTGGTAGTTGCCGCCGGAGTCGACGGTGCCGGTCGGCACGATGGTGCCGTTGCGGCCGTAGGGGTACTGCGGGTAGAGCTGGGCGATCTGGTCCGGGGTGAAGGTCTGGCTCAGCAGCGAGCGGTCGATCTCCTGCTGGACGTTGCCCGAGAGGTTCCAGGCGATCGCCTTGAGCCAGGAGACCGAGTCGACCGGGGTCCACGGCTCCGGCTTGTAGCCGCTGTGCACGGTGCCGAGCAGGGTGTACTCCAGCGAGGCGCTGGCACCGCCGGGGTGCTGGCTCAGCCAGGCGTTGACACCGTCCGAGTAGGCCTGCAGGTACTGCTTGGTCTGCGGGCTGAGCTGGGTGTCGTACTCCTGCTGGGCCACGTCGCGCCAGCCCATGGTGCGCACGAAGGCGTCGGCGTTCACCTCGGAGGCGCCGAACATCTCGGAGAGCCGACCCGCGGTGATGTGCCGCCGGACGTCCATCTCCCAGAACCGGTCCTGCGCCTGGACGTAGCCCTGCGCCTTGAACAGGTCGGCGGGCGTGTCGGCGTAGACCTGCGGGATCCCGTTGGCGTCGCGTTCGACGTCCACCGAGGACCCCAGGCCCGGGACCTTGATCGTGCCGCTGAGCTGCGGGAGCGAGGCTTGCACGGTGTGCACCGCGTACCATCCGCCGGCGCCGGTGCCGGCCACCAGGAGCACGACGAGCAGAAGCACGATCAGACGGGCGCGCCGGAACTTCTTCGCGCGGGACGAGCGGGGCATCTGGGTCCTAGCGGCTGGGAGCGGGGCAACGTCACAGGAGCGGGTCGGGCCGTGACCGCTCACCACATTAGGACGACTCAGGTGGCGCGAGCGCACGGGGGACACCCACGGTGGAACCAGAGGGACCCTACCGGGCCCGCGTGAGGGGGACGGCTCACCCGGCCAGGTCAAAGATCAGGTAAAATGTTAGACTGGTTAACGATTCATCCGGTGATCACCCGCGGATGGTCGTCCGCCACTCCGCTCCGGGCCGCTGACCAGGCGTTTCGGGGCCATTCGTGCCACCACAGTGACCCCTCCCGCGCCGCCGGCCGACCTTCGAAGGCCGTCCCCGACCCCGAGGTGCCCCTGCGTGACCGTTGACCACCTGAACAAGCTCCTGCTCGAATCCTCCGTCGTCCTGCTGGTCGCCGTGGTGGCGGTGCGCCTGTCCACCCGCTCCGGACTGCCCAGCCTGCTGCTCTACCTCGGCATCGGGGTGGTGATCGGCCAGAACGGACTGGGCGTCACCTTCAACAACGCGGAGCTGACCCAGGTGCTCGGCTACGCGGCCCTGGTGGTGATCCTGGCCGAGGGCGGCCTGAAGACCAGTTGGCGCGAGATCAAACCGGTGCTGCCGGCCGCCACCGTGCTGGCCACCGTCGGCGTGGGGATCAGCGTCTTCGCCACCGCGGCCGGCGCGCACTGGCTGGTCGGCCTGGACTGGCGGATGTCGCTGCTGCTGGGCGCGATCGTCTCCTCCACCGACGCGGCCGCGGTCTTCTCGGTGCTGCGCACCGTGCCGCTGCCGTCCCGGCTGAGCGGCCTGCTGGAGGCGGAGTCCGGGTTCAACGACGCGCCGGTGGTGATCCTGGTGGTCGCCTTCGCCACCACCGGGCCGTTCGACGCCTGGTACGTGCTGGTCGGCACGATCCTCGCGGAGCTGGCGATCGGGGCCGCGGTGGGCCTGGCGGTCGGCAAGCTCGGCTCGCTCGGCCTGCGGCACGTCGCGCTGCCGTCCAGCGGCCTGTACCCGATCGCGGTGCTGGCGCTGACCTCGCTCGCCTACGCGGGCGGCGCGCTGCTGCACGGCTCCGGCTTCCTGGCCGTCTACGTCAGCGCCGTGCTGCTCGGCAACGCCAAGCTGCCGCACGGCCCGGCGGTGCGCGGCTTCGCGGACGGGCTGGCCTGGATCGGGCAGATCGGCATGTTCGTGCTGCTCGGCCTGCTCTGCACGCCCGCCACGATGGGCTCGGCGGTGGTCCCGGCGCTGGTGATCGGACTGGTCCTGGTGCTGATCGCCCGGCCGCTCTCGGTGCTGCTGACCCTCACCCCGTTCCGGCTGCCCTGGCAGGAGCAGGCGCTGCTCAGCTGGGCCGGGCTGCGCGGGGCGGTGCCGATCGTGCTGGCCACCATCCCACTGGTGGCCGAGGTGCCGCGGGCCCAGGACGTCTTCAACATGGTCTTCATCCTGGTGGTCGTCTTCACCCTGGTGCAGGGCCCCACGCTGCCCTGGCTGGCCAAGCGGCTGCGGATCTCCGAGGGCGCGATCGGCCAGGACCTCGGCATCGAGTCGGCGCCGCTGGAGCACCTGCACGGCCACCTGCTCTCGATCTCGCTGGCACCCGGCTCGCGGATCTCCGGGGTCGAGGTCAGCGAGCTGCGGCTGCCCGCCGGGGCGGCCGTGACGCTGGTGGTGCGCGAGGGCAGCAGCTTCGTGCCGGACCGCACCACGGTGCTGCGGGAGAAGGACGAGCTGCTGGTGGTCACCACCACCGCGGCCGAGGAGGCGACCGAGCGGCGGCTGCGCGCGGTGGACAAGGGCGGAAAGCTCGCGGGGTGGCTGGCGGGGACCTGACAGCCCGGTGACCGCCGGCGGCGGCGCGGGGGCGAGGGCCCGGGGGCTGCCGGCGACGGCGCGGCGACTGCCAGCGGCAGCGCGAGGGGGTCTTCTATGCGCGTAGACAGAGTTGGCCGCGCCCACGTAGACTTGATCGCGGGTACGCATCACCCGTGCGTTTCCGACACAGAGGTATCAACAGACACCCGCAACATCTGCCTGACGCAGAGTTGGCGCGACCGCTCGGCGGCCGCGGTCCGCAGCACTTCCTGGCCCCGCTTCCATCACCCGGCCAGTCGGACCCGGTAACAACCCCGGTCGACGCGCGAGAGGACGACTCTCGGCGCCGTCGGGGCTTTCCCGTCCCCGCAGGCGCTACCAGGCAGCAGGAAGGACCGACCGTGGCGGCCCGCCCAACGGTCGACAATCCCCAGGCACACCCGGCCGACAGCGTCGAAGCAGTCGAGGCGTCCGGACCGCTCACCGCGCCGGACGAGGCGGACAGCGCTGTGGCACCGGACAGGATGGACAGCACTGTGACGTCGGACACGGACAGCGGTGGCACGCCCATCCGGGTCGGGTACGGCACCCTGCTGCGCACCCCCGGCGCGTGGACCTTCCTGGTCCCCGCCTTCGCCGCCCGGCTGCCGTACGCGATGCTCAGCCTGGGCATCGTGCTGCTGATCCGCGGCACCAACGGCTCCTACGGCATCGCCGGCACCGTCGCGGCGGTCGCCGCCGTGGCCCAGGCCCTGGTCGGGCCGCAGACCGGCCGGCTGGCCGACCGCTTCGGCCAGGCCGCCGTGCTGGTCCCCAGCGTGCTGGTGCACGGGGTCTCGGTGGGCGCGCTGATCGCGCTGGCACTGGGGCACGCACCGGTCTGGACGCTCTTCCTGGCGGCCGTCCCGGCCGGCGCCACCGTGCCGCAGATCGGCGCGATGGTCCGGGCCCGCTGGGTGGGCCGGCTCAGTGACCGGCCCGCCCACCTCAACACCGCCTTCGCCTTCGAATCGGTGACCGACGAGTTCACCTTCGTCATCGGCCCGGTGCTGGCCGGCGCGATCGCCACCACGGTGACCCCGGCGGCCGCGCTGATCACCGAGGCCGCGCTCACCGTGGTCGGCGGGCTGGCCTTCGCCGCCCAGCGGCGCACCGCCCCGGCCCGGCACCTGCCCGAACCCGGCGCTCGACGGACCTCCGCGCTGGCCTCGCCCGGCGTGCGACTGCTGGCCGGCACCTTCCTCGGCGTCGGCAGCGTCTTCGGCGGCATGCAGATCTCGGTCACCGCCACCGCCGAAGCGGCCGGGCAGGGCGGGCTGAGCGGCATCGTCTACGGGATCTTCGCCGGCGGCTCGATGCTGGCCGGCGTGCTGTACGGGCTGATCAACTGGCGGCACTCGGCCCAGCAGCGGATGCTCGGCAGCTACACGCTGCTGGTGCTCGGCTGCTCGACGCTCTGGGCGATGCCCAACCTGACCACGCTGGCGGTGGCCGGACTGGTCTGCGGGCTGGCCATCGCGCCGACCCTGATCACCGGCTACACGCTGGTCGAGACCCTGGTCGCCGACGGTGCCAAGACCGAGGCGTTCACCTGGCTGACCGGCGCGATCGGCCTGGGCCTGGCGGTCGGCTCGACCGTGGCCGGGCAGCTGATCGACGCCGGCGGGCCGTGGACCGGGTTCCTGGTGCCGCTGGCCGGGTCGGGTCTCGGCCTGGTGGCGCTGGTCACGTTGCGGCGGCTGCTGGTGGCTCCGGGGACCCGGGGCCGTACCGTTGCCAGGGGCGGCGGCAGTGCGGTGGCCTCGCTGGCCGGGGTGTCGGAGCGCTGACTCCGGCGCGCTGACTCCGGTGCGTGGTCCGGGGCTGTGCCGCGGGCCGGTCCGGCGCTCGTGCGTCGTCGGCCAGCCGCCGGTCGGTAGGCAGTTCGTCGCCGGTTCGTCGCTGGTTCGTCGCCGGTTCGTCGCCGAATCCGGCGGCACAGCCGACGAGGTACCCCCGCGGCGCCATGTCGGCGCTGGACTGATCAAGCGGAATGCCGCATCATGGACCGTCGTTAGCACTCATCAGGCGAGAGTGCCAGGAGGAAGACAAGTGCCCACGTACCAGTACCAGTGCACCGAGTGCGGCAGCGGCCTTGAGGCGGTGCAGAAGTTCACCGACGAGGCGCTGACCGTGTGCCCCAACTGCGAGGGACGCCTGCGCAAGGTCTTCTCGGCAGTGGGCGTGGTGTTCAAGGGCTCCGGGTTCTACCGGACCGACAGCCGCTCCTCCTCCAGCAGCTCGGTGGGGTCCGCGTCGACCTCGACGGGGGCGTCGTCCTCGGGCTCGAGCACCGGTTCGGGATCTGGAGCGGGTTCCTCGTCGACCTCGTCGTCGAGTTCGAGCTCCTCGTCCTCGACCTCCTCGTCGTCGTCCTCGAGCTCGACCTCGAGTTCGGCCAGCTGAGGCGGCTTCCGGATTTTCTTGCGGAAAGGCCCCTGGTGGCGCCCGATCGGGCGCCACCAGAGGCCTTTCCGCGTCATGGTGCGGTGCGGTGCGCGGTGAGGCGGTGCTGCGTGGTGCCGCGGTGCGGCGTGGAGGCTGCGGGTTGTCCACAGGTGCTGGGTTATCCACAGGAATTCGGTGGGGGCTGGGCGCGGTGGTGTGCGGGTCGGATGCTGGTCCGGCAAGCCCAGGCAGCCCCGCCCGAGCGCCCGACACGGAGGTGGATCCCATGACCACGACCGCGACCACGAGCACGACCGCGCCGCCGTCACCGACCGCCCGGCGGTGCGCCCAGCAGCCGCCGCCCCGGTGCCCGTCCCCGCTGCCGCCGCGGCAGACCGTCCCCGAGTTCCGCCCGATCCGGCGTGGTGGTGGCGGGCGGCAGCGCCTGCGGCAGGCGGTGCGGCATCGACCGGGCGTGCTGGCCACCAGCCTGCTCGCCGCCGCCACGGCGATCGCCGCCGGTCCGCTCTACCCCGGCCCGCCCGGACCGGCAGCTCCGGTCGGCCCGCAATCGCTGCCGACCTCGGCAGCGGCACCGCGCTGCCCCTCGGGGCGGTGAGGGTGCGGCGCGGGGCAGGAAGCAGGGCACTCGGCCGCTTCCGGGCCTGCCGGCCCCTGAGTAGGCTGACTAGCCGCCGTGGTGCGGGGGTCGCTGGCTCAGGTACCAGTCCAGACCGCGCGAAGCCCCGGATTCGCCCCAGCCCGTGTCGGTGTCATCCGCCGTCTGCCGACTCAGCGGGTCCGCGAACACCAGCTTGGTCTTCTTCGCGGGGGCGGCCGGGCCCGGCTTCGCGGCGGTCGGAGCCGCGGGCTGCTGGTCCTGCTCGCTCCGGCTGTCCCGCTCGTGCTGTCCTGCCATCGTCCTGCCTCCGGTCCGGGTTCACTCCCGTCCAGCCTATGGCCTGGCACGGCGCCAGGGGCCAGGCGTAGGCCCGGCCCCTGGCGCTGCCCACCCAGCGGTGGACGTCGTTGATCAGCCCAGCTCGGCCTTCAGGAAGTTGGCCCCGTTGTAGGAGCCCCACCCGGTCACCTTGTCGTAGCCGGTGCCCGCGCTGTAGGCCCCGTTGTTCCCGGACTTCACGTCGTGGAAGGCGGAGGCGTAGGAGCTGGAGGCCGCCAGCGTGTAGATCCGGCTGTTCGCGAACCCGAAGGAGGCCTTGCCCTTGGCCTTGGCCGCACTGTCGTAGACCGCCGTGAAGGCCGCCCAGTTCGGCGCCGAGGCGCTGGTGCCGCCGTACACGTTCCAGGCGCCCTCGGTGTAGACCGCCCAGCCGGTGTTCGGGTCGGCCTCGGAGGCGACATCCGGCACCGACCGGTAGGTGCCCTTGTTGACCTTCGTCTGGTAGCTCGGCGTGTTGAAGTAGGAGGAGACCCCGCCACCGCTGCCGGACCAGGCCGTCTCGCTCTTCCAGGCGCCACCGGAGCCCAGCGAGAGCGTGGTGCCGCCGGCCCCGGTGACCCACGGGTCGGAGGCCGGGAAGTCGACCGAGGTGCCACCGTTGCCGGCGTCGTCCGAGCCGCTGTCACCGGAGGCGGCGTAGACCGACTGGCCCTGCGCCGCGGCCTCCTGGAGGTCGGCGTCGACGGCCACCCGGTTGCTCGGCGTCTCGCCCGCCTCGTAGGTGCCCCAACTCGTGGAGATGACCGGGACGTTGTCGCTGACCAGCTTGCTGTAGACCGCGGTCTCGCCGGCGTCGCTGTTCGGGGCCTCGTAGACCTTGATCGTCGCGCCGGGCGCCAGCGCCTGGACGACCTCGATGTCCAGGTCGACCTCGTCCTGGCCCGACAGGTCGGTGGTGCCACCGCCGGCGTTGACCACGGTCGGCGCGGGGAGCTTCAGGCCGAAGCCCTTGTCGTAGGCCGCCACATCGGACTGCTGGAAGCCGGAGAACTCCAGGAGTCCGACCGTGACGCCCTTGCCGTTGGTGCCGGCCTTGATCGTGGAGGTGAGGTTGTAGGCAGCCTGCGCGTTGGTCGGGCTCAGCCCGGCGGGAGTCTTGGAGCTGGCGTCCGGAGTCGCCTGGGCGGTCGACTTGGTGCTGAAGTGGGTGTACTTGGCGTAGCTGTTGAGGCCGGACACGTCGGTCACCACGGAGGCGATGTCGGCGGGCAGCACCGGCTCGCTGGTGTTGGCGAAGTAGCTGTGCCCGTCCTGGTTGTCCCGGTAGGTGGCCAGGCTGGTCCCGAAGGCCTTCTGCACCTGGGCCGCGGTGCCACTGGCCTCGATGGTGAGCCGGTTGGCGGTCACGTCGCCGACCTGCAGCCCCTGGCCCGCCAGGTAGGCGGAGACCTTGGCGACCGTTGCCGGGGTCGCCCCGAACCGCTGGGCGAACTGGTCCACCGTCAGGTAGTGCTGGTACTCGGCGGAGTTCGGGTCGGTCACCTGGTTGAGGAAGGCGTCCAGCCCTGCCGTGTCCCGCTGCGCGAGGCTGACCGCCACGGATATCCGCTGCCCGGCCGCGACATCGCCGGTGCGGACGGAGTGACTGACCGCCGCCACGACATCCCCGCGCAGTGCGGCGGGCGACTGGGCGGCGGGCTGGGCGGCGAACGCGGGCGCGGCGGCCAGCGCGATGATCGGCAGTGGAGCGGCGAGCAGTCCGACGACAGGCCTGATGCGGAGCTTCACAGAAGTCCTCCTGAGACGGGAGCGATCGACCGAGGGCGCCGACTGCCGCAGGTGCGGCCGAGCCTGGCGCCTTGGTTGGGGTAGCTCCAAGCTAGGCTTGTCGATCCACCGTCAAAAGAGGGATATCCCCTGCTGGTTGTATGTCGCGATCGTGTCCTGGGATGTCGCCGGACGTCATGCCGGTTGCTGCCGGGGTCTGCTGGGGGTCTGCTGGGGTCGTGGCGCACTCGGGCATGACGATGGACCGAGGCACGAGTGCGGCATCGGTGGGGAGTGGGGTGGGACCTCGGGGCGGTTCAGCTGCCGGCGGCGAGGGCTCGGGCGAGACCTACTCGGGAGCGCACACCGAGCTTGCGGTAGACCCGGGAGAGGGTGCCTTCGACGGTCTTCACGCTCACGAAGAGAGCGGCGGCCACCTCGCGGTTGGACGCGCCGTCGGCGGCCAGGCCTGCCATCCGCTGCTCACTGGCCGTCAGCAGTCCACCGTCCGTGCCCGGCAGGGCGACCGTCTGCTCCAGGCGCTCCAACTCCCGCTCCACCCTGGTCAGCAGGGGCCCGGCCGCGTGCTCCGCGCAGAGCTGCCGGGCTTCCAGGAGTGCCGTCCGGGCATCCGACCGATGCCGCAGGCGCCGCTCGACCGACCCGAGGGCCAGCAGCGTCCTGGCCACCTCCAAGGGCAGTACCGCCGCGCGTTGCCGCTCCGCCGCCGACCGCAGCAGATCAGCCGCGGCCCGGCCGTTCCCCAGGCCCGCCTGCGCCAGCCCGCAGGACCGGTCCAGTGCGGCCCGTGCCGGACTGTCCGGCACGCCCTCCCACCGCACGGTCAACTCGCGGGCCTGGCCCAGGACCTGCGCTGCCGCGCCGTGCTCCCCCAGCGCCGCGAGCCCTTCGACCAGCAGCGCGAGCCTGCGCACGGCGGCCGGGTCCGCCAGCTCCGCCGCCGTGCTCAGCCGGTGCGCCTCCTGAAGCGCCTCCACCCCGGCCGCCGTGGCAGTGGCATCGCCGCCGAGCAGGGCCGACTCGCCGAGCGTGCCGAGGGCGCGCACCTGGTGCCAGCGATCGCCGACCGCCCCCCAGCAGGCCGCCGCTCGGCGCGCCAGCTGCCCGGCCCGGTCGGCGCTGCCGCCCGCCAGTTCGGCGAGCGCCACCGCGTGCAGCGCGAGCCCGTGCACCGGACCGGGCGGAGCGGCCGGGGCGGCGCCGGCCAGCGGTTCCCCGGCGGCGGCCAGAACCTCCTGCAGTCGGCCGGCCATCGCCATCGCTGACGCCGCGTCACCGAGCTGGGCGTATGCCGCGCAGCGCAGGGTGAGGGCAGCCGGGCCCGCGACCGCGGGAGTGACCACGCCGGCGGCGGCCGCACCGGTCGCGGCCAAGGCGATCCGGACGGCGGCGGGATCGTCCAGACTCAGCTCGGCATCGAGCAGACCGAGGCGGAGTTCGTGTCGCACGGTGCGCCGCTCCACCTGGCGCAGCAAGGCGGTGGCCTCCGCCAGCGCTCGCCGACCGGCCATCAGGTCACCGTGCGCGGCCCGCACGGTGGCGAGCGTCTCGAGCACGGCGACTCGTTGGGCCACCGGGCCAAGGGCGGGCACGGGTGGCGCGGGCGAGGAGGGCACGGGTGAGAGCGGCACAGGTGAGGACGGCGCGAGCGAGGACGGCACAGGTGAGGAGGGCGTGAGCGAGGCCAGCGCGGCCCGCAGCACCGGGAGCGCCCGCCCGGGGCTGCCCGCGAGCAGCTGGCGCTCGGCGGCCCAGCGGAGCAGCTCGGGTTCCGCCCAGCGCAGGGCCGTCGCCGTCTCCCCCGCTGCATCGGCACCGTCACCGGCACCGTCACCTCCCGCCCCCTCCAGCTGCGTTCGCCGGACCGCGCCGACCTCGGCCAAGCCGTCCGCGATCACCTCCCGCAGCCCCGCCAGCGCCTGCCCGGCCGAGCGGAGCAGCACCACCCGGGCCCGGGTGCGCAGCGCGACCGCCGCCGGGGACAGCGCGTTGGCGCCGCCGAGTGCCCGCAGCGCCAACGCCCGGGCCTCGGGCCAGCGCGCGGCGGCCACCGCGTAGTCGGCCGCGTCCACCACGTGCTCCAGTCGGCGCGCGTCCTGGCCGCCGGCCAACAGGGCCAGTTCGTAGGCCTCTTCGGGCGCGTCGCGCTGGTGGGCGTGGCGTGCCGCCGCAGCCAGGGTGCGGGCGTCCGGCGCGGTCGGCCGGTCCGGCGCGGTCGGCCGGTCCGGCGCGGTCGGCCAGTCCGGCGCCGCATCAGCCACCGAGCCCACCGCGCCCGCTGAACCCGCCGCCGCGCCGAGTTGGGCCAGCGCGGCGAGGTGGGCGCGCTCGTCCGGGTCGGTGGTGGCGAGGGCCAGCGCGCTGCGGGCGGAGGCGAGTTCGGTCGGCGAGGCCTCGGCCAGCAGGACCGCGCGCACCACCGGCTCGCGGAAGCGCAGCTCCCCGGCGCGGCGTTCGGCCTCGGATCCGCCACCGGCCGCGGCCGGTTCGGCGTCCTGCGGCGGGTCGATCAGCTCCAGGACGTCCGCGCGCAGCGCCCCGTCCAGCAGCTGGAGCGGCTCGGCCCCCGTCGCCCGGCGCAGCAGCGCCAGTGTCGGGCGGGCCACCGCCGCGGCCGACAGCAGCAGGCGCCGCTCCGCCGCCCCGTACGGCCGCAGGCGCTCCAGCACCTCGGCGCGCAGGCTGGTCGGCACCCCGTGCGGTCCCAGCAGGCCGAACCGGAAGCCGACCCGCGCGAGTTCCAGTGCCTGCCCCGGATTTCCCGCCGCGGCCAGCTGAACGTCACGCAGCAGCGCCACCGGCAGCGGGCCCCCGAGTTCGCGTGCCAGCAGTTCGGCAAGGGCGGTGGGTGCCAAGGGCGTCAGCCGCGACTCGACGGTCGACGGCGGGCAGATCTCCCACCAGCGGACGGCCGCCGCACCATCGCGCAGGGTCGCGAGCACGCGCACCCCCGCCCCCGTCCGCCGCAGCGCGAAGCCGAGCGCCTGCGCGCTCGGCTCGTCCAGCCACTGCAGCCCGTCCAGCACGAGCAGCAGCCCGCTTCCCTGGGCCCGCCCCGCCAGCGTCCGCAACAGCTCGGCCAGCGCGAGGCCGAGCGCCAGCCGGTCCACGGCGGCGGCGGGCCGGGCGCCGCGCAGCAGGGCCCCGCCCAGCGCGGCGCGCCGCTGCGCCGGGAGGCCGTCGAGCAGGGCGTCCAACCACCCGCCCGGCAGCCCGGCCAGCAGGTCGCAGAGGCCCACGTAGGGCAGCGCCCGCTCCGGCGCCGCCGGTGTGCAGCGCAGCACGGTGGTGCCGAGCCCGGCCGCCTCGGCCGCGAGGGCGGTGGCCAGGGCGCTGCGCCCGATGCCCCCGGGGCCGGTCAGCAGGACCGTGCCGGCCTCCCGCAACGCCTCCCGGGCGGCGCGGAGTTCGGCCTCCCGTCCGATCAGGTCCCGCGCTGCCCCGTCCCGTCCCCCGCCCCCGGCCATCCGCTGAGTCACCTCCCTGTCGCCCGCGCCGCACCATGAACCTGACACATGGTCAGCCAACTGCGACCCGGAGAAGAAGGTCCATCTCAACCCGCCCCGAACGCCCCGTCAATAACCGCGGCACGGCCGACGACCACCCGAAACGCTGAGTTCACGGCCGTTGACCCAGCGCAAAGTCCCGGCTGCGCGGCATGCTCGGGGGCCCGAACCCCATGCGTGGGTTCGGGCCCCCGAGTACGCCGCGACGCCGGGTCAGGCAGCTGGTCAGGCGGCTTCGAAACCGGCGTGTCCGGCGATCTTCTTCAGCTCCGCCAGGGCGTGCTTCTCGATCTGGCGGATCCGCTCGCGGGTCAGGCCGTGCTGCTTGCCCACCTCGGTCAGGGTGCGCTCGCGACCGTCCTCCATGCCGTAGCGGGAGCGGATGATCGAGGCGGTGCGGTCGTCGAGGCGGCCGATCAGGTCGTCCAGCTCCTCGCGGCGGAGCATCACCATCACGGCGTCCTCCGGGGAGACCGCGCCGGTGTCCTCGACCAGGTCGCCGAACTGGGTCTCGCCCTCGTCGTCCACCGCCATGTTGAGGCTGACCGGGTCGCGGGCCCAGTCGAGCACGTCCTTGATCCGGGCCTCGGTGGTGTCCAACTCGGCCGCGATCTCGGCCGGCTCGGCCTCGCGGCCCAGCTCCTTGGACTTCTCCCGCTGGACCCGCCGGATCCGGCCCAGCTCCTCGACCAGGTGGACGGGCAGCCGGATGGTGCGGGACTGGTCGGCGATCGAGCGGGTGATCGCCTGGCGGATCCACCAGGTCGCGTAGGTCGAGAACTTGAAGCCCTTGGCGTAGTCGAACTTCTCCACCGCGCGGACCAGGCCGGCGTTGCCCTCCTGGATCAGGTCGAGCAGCGGCAACCCGCTGCGCGGGTAGCGCCGGGCAACGGCGACCACCAGCCGCAGGTTGGAGCGGATGAAGACGTCCTTCGCCCGCTCGGCATCGGCGGCTATCGCCTCCAACTCCTCGCGGGTGCTGCCCCCGGGGAGTGCGACCCCGTGGTCATCGGCCGCGTCCAGCAGGTGTTGGGCGTAGACGCCGGCTTCGATGCGCAGCGACAGCTCGACCTCCTCGGCGGCATCGAGGAGGGGAGTCCTGGCGATTTCGTCGAGGTACATACCGACCAGGTCGCGGTCGGCCTCGAGGTTGGTCGGGCGGGCCGTACGAGTCCGGTCGGCCCTGTCGCGAACGACGGCACGGGTGGCCATGCTTGCTCCCTTGCTGGTGGATGCCCGGGTCTGGCTCGAGGGTCTGCTTGGGGCGACGACACGCCTCCTCACCATGCGGGACCCCGGGGGCCTCGCACGTAACAATCCAACGAGCAGAATCCGGACAACATTCCCAAGTCGCTCAGATTCTTCGGGTGATGCAGTATGCTGCGCGATCCCAACCCGAATTCGTACGCTCCGCGCTCGCTCCACGACGCTGCGTCGAGCACGGCCCGGTGCATACGGCCGGCGACCGGTATGACGGCAACGCCTCGGGGCCCGCGATCGATCCCCGCACCAGGCCCGCGCAAAAGATGCCAAATCGCGATGCGTCTCCGATCGGATCGACCCGTCGCCCTGGGAAGGTGTCAGCCATGCACCTGACCAGTAGCCCCGATCGCCCCGTCTGGGACCCGCGGCGCATGCCGCGCACCGGGCTCCCGCGTTACGCGGCGATCGCGCTCGGCGCCCTCGCGCTCTTCGCGGCGCTGCTCGCCCTGGTCGACGGCGGCTGGGGCCCGCTGGCCCACCTCGACCACGGCTGGGCCGCGGCGCTGCACGGCTTCGCCGGCCGGCACACCGCGTGGACCGCCTCGCTGCAGACCACCAGCACGCTCGGCGGACCGCTGGTGATGCGCACCCTGCTCGCACTGGCCGCCGCCTGGCTCTGGGCGATCGGCGCGCGGACCCTGGCGGGCTGGACCGCCGCGCAGGCGCTGGTGGGCTGGGGCGTCGAGGCGGCCGCCAAGGTGCTGGTCGACCGGCCCAGGCCGAGCTGGCCCGACCCGGTGGCGCACGCCGCCGGCGCCGCCTTCCCCTCCGGACACGCGATGGCCTCGGCGATCACCGCGGCCACCCTGGTCGCCCTGGTCTGGCCCCGGGCCGACCGCGCGGCCCGGATCGCCTGCTGCGTGCTGGCCGCGCTGGGCACCGTGCTGGTCGGCTTCACCCGGATCGGGCTCGGCGTGCACTGGCCGAGCGACGTGCTCGGCGGCTGGCTCCTGGCGGGTGCGGTGCTCGGCGGGACCACGGTGGCGGTCGAGCTGTGGCGGCCCGGTGCGTTGTCGCGCGATGTGCGACGGGTGGACTGGCGCACCAGACCGCGGGTGCAGAGCGTGCTGGCCCCCGCGGTGCCGTTCCCGGAACGGGCTCCGGGCGAGGGGTTCGGCCACCAGGACCGGCTCGGCCGCGGCTTCGGCGGCGAGTTCGACGACAGGTTCGACACCCCGGCTCCTGACGGCTCGTGAGATACCTCACACGAGTGGTCCGTCAATCGCCCGGGAGGTAACCGGGCAGGGTCGGCCGAGTCCACCCAGTGCGTGCCCAGTCCGGTCAAACAGGGACTTAAGGCCCGATATCGACCGGCAAATCGATCACTCCCGGACACTCGGACCGCCGCGAAAACGGCTGGTTCACGCACCGGAGAGATCCACCACATGACACCGGACTCCCCACCTGGTGCCTCAGTAGGGCAGACTGCTTCGGCTGGGCATACCCATGCCCGGTTCGGGGGACCGAGCACGACAGAGCGCGGCGGTGGCCGGTCGTCCGGAACTCGCGCCCACGCGTCAGCTCCGTACACCGACCAGCAGCACCGCGCTCGCACTGCGGCAGCCCCGCAGCAGCACCTGCCCAGGAACCGAGCGACGGGGGTCCGATGACCACGCACACGGCGGGCGAGCCCTACGGTTCGTACGGCCCGCCCGAGTCGTACGGGTCGGCGCAGCCGTACCCGGCGACGCCGACGCAGGGTCAGCCGGATCCGGAGCAGAACGGGCAGCAGCAGGGGTACCCGCAGAACCCGTACCAGCAGGCGCCGCAGGAGTACGGCACGCCCGGGCAGGAGTACGCCGGACAGGGTCAGGCGTACGGACAGGCCCCGCAGGACTACGGGCAGCAGCAGGGCTACGGACAGCCGCAGGAGTACCCGCAGAACCCGTACCAGCAGCAGGACCCCTACCAGCAGTCGTACGAGCAGCCGCAGGCCGCCTACCAGCAGCCGTACGAACAGCAGTCGTACGAGCAGCAGTCGTACGGGCAGCAGGCGTACGGGCAGCAGCAGGCGCCGTACGGCGGGCCCGACGGCTACGGCCAGGTCCCCGGGCAGCAGTCCGCCGAGCAGGCCGTTCCCGAGCAGTATTTCGCCGGCCACTACCGGGAGCCGGAGCCGTACGTGGTCTCCGAGCCCTACACGCTGCCGCCCGACTACGGGATGCCGCAGCTCTTCGGCGACCCGCCGACCATGTCGCTGTCGCTGCGGGCGATCGAGTCGTACGCGCCACCGGCCCCCGGGCAGCTGCCGCAGCAGCGCGAGCCGAGCGAGGGCGAGCAGCAGTCCGCGCCGTCCGAGGAGGCGGCGGCCAACCGCAACGGGCTGATCATGGCGATCGGCACGATGGGTTCACGGGCGCTCGGCTTCGTGCGCAGCGCGATGCTCGCCTACGCGCTCGGCGTCAAGGACGTGGCGGCGACCTTCAACATCGCCAACACGCTGCCGAACATCGTCTTCACCATGCTGATCGGCGGTGCGCTCAGCTCGGTCTTCGTGCCCGAGCTGGTGAAGGCCGCGCGGACCCACAAGGACGGCGGCGTCGCCTACACCGACCGGCTGCTCACGCTGTGCACGGTGGCCCTGGTGGCGCTGACGGCGGTGGCGGTCTTCGCCGCGCCGCTCCTGGTCAGCATCTACGCACCGGACTGGCACGGGGCACAGCGCGACCTGACCATCGCGCTCGCCCGGTACTGCCTGCCCGAGATCCTCTTCTACGGTCTGTTCACCCTGCTCGGCCAGGTGCTCAACGCCCGTGGCAAGTTCGCCGCGATGATGTGGGCGCCCGCGCTGAACAACATCGTCGCGATCGCGGTCTTCGGCCTCTACGCCGTGATCGGCGGCCAGGCCGCATCGGCCGGGAAGGTGACCTCGGGGCAGACGGCGATCCTGGGCATCGGCACCACGCTGGGCGTGGTGGTGCAGACCCTGGGCATGCTGCCCTCGCTCAAGGCGGCCAAGTTCCGCTGGCGGCCCCGCTTCGACTGGCGCGGCGCGGGACTCGGCCAGCCGCTGCGGGCGGCGAGCTGGGCCCTGCTGCTCGTGGTGGTCACCCAGGTGGCAGCCACCGTGATCACCGCCCTGACCACCAGCATCGACTCCGGTGCCAGCAACGCGGCCTACACCAATGCCTACGCGCTCTTCGTGGTCCCGCAGGGTGTCATCACCATCTCGCTGGTGACCGCGATCCTGCCGCAGATGGCCCGGGCGTCGGACGAAGGCGACCTGCCGAAGATCGGTGCGGACCTGTCCCGGGTGCTGCGGAACTCGGCGGCGATGATCATTCCGATCACCATGCTCTTCATCGCGTTCGCCGGCCAGATCTGCGGTCTCGCCTACGGCTACGGGGCCGGCTCCCAGGGCATCTCGCTGATCAGCTACTCGCTGCTGGCGTTCGCGATCGGCATCCCGTTCTTCTGCGCGCAGTACGCGCTCGCCCGCGGCTTCTACGCGATGAGCGACGCGCGCACCCCGTTCTGGCTGACCGCGGTGGCCGCCGGCACCAACGTGCTGTTCTCCTACCTCGCGTTCGAGATGCTCGGTTCGCACTGGAAGGTCGTCGGCATGGCGGCCGCGCAGACGCTGGCCTGCGTGGTCAACATGGTGATCACCGGCCGCGCGCTGGCCAAGCGCCTGCGGACGCTGCCGCCCGCGCCCGAGGACCCGGAGGCCCGCGCCCGGGTGCTGCGCGCCTCGCTCACCAACCGGACGGGCAGCGGCCTGGAGGGCCGCCGCGTCTTCGGGCTGCACCTGGGGCTGGTGTTGGCCTGCCTGCCCGGTGCGCTGGTGGGGCACTTCCTGGCGAGTGCGATCGGCGGGATGCTCGGTGGCGGGTTCTTCGGCAACCTGTTCGGCCTCGGTGTCGGCTCGGTGGTCGTGCTGGCCTCGCTCTTCGTGCTGGCCAAGCCGTTCGGCGCCGCCGCGGCCGTCGCGCCGCTGGCCCGTCGGCTGCGGCTGCCCTACCCGCAGACCCCGGAACCGGGCAACGGTCGGCGCCGGCGGCGGTAGGGGCGGTCGGCGCCAGGCGCTCGGATCGGCAGGCGTAGGCGTCGGTAGGGTGATCGGACATGACGTCCTCCCGGCCCTCCCAGCCGTTCCCGCTGCCCGCCCACCCGCTGCGGATCGCCACCGCCCAGGCCCCCGTGGTCCGGGGTGCGGTGGAGGCCAATGCGGCCCAGGCCGCCGCCCTGATCGAGCGGGCCGCCGCCGACGGGGTGCGGCTGGTGCTGTTCGCCGAGAAGTTCCTCACCGGGTACGAGCCCGAGCTGATCGCGAGTGATCCGGCCCGCTACACCGTGACCGAGGACGACCCGCGGCTGGCCCCCATCGCCGCCGCCTGCCGGGCGGGCGGCACCGCCGCCGTGGTCGGCGCGGCGACCCGGGACGCGGCCGGGGTGCTGCGGATCTCCGCGCTGGTCTTCGGGCCGGACGGCGTGCTCGCCGCCCGGTACGACAAGCAGCACCAGTTCGGCAGCGAGCCCGAGGTCTTCGCCGCCGGCACGGCCGGTTGCACGGTCGAGCTGGCCGGCTGGCAGCTGGGCCTGGGCGTCTGCTACGACTCGGGCTTCCCCGAGCACGCCCGGACCGCCGCGCTGGACGGCTGCCACGCCTACCTGGTCGGTGCGCTGTTCAGCCGGGGCGGCGGGCGGCAGCAGGTCGACACCTGGTTCCCGGCCCGCGCGATCGACAACACCGTCTACGTGCTGCTGGCCAACCACATCGGGCACACCGGCGGGATGGACACCTGCGGGCACAGCGCCGGCTGGGGCCCCGACGGGCGGCTGCTCAGCGCGCTGGGCGAGACGGAGACCGGGCTCGCGGTCGTCGACCTCGACCCGGCACGGCTGCGCGAGGTGCGGGAGGACCTGCGGATGCTGAGCGACATCAAGGGACGGGACGCGGCGGCGGCCGGCGCGCGCTCACGGGTGCGGCTGGGCTGAGACCTGTCACCGGTCACCGCTCCGTGGCCGGGGCGCAGAGCAGGGCCGCGCGCAGGTCGAGGCGGTCGTCCAGCCTGCCGAGGTCGCGACCGGTCAGCTCCTCGATCCGGCGGATCCGGTAGTGCACGGTGTTCACGTGGACGTGCAGCGCCTCGGCCGTCCGGGCCCAGGAGCAGTCGTGGTCGAGGAAGCTGACCAGGGTGCCCAGCAGCGCGCCGCCGGTGTGGCGGTCGTGCTCGGTGAGCGGGTCGAGCAGGCGGTGGCGGAAGGCCGCGGCCACCTCGGCCGGGATGCCGCGGACCAGGGCGGCCACGGTGTCCAACTCGGCGCTGGCCCCCACCGAGCAGGCCCGCGGGTGGTCGGCGGCAGCGGCGTCCAGGGCGTACCGGGCCTGGCGCAGGCCGGCTGCCAGTTCACTCGCCGGTCGCAGGGCGCGCGGGCCGACCCCCAGCCGCAGCAGGTGGCGCTCGGGCAGCCGGGACTGCAGCCGGGGCCAGACCTCGCGCAGGGCGGCCGTCAGCCGCGCCGGGTCCTGGCCGGCCACCACGGCGACCGCTCCACCACTCTCGTCGGCACCGACCGCGAACGCCCCGCCCGACGCCTCGCCCGACACCTCGCCCGACACGTCGCCGGACAGCTCGCCGTGCGCCGAGCGCAGCGCCTCGGCCAGCGCGTCCGCCGCCCAGGGCAGGTCCAGACCGTCGATCCGGGCGGTGACCGGGACCAGCGGGCCGTCGGCGGGCAGGCCGCAGGAGGCCAGCGCCTCATCCAGTTCGGCGGCGTGCACGAGCGCCGTGCCGGTCAGCAGACCCGCCAGCCGCCCGGCCGCGCGGTGCCGGTCGGCGGCCTCGCCACGGCTGCGGGTCCACAGCACCGCCAGGACGTCCGCGAGTCCGTGCAGCAGGGCGGCCTGACCCGGACCGGCGGAGTGCGGGTAGAGGTACCAGCCGTCGAACGGTGTGTCGCCGCCCTTGCCGATCGGTAGTGCCACCGGGGCGTGGCCGGGAGCACCGGCGGGGCCGGGCAGGGCGGGCCGGACGGTCTCCGGGTCCGGGGCCACGGCGCCGGCCGAGGTGGCGACGGCGCGTCCGGAGGCGGTGACCAGCGAGCAGGGGCCGCAGCCGAGCCGGGAGACCGCGCGCTCCAGCACCTCGGCCGCCGGCGCGCCCGCGTACATCAGCTCGACCAGTTCGCGCCGGGCCCCCTCCGGCACCGCCACCGCCTCGGCCGACTGGGCCCGCAGGTCGCCCCAGAGCCGCAGGTAGACCCGGTCGGTCACCGCCCGGAAGCTCGTCCGGGCCGGCACCGAGAACAGCGGGATCCCGTGCACCCGGCACGCCTCGACCAACCCCGCCGGCACCTCGCCATGGGTGCCCTCCCCCGCCAGCAGCGCGGCCACCCCGGCGCTGCGCAGCGAGGTGGCGAAGCGCAGCGCGCGGGCCTGGGCGGCGGGGTGGTCCGGCTGCCACCAGACCAGCCCGGAGAGCACCAGTTCGCCGGGCTGCAGGTAGCGGGCCGGGTCCTGGAGGTCCGTGGAGGTGACCCCGGTGACCCGCCGCTCCAGCAGTTCGGACGGGCCCCAGGCCAGCCGCAGCCGCAGGTCCGCCACATCCAGGAGATCAGAGACGATCACCGCGACACTCCTCGGTACCGAGCGCTCGGAGGCGAGCGCCGCACCCGGCCGGCCCTCTTATCAGCCAGGGATTCAGGTGCAGATGCATGGTAAATGCCAGGCACTCGGGTCTGTAGCCCTATGGGTCGACCATCCGCGGAGCGGACGGTGGACTGGCTGGGACGACCAGGCGGCAGAACGCCCTCAGCAGATCCGCTCCGATTCAGGCGGGGTCGCTGGGGCGGGTGGCACGGACGGCCAGGGCGGCGGCCACGCCGGTGTAGCGGGTGGGGTCGAGCAGCTCGGCCAGGGCAGCCTCGGTGAGTTCGGCGCGGACCTCGGGCAGGCCGCCGAGCACCTCGCCCAGGGTGCGGCCGTCGCGGGCGGCGGTGGCGGCGGCCTGGTTGAGGAGCTCCTGGGCGGTGGTGCGGCCGAGCAGTGGGGCGAGCACGGCGGCGATCCGCTCCGAGACCAGCTGACCTGCCGTCAGTTCCAGGTTGGCGCGCATCCGTTCGGGTCGCACCTCCAGCCCCTCGGTCAGCTCGGCGGCCAGATGCGCGGCGCCGCCCGCCAACCGCAGGCACTCGCGCAGCAGTTGCCATTCGGCGTGCCAGGCACCGGCCGAGCGCTCGTCCTCGGCGATCAGGCACTGCGCCAACCCGGCGGAGAGCACCGGGACTTGCAGGGCCGCCGAGCGGATCAGGGTGGCCAGCACCGGGTTGCGCTTGTGCGGCATCGCGGAGGAGCGACCGCGTCCGGCGACGGCGGGTTCGGCGAGCTCACCGACCTCCGTGCGACCCAGCGACTGCACGTCCACCGCGATCTTGCCGAGCGCGCCGGTCAGCAGCGCGCAGGCGGCACCCAGGTCGGCGATCGGGGTGCGCAGCACGTGCCAGGGCAGCACGGGGACGGCCAGGCCGACCTCGGCGGCGTAGGTCTCGGTCAGCCGGCGCGCGTAGTCGGCCCGGCCCGCCGGACCCTCGGCGACGCCCCGCGCGTACTCCAGATAGCCCGCCAAGGTTCCTGCCGCACCGCCGAGTTGGACCGGCAGCCCGCCCTCGGCCAAGGCCGCCAGCCGCTCCCGGGCGGTGCGCACCAGCTCGTACCAGCCGGCCGCCTTGAGCCCGAAGGTGGTCGGCACCGCGTGCAGCGCCAGGGTGCGGCCGGCCATCGCGGTGTCCCGGTGCGCGTCGGCCAGCGCGGCGAGGGCGACGAGCGTGCGGTCCAGATCGGGCAGGATCACCCGGATCGCCCGCTGCGCGACCAGCATCGCGCCGGTGTCCAGCACGTCCTGGCTGGTCGAGCCGCGGTGCACGTACTCGGCGGCCTCCGGCGTCTCGGCCGCGACCACGGCGGTGAGCGCCCGGACCAGCCCGACCACGGGGTTGGCGGCCTCCCGCCCCTGCCGGGCCAGCGACACCAGGTCCAGCCGCTCCGCCTGCGCGAGGCGCCCGATCGCGGCGGCGGCGGCCCAGGGCACCGTGCCGAGCCGGGCCTGCGCCCGGGCCAGCCCCGCCTCGGCGTCCAGCATCGCCTGCAGCCAGGCCCGGTCGCCGGTCACCGGCTCCACGGGTGTGCCGGCCCGCACGGGCGAGAGCAGGCCGGAGTCGAGGTCGATCCCGGCGGCCGGAGTGGCGTCGGCGCTGGTGTCCATGGCGTGTTCTCCGCGGCAGAAGGGCAGTCATGACCAGAGCGGCCGGTGGGCCGACCCGGCCCACCCAACTCGGCTCGTCCAACTCGGCCCACCCAACTCGGCCCACCCAACTCGGCTCGTCCAACTCGGCTCGTCCAACTCGGCTCGTCCAACTCGGCTCGTCCAACTCGGCTCGTCCAACTCGGCTCGTCCAACTCGGCTCGTCCAACTCGGCTCGTCCAACTCGGCTCGTCCAACTCGGCTTGTCCAACTCGGCTTGTCCAACTCGCCCATTCAACTCGGCCCAGTGGCAGGGAGTTGACGCTCCCACTGCGCACAGTTGTGTGATCTTGGCCACACTGTTCGAACTCGTGCGCCCTTTCCGCCGTTTCGCGCGTCCAAGGAGAGGCACATGCGGGTGATCACGGCGGTGGGGGAAAGATGGCGAGTGCGGGCAGCGGCGGCTCGGTGCTGCGGATCGCGGGACGCACGGTGGCCTGCGCCGTCTCGTTCTCGGTCCTGGCGGCGTGCGGGTTCTCCTGGTACACGTACCACGACCTGACCGCCGGGATGACCACCTCGAACGCGATCGAGATGGTGCAGCAGGCCGCCCAGCAGGCCCCGCAGCAGGCGGCCGTGTCCGCCCCGCCACGGCTGGACAAGTCGGTCAACATCCTGCTGATCGGCCTGGACAGCCGCAAGGACCAGAACGGCAACGACCTGCCCAAGCAGTTCGTCCAGGACCAGCTGAACGCCGGCAGCAGCGACATCGGCGGCTACAACACCAACACCCTGATCCTGATGCACATCCCGGCGAACGGCGGGAAGGTCGAGGCCTTCTCGATCCCCCGCGACGACTACGTCGACCTGGTCAACGTGCCCGGCGGCCACCCGCTCGGCAAGCACAAGATCAAGGAAGCCTACGACCTGGCCAAGTACTACGCCGAGGAGCAGCTCTCCAAGCAGTACTCGGGCGCGGACCTGGAGCACCGGGGCCGCGACGCGGGCCGCGCGGCCACCCTGCTGACGGTGCAGAAGTTCCTCGACGTGCCGATCGACCACTTCGCCGAGCTGAACCTGAAGGGCTTCTACGACGTCGCCCAGGCGCTCGGGCCGATCACCGTCTGCCTCACGAAGGACGTCAGCGACCCGACCATCGCCCGGACCGCCAGCACGCCCGGCGGCGGCTCGGGCTTCGTCGGGCACCAGGGGCTCAACCAGCTGGACGCCTCGATGGCGCTGGCCTTCGTGCGCCAGCGGCACAACCTGCCGAACGGGGACTTCGACCGGACCCACCGCCAGCAGGCCTTCCTCGCCTCGGTCACCAACAAGCTGGAGCAGGAAGGGGCGTTCGGCGACCTGGGCAGGATGCAGGGGCTGCTGGACGCGGTGAAGCAGGACCTGGTGATCGACGACAACTGGGACATCCTGGACTTCGCCCAGCAGGCGACCAACCTGACCGGCGGGAACGTCGAGTTCAACACGCTGCCGATGGAGGGCTACGCCACGCTGGCGAGCGACGGGGACGTCAACCTGGTGAACGTGGCGAAGATCCAGGCGATGGTGCGGCAGGCCATCAGCGGCGTCGACCCCACGGCGGCCGCGTCGGGCACGACGGGTACGACGGGCACGACGTCGCCCGGCCCGACCGCCCCGGCCACCTCGTCGACGCCGTCCACGCCGTCCACGCCGTCCACGCCGTCCACGCCGTCCGCACCCGCCACGCCCGACGGCTCCGCTCCCTCCCCCGGCGACAGCTACGCCGGCCCGGCCGTCCAGGGCGGCGTCCCCTGCGTCAACTGACGCACCCACACCCGCACCCGCGCCGCCGCGCCCCCGACACCCGGCGCTGACCGGCCGTCAGGAGAGCCGTCCGGCGGTGGATCGCGGCCATTGACCCGGCGGGCGGCGGACTATACCTTCCCTCTCATTGGTCTATGCCAATAGGTCCGTCACGCCTCCCTGCACCTCCCGCGTCCCCCACCGCCGCTCCCGCTCGCGGCGCCCGCCGAGGAGAGTCCATGCCAGCGATCCGCCGCACCGCCGTTCGCAGAACCATCCGCCGAGCCGCCGTCACCGGCGCGGCCGCCACCTGCGCCTTCGCCCTGCTGGGCGCGGCCCCCGCCAGTGCCGCGCCCGCCCACGGGGGCGGCGGCCCGGGCGGCCAGAAGGAGCTGACCGGCTACTTCACCCAATGGGGCATCTACTCCGGCTTCATGGAGAAGAACCTGATCACCACCGGTGAGATCAACCACCTCACCGAGCTGGACTACGGGTTCAGCGACGTCACGGCGGACGGCCTGTGCGGCAGCGGCGACAGCTGGGCCGACTACCAGCGCCCGTTCTCCGCCACCGAGTCGGTCAGCGGAGCGGCCGACCAGGCGGGCCAGGCGCTGCTCGGCAACTTCAACCAGCTGCGCGAACTCAAGGCGAAGTACCCCAAGTTGAAGATCGTGATGTCGATCGGCGGCTGGTCCTGGTCCGGCCAGTTCTCCCAGCTCGCCTCGACCGCGGCCGGCCGGCAGAAGTTCGTCGCCTCCTGCGTGGACCAGTACCTCAAGGGGGACCTGCCGGGCCTGCCCGCCGGCGCGGCGGCCGGCATCTTCGACGGGTTCGCCGTCGACTGGGAGTACCCGGGCGAGCCCGGCAACGGCAACCCGTACGGCCCGCAGGACACCCCGGACTACACCGCGCTGATGCAGGAGTTCCGGCAGCAGGAGACCCAGGCCGGCGCCGCCGGCGGCAAGCACTACCTGCTCACCGCGAACACCTCGGCCAACCCGGAGTTCGCCGCCAAGCTGGAGCTGCGCAAGGTCGCCAAGGTGGTCGACTGGTTCAACGTGATGACCTTCGACTACCACGGCAGTTGGGAGGCGACCGGGCCCACCGACCTCTCCTCCGCGCTGTTCCAGGACCCGCGCGACCCCAACCCGGCCAACGACCGGTACAGCGTCGACCAGGCCGTCCAGTACTACGAGAACCAGGGCGTGCGCCCCGAGCAGATCGGCCTGGCCATCCCCTACTACGCCCACGAGTGGACCGGTGTCGCCCCCGGCCCGAACGGCGACGGCCTCTTCCAGCCCGCCATCGCGGGCGTGGCCGGCACCCCGGACTACAACCAGGTGGTCACCGCCCCCGGCAAGACCTACTGGGACCCGCTGGCCGCCGAGCCCTACAAGTACGACCCGGCCAGCGGCACCTTCTCGACCTACGACGACCCGGCCTCGGTCTGGATCAAAGGCCAGTACATCCGCGCCAACAACCTGCGCGGCACCTTCGTCTGGTCCCTGGACGGCGACACCAGCGACGGCAGCCTGACCGCCGCCCTCGGCGAGAGCCTCAACGGCCGCTGACCACCGCCCCCGCGGCACCCCGCCCGAACTCCCGAACTCCCGAACTCCGAACGCAGCAGGCCCCCTCGGTCTCTTCCGAGGGGGCCTGCTGCCGCGTGCGCACTGTGCCCCAGGCAGGATTCGAACCTGCGACACCAGCTTTAGGAGAGCTGTGCTCTATCCCCTGAGCTACTGGGGCCGGACGTGTCCGACGCTCGATCCACAGAGTACCGGATCGAGGGCGGGGCAGGTGCTGAGGTTTGGGACGTCTGCCGGGGGCGCGGCGGCGAGGGGCGGCCCCCGGGGCCGCGCGTTGACTACGATCTTGAGGGCGCGCGTCGTGCCGCAGGTCGGTCGGGAGGTGTCACGCTGTTCGGGCTGCTGTCCCGCCTGCTGGAGTCCAGGCGGGCCGATGAGGACCGGTGGGACACCCGGCCGACGAAGGCGCGCGTGCTCGCGGTGGTCCGCACCCTGACCTCGGCGACCCGGGTGATGGACGTGCTGCCGCTGCTGCGCGCCCGGGACGGGATCGAGCTCTACGTCACGGTGAATCCGGGCTCGGCCTTCACCGCCGGGCTGGACGCCTACCTGGAGTCGCTCGACGGGATCACCGCGCTCGGCTGGGCCGAGGCGGTCCGGCGCGAGTTCGATCTGGCGGTGGCCTGCACGGTGCACAGCTCGATGCGCCGGCTGCGGGCGCCGCTGGTGGTGCTGCCGCACGGCGCCGGGTACAACCGGCTGGTGCGCCCGACCACCGGTGACGACGTGTCACCGGCCGGGCTCTCCCGGCAGGAACTGACCTGGCGCGGGCGGGTGGTGCCGGCGGTGATCGGGCTCTCGCACGAGGAGCAGCTCGAACGGCTGCGCCGGTCCTGCCCGCAGGCGCTGCCGCTGGCCCGGGTGGTGGGCGACCCGTGCTTCGACCGGCTGCAGGCCAGCCTGACCGAACGCGACCGGTACCGGCGGCTGCTCGGCGCGACCGGCGGGCGGCGGCTGGTGGTGGTCAGCTCGACCTGGAGCGAGCACTCGCTGCTCGGCCGCTGTCCCGACCTGCCGCTGCGGCTGGTGCGCGAACTGCCGGTGGACGAGTACGCGGTGGCCGTCGTGCTGCACCCCAACATCTGGTCCCGGCACAACCCGCAGGACCTGCTGCGCGAGGCGGTGGCGGCCGGGCTGCTGGTGGTGCCACCGCAGAACGGGTGGCAGGCGGCGCTGGTCGCGGCCGACTGGGTGGTCGGCGACCACGGCTCGGTCTCGCTCTACGGGGCCGCGCTGGACCGGGTCACCCTGCTGGCCGCCACCGGCGAGGCCGAGCTGGCCCCGGACTCCCCCAGCTACGCCTTCGGGCGCGGCACCCCCGCGCTGGACCCGGACCGCCCCTTGGAACCGCAGCTGCACCGGGCCGCCGAGCGGCACGCGACCGGGCAGCAGGACGCCGCGGCGACCGCCCCGCTGACGCTCGCCCAGCGCTCGCTGGGCGAGCGCGGCCGCTCGGCCCGGATCCTGCGCGAGCTGTTCTACTCGTTCCTGGCGGACGTCCAGGAGCCCGAGGAGGAGGCGCGGTCCGCGCCCTATCCCGACCCGGCCCCGCCCGACCTGGCCCGGGTGAGTGCCTACGACGTGGTCGGCGAGGCCACCGCCGACGGGGTGCGGATCCGCCGCTACCCGGTGGGCCCCGACCACCTGGCGGCCCGCGGCTTCTACGCCGTGACCACCGAGGCGAGCCTGCGCCGCCGCCAGGTCGCCGAGGTGATCGCGCGCACCGAGCCCAGGGCCGAGCCGGAGCCACTGGTCTGGCTGGACCGGGTGGCCGGTCAACTGCCGGGCCTGGCCATCGCGGTGGCCGCCCTCGACGAGGACCGCCACCTGGTGCGGCTGCGCTCCGGACTGGTCCTCCAGGCGCGGGCGGTGCGCCCCTGGGGGACGGCGAGCGTGCCGCTGGACCCGGTGCTGCTGGGGGCCGCGGTGGCGGTGCGCGGGCCGCGGGACCTGGCGGGCGGCGAGTTGGTGATCGAGGCCGGGGCACGGGTCCGGGTGCGGTTCACCGCCCGCCCGTGAGTCCGTGAGTCCGTGAGCCCGTGAGCCCGTGAGCCCGGGGTGCTGCCCGGTCTCAGGCCTCGCCGGGCAGCACCCCAGCGGCGTCGCGCAGGGCGCGGATCCGCTCCCGGCTGGTCCGGGCCAGCTCGGTGTCGCCCACCCGCTCGGCCAGCGCGGCCAGCAGCTCCAGCGCCTGGTCCGCCTTGAACCGGTGGCCGAGCCGCAGCGCCAGGTCGGCGGCCGCGGTCAGCCGCGCGATCGCGGTGTCCGGATCACCCAGCGCCTGGTGGATCCGCCCGCGCAGCACGCCCAGCCGCATGATCATCACCTGGTCGTCGGTCCGCTCGGCCAGCTCGGCGGCCCGGTCGGCCTCCGCGAGTGCCGCCGCAAGCGCCTCCTCGGATGCCGCCGCGGGCTCCGCCGGGCCGGCCACCGCGAGGAGCGCCTGGGCCAGGTTGTAGCTCTGCACCACGATGCCGTGCGTGTCGCCGGCGTTCGCCTCCCGGGCCTCGGTGAACATCGCCACCGCCGCTTCGGTGCGGCCCTGCGCCAGGCAGAGCAGGCCCTGCGACTCGCGCAGCATCCCGGCCAGCCGCGAGTCGCTCACCAACGGCAGCAGCTCGCCGGCCAACGCGAGCTGCCGGGCGGCCAGTTCGTGGTCGCCGAGCTCGTAGTGGGCCCGGGCCAGCTGGTTGCGCATCCGGATCTCCGCGTCCGGGCGGGCGTCCCAGCGGGCCGCCTCGACGCCCAGTTCGTGCGCCTCGATCCAGTCCGCGTAGAGCTTGCGGCCGTGGTAGAGCGGCCAGAGCGACTCGCACAGCCGCCAGACGGCACCGTGCCGGCCCTGTGCGGCAGCCGCGCGGAGCAGCACCAGGATGGTCGCGCTCTCCCGCTCCAGCCAGTCCAGGTCCGGCGCACGGTCCGTCAACAGGCCGGTGGCAGGCGGCTCCTGGAGGCGGAAGCGCTCGCCGAAGGAGCGGTCGGCCAGGGCGGTGCGGTGCAGGTAGTAGTCGAGCAGGCGGTGCTGCACCGCCGCGATCCGCGCCGCGCCCAGCGCCTCGGCGGCCCGGCGGGCGGCGTGCCGGCGGACCAGGTCGTGGCAGCCGAACCGGTCCTCCGCCGGATCCTCCGGCGCCTCGCCCGCCACCGGCAGTTCGTCGATCAGGTGTGCCGCCAGCAGGTCGTCCAGCGCGGGATCAACCGGATCGGCCGGATCGACCATGCCGTCCGGCTCGTCCGGCTCGTCCGGTCCGCCCGCTCCGCCCGCCGGACCGCCGGCGACGACCTGGAGGAGTTCACGGGTGAACCGGGCCCCGGGCAGCACGCCGATCAGGTGGTAGAGCCCGCGGGCCGGTTCGGGCAGCCCGGCGTAGACCGCTTCGAGCGCGTCGTCCACCCCGTCCTGGCGCGGCCGGTCGGCCAGCGCCGCCATCACCCGGCGGACCGTCAGCTGCCGGCGCCCGATCAGCTGGGAGCCGACCGCGTTCAACGCCAGCGGCATCCCGCCGCACCGGGTGACCAGCTCGGCCACCTCCTCCGCCGTCCCGCGCCCGGCCCCCAGCCAGGTGCGGACCAGCTCGCTGCCGGCCCCGGTGGTCAGCGGCGGCACGGTGAGCACCTGCGCGCCGTCCAGTGCCAGGTGCTCCAGGCGCCGGCGGCCGGCCACCACCACCAGGCCGTCGCCGGGCAGCAGCGCCCGGACCTCGGCCGGCTGCTCCACGTTGTCCAGGAAGACCAGCAGCCGACGGCCCTTGGTGATGCTGCGGAAGAGCGCGCCGCGCTCGGCCACCGTGTCCGGGATGTACTCCTTCTCGACCTGCAGCGCGCGCAGGAAGCGGCCGAGCACCTCGCCGAGGTCGACCGCGCCCTCGTGCCGGATCGCCGCCAGGTCGGCGTAGAGGTCACCGTCCGGGAACTGCTCCCGCTCGCGCGCGGCCCACTGGGCGATCAGCTCGGTCTTGCCGACCCCGCCGAGGCCGGTGAAGGCGACGATCGACGGCCCGGGACCGTGCCCGACCGCGGTCAGCACCTCGGTGAGCGCGGCCAGTTCGACCGACCGGTTGACAAAGGCCCGGCGCAGCGGCTGGATCTGCCGTGGTGTGACGGATTCCCGTTGCGGGGCAGGGAAGTTGACGGTGACCTGGCGCGCCTGGACGAGTTGCTCGATCCGGCCGCCGGTGACCGAGTTGCTCACCCCGGGTCCCGGGCCGCCCGTCCCGTCCTGCGGTGTCATCCGCCGCCCCTTCCGCCGTCTGCCGTCCCGCCGCGACCCCGCTGGCACCACCCTACGTGCCGGCCCACCGCCGGGGGCGGAAACGGGCGGGCAGCAGGGTCATCGGGTCGAAGCTCTTGGGACGGGCGCGGGTCAGCGGGTAGCAGGCCAGGCCCAGCAGCACGGCGCTGAAGTGGCCGATGCTGGTGAAGTTCAGCTCGCTCACCATGCCGATGCCGTAGAAGAGCAGCAGCCCGGCCAGGTAGACGTAGCGCCAAGGCCGGACGAGCAGGTAGACGAGCACCGCCTCGACGCCGGCCAGGGCGTAGCTGACGCCGTAGTCGAGGGTGTACCTGGCCCGTTCGGGGGCGTTCCCGTGCTCGATCGCCCAGTACAGCACTCCCTCGCTCAGGTAGGTGGCGCCCACGTGCGCGATGGTCACCACGGCGAGCCAGCGGGCGGTGCCCAGCCAGCGCTCGGCGGGCACGTGGAAGATGTTGTAGAGCACGAAGTAGAAGAACCAGCCGCCGCCCGCGATGTAGAAGGCGCTGGTGATCAGCACCCGGACCGGGTCCGTCGCCAGGTAGTGCAGGTTGGTGGAGCGCCGCTCCAGGATGCGGTGCTCCGCGTGCGGCGAGACGTGTCCCAGTGCGACCGAGGTCGCGAAGAGGATCAGCAACCAGATGTACGTACCTGGGGCGCTGCAGATGTAGGCCCAGCATCCGCGGAGCAGCCTGCCGACTCGGTGACCCATCGCCCCAGTCTGGGCGTTGGGCGCCCGGGCCGGAATCCCGCCACGCCCTGACTCTTGACGGGATGCCATTCACCGGTCTCTGATATGTCACATTACGTTTGAGCCTGTGTGTTTTTGATGGATTACCTACTGCTCGGAGCCACCATGCCCGCTACCCGCCGCACCCGTGTCCGCACCGGCGCTCTGGCCCTGTCGATCGCACTCGGCCTGACCGGCTGCCTGACAGGCTGCGGCGGCGGCACGGGCATACCCAAGGTGACCGGGCAGATCTCCCTCACCTACCTGCAGAAGCAGGGCGACCAGCAGTACTTCAAGGACGAGGCGGCCGGCGCCAAGGCCAAGGCCGCCCAGTTGGGCGTCCGGCTCACCATGGTCGACCTGGGCACCGACACCGACCGGACGGTCACCGCGCTGCAGGCCGCGATCGCCGCGAAGAGCCAGGGGGTGATCGTGGTGGCACCGGACCCCTCGGTGGGCCCGCTGGTGGTGCAGACGGCCAAGGACGGCAAGGTCGCCCTGCTCTCCTCCGACGACCAGCTGTGCGGCGTGTCCACCGATCCGACGGCCTGCGCGCACCAGGACCTGGTGCCCCGAGTCGGCTTCAGCAGCGAGCAGTTGGGCTCGGCGGTGGGGCAGCGGGCGGCCCAGGAGTACCAGCGGGCCGGCTGGACGGTGGCCGACACCCGGATCATCTCGGCCTGGCAGCCGGACGTCTCGGTCTGCGGCGACCGGGTCAACGCCGCCGACGAGGCCTTCTCCAACGCCGCCGGACAGCTTCGGGTGCTCGACGTGGGGACCGACAACACCGTCGCCGGCGCGCAGCAGCAGGTGGCCGCCACCGTCGCCGACAACCCCGGCGTGAAGCACTGGGTGGTCTGGGGCTGCAACGACGAGAACGTGCAGGGCGGCATCACCGCGCTGAAGCAGGCCGGGGTCCACCCGGACGACGTGATCGGCGTGGGCCTCGGCGCCTACCTGGCCTGCCAGGACTGGGCCGGCGGCGGGCCGTCCGGCATGCGGGCCGCGCTCTTCCTGAACGGCAAGGACGTCGGCGCGCTCGCCGTGCAGACCATGGTCGACCGGCTGCGCAGCGGCAAGGACTTCCCGGCCGAGTCGCTCACCACGGCCGCCATGGTGGACGCCGGCAGCTGGCAGTCCGCCGGGGTCACGTGCTCCTGACGCCCGGTCGGCTCCGCTGCCCCGGGCGCGTCGCTTATCGATTGTTGATCGCCGCTGGCTAGCCTCGCCCGGATGAACGAGACGAGCACGACAACCCCGCCCGAGTGGTGCCAGCCCGGTGATCTGGAGAACTTCGTCCTGCTGCTGAACGGCCTCAAGGACTCGCTGGCCCAGGAGCAGAGCGCGGACCCGCAGGCCGGCCAGGCCGAAGGCCGGCGCCGACCGGCGAACTGATCTGACGGGTGATCACCTGCCGAGGCCGGCGGACCTGCGCGCTCCGCTCGGAACGGTCGCGGGGAGTCACGAAAGGGTGGTTTTCCGATGAACCGCCAGCAGCTTTGACCCCGCCCGCGCCCCCGCGAGCAACAGGTCGCCAGGTCCCCGCCCCGCTGGACCGACGCACTGTTCAGCGGTGCCCGGCGGGCCCGCGGCGCGTCCCGGGGCGGGCCCGCAGCGGGCCGGCGGCAGGCCGGCGGCCACGAACCGCGCCCGGAGGTCGCTACCATCGGCACTGGTGAGGAACCCCGTGCCAGACATTCCCGGCGGACCAGCGCCGGGCCCTTGGGGCGGTTCCCACACCACGTGAACGCCGCAATCCACGGTGGATGCGGCGCAACCCGAAAGGCTCGTACGTGACTGCGCCCCAGGAGCACTCCTTCGCCGACCTCGGCAAGGTGCTGGTCATCATTCCGACCTACAACGAGGCCGAGAACGTCGAACGGATCGTCTCCCGGGTCCGGACCGCCGTGCCCGAGGTGCACGTCCTCGTCGCCGATGACAACAGCCCCGACGGCACCGGCGAGATCGCCGACAAGATCGCCGAGCAGGACGGCAACGTCCGCGTCCTGCACCGCAAGGGCAAGGAGGGCCTCGGCGCCGCCTACCTGGCCGGTTTCCGCTGGGGCATCGACAACGGCTACGACGTCCTGGTCGAGATGGACGCCGACGGCTCGCACCAGCCCGAGGAGCTCTACCGGCTGCTGACCGCGCTGCGCGGCTCCGACCTGGTGCTGGGCTCGCGCTGGGTGCCGGGCGGCAAGGTGGTCAACTGGCCCAAGTCCCGCCTGTTCCTCTCGCGCGGCGGCTCGACCTACTCGCGCCTGATGCTCGGGGTGCCGATCCGCGACGTCACCGGCGGCTACCGCGCGTTCCGCAAGGAGACGCTGCTCGGCCTGGGCATGGACGAGGTCGCCTCGGCCGGCTACTGCTTCCAGGTCGACCTGGCGTTCCGCTCGGTGCGCGGCGGCTTCAAGGTCGCCGAGGTGCCGATCACCTTCGTCGAGCGCGAGCACGGCGCCTCCAAGATGAGCCGCAACATCGTCTTCGAGGCGCTCTGGCGGGTCACCGTCTGGGGCGTCCAGGCCCGGTTGGCGAAGCTCACCGGCCAGGACAAGAAGAAGTAGTAGCGGCCCGCGCGCGAAGGCCCGTACGTCTCGACGTACGGGCCTTCGCGCGTTGCTGCGGCCGGTCAGTGCAGCCGGGTCAGCCGGGCGGCGATCGACGGCGGGGCCAGGTCGTGCTGGAGCGCCACCGGGACCTGGAGCTGTCCCGGGCCGTCGCCGGCGGTCAGCGTGCCGACCACGGTGCCGGCCGGCGCGCTGTGGCCGATGCCACCGGGCGCCGCGGTCAGCCTGAGGGTGCTCGAGGTGCCGGTGAAGCCGGGCACCGTGACGTCCTTGGTCGCCACCACCGGCAGCCGGCCGCCCAGGCCGTCGTCCAGGTAGCCGACCACCTCGCCCTGCTTGGCCAGGGTCTGGCCGGTCAGCGCCGACTGCCCGGCAGTGATGATCTTCGAGCTGGCGGTCTGCGCGGCCTTGAGGATGTTGTCGGTGGCGGTCGGCGGCTGGCCCAGGGTCACCCCGAGCAGCAGCTGCTGGGTGCCGCCGATCTCCTTGGTCGCCGCCCACATCAGGCAGCTGCCGGCCGGGGTGCTGGAACCGGTCTTGGTGCCGATCACGCCGTTGTGGTTGAGCAGGTAGTTGGTGTTGGAGATCTTGGTGCCGGCGATGGTGGCGTCCGGTTCGGCGACGATCTGCCGGAAGATGCCGTCGCGCATCACCACCTCGGCCAGCTTCAGCTGGTCCTGCGCGGTGCTCTTGGTGCTGTCGCTGTAGCCGGCCGAGTCCGCGTAGCTGGTCCTCGTCATGCCGAACTTCGCGGCCTGGTCGTTCATCTTCTTGACGAACGCCTCCTCCGACCCCGAGTCCCAGCGGGCCAGCAGCCGGGCGATGTTGTTGGCGCTGGGCAGCATCAGCATCTCCAGCGCCTCGTACTCGCTGATCTGCTGGCCCGCGACCACCTTGGCGGTGGACTGGTCGGGGTCGTTGGACTCCTGGGCGGCGGCCTGGTCCACGGTGATCAACGGGCCGGACTGGCCCTTGGCCAGCGGGTGGGCCTGCAGGATCAGGTAGGCGTTCATCACCTTGGTGACACTGGCGATCGGGACCGGGGTGTCCTTGGGACCCGAGCTGCCGAGGCTGCCCAGACCCACCACCTCGGCGGCCGCCTGGCCCTTGGCCGGCCAGGGCAGCGCCAGCGGGTCGCCGCCGAAGGTGTAGGAGGTGGCGGCCGTCAGCTTCACCTGGGGAGCGGGCAGCGGGCGCAGCAGCTGGGCCACCCCGACGCCGCCGGCCAGCACACCGGCCAGCAGCGCACCGACGACGGCCCGCTTGAGCAGGCCGCGCGCCGTGACACGCGGCGCGGTGCGCGGGGACGCGCCGAGAGCGGTGAGGCCCGCCACCGCCTCCTCGCCCTGCTCGGGCACCGGCGCGGCCGGGAGCGGCTCGAAGGCGGACGCCGGTACGGGCGGCACAGGCGGCGCGGACGGCATCGGCGGCGCGGCGGCGACCGCCGACACTGCGGGGACCGGCTCCAGCTCCAGCTCCGGCTCCGGTTCGGGGGTCGGCTCGGGCTCGGGCGCCGACTCGGCCGCCGGCGGCCGGTCGGCTGACGCCGCGTCGGCAACCGGCTCATCAGTGACCGCCTCATCAGCGACCGGCTCAGCGGCTACCGGCTCGTCCGCCGCGGCCTCCTGCTCCGTCCGCATGGCGAGACGCGGATCGACTGCCTGCGGCTTCTGCGCCATCTCGTCGACCGCTTCGGCCGGTTCGGGCTCGGGCAGCCGCAGGAAGGTGGTCTTCATGTCCGCATCCCGGACACGCAGCTGGACAGTCGGCCCGCCCTTGACCTCCGTGCCCGCCGCCTCCGGTGGCGCCGCGTCGGCCTCGGGCTGCTCCCGCTCCCCGTCCTGCACCTTCTCCGGGGCGTCGCCCACGTGTCCCGACCTCCTCTTTCGCAGCCTCTGTTCATGCGTCGCGGGGGTTCCACCGCCGCGGGTCCGACCTGTACAGTCTCCGCCACCACGGCTCGTTCGCATCCCGCCACACCCTGTCCGACCGGCGGTTATTCCGCGCAACCGGCTCGTCTCGGGCACAGACGTCACCCTCTCGGCCGCTGGTTCCCCCGCCCGCGAGCGGCCCCGAAAGAGTTCCCGCCCCAAGGTCACGATTCGGAGGCGTACTCGACAAGTCCGTGTGAGAGGCGTCACGCTGTCATTCATCCACGCGGGGAGGCTTGGATGGGCAAGAGCCGTAGAACAATTCCCGAGGAACTTCTGTTGCTCGCGTTGGACCCGACCACGGGTACCACCGCGCAGCCGCAAACCCTCGACCTCGGACTCGCCGGGGCACAGCTCGTCGAGCTGTCCCTGGCCGGACGGATCGTCCCGGACGGTGACCGGATCGCCGTGGTGCTGCCACGGCCGACCGGCGACCCGACCCTGGACCACGCGCTGGAACTGCTGCGCCGTCGCGGCAGCCCGGTGCGTGCCGCGCACTGGATCGGCGGGCCCCGACTGGGGCTGCGGCAGACCTATCTGGCGCATCTGGAACGGTGCGGCATGGTCGCCGCCGTCCCGGGCCAGGTGTGCGGGGTCCTGCCGACGACGCGCTATCAGGCGTCGGACGACTGTACGAACGCTGCGATCAAGCAGCGGCTCGACACAGCCATCCGCACCGGCGTGCCGCCGGACCCTCGAACGGCAGCGCTGGCCGCACTGGCCCACGCCGTCGGCCTGGGCAAGCACCTCTACCCGGGCAACGAGGGCAGATCCTCACGGTCGCGACTGCGCGACCTGATCCGCTACGACCCGCTCGGCGGCATGGTCGCGCACGCCGTGATGGACGTGCAGAACGGCCTGCCGGCCCAGCCGAGCCGCACCGGCTCGACGGGCCGGGCCCCGGCCGCCCGCACCAGCGGGGACCAGGTCCCGCACAGCCGCACCGAGTCCGCCGCACCCACCCGGGTCGGCGTGCGCTGAACTGACGGCCCCACGGCCCACGGGGCGGTCGCCTCCGGCAGCAGCCGGGAGCGGCCGCCCCTGTGTCGTCCCCGGAACCGTCCCGGATGCGTCACCGGAACCTTCCTCGGAGCCGTCTTACGGTCTGCGGGGAACCGCACTCCGCATACAGATCGCATTACCACTGAAATCATCCCGGCGTGCGGCTTTTGCCCAGTCCGACGGTCCTCGCGCCATATCCCGGCGAGGAGCCGATCGGAGGTGTCATGCTGCTGAGAAAGAGGGGGTCGGTCCCACTGTCCCAGCCGTCGAACGGCCGCGGGCCGTTGTCTGCCCCGCCTCGCTGCCCAACCGCCGCAAGCACCACAGAGGTCCCGCCGGAGGTCCCCGTGTCCGCCAGCAGCAACCCCACCGTCCGCCGCAGAAGACTGGGCGCCCAACTGCGCCACCTGCGGGAGCAGCGCGGGATGACCGCCGAGCAGGTGGCCGATGTCCTGATGGTCTCCCAGTCGAAGATCAGCCGACTGGAGAACGGCCGACGCAGCATCAGCCCGCGCGACGTGCGCGACCTGTGCGAGCTCTACGAGGTCACCGACCCGAAGATGCGCAACAGCCTGCTGGAGATGGCCCGGGAGTCCAAGCAGCGCGGCTGGTGGAACGACTTCGGCGACATCCCGTACAGCGTCTACATCGGCCTGGAGGCGGCGGCCTACTCGATCCGCTCCTACGAGTCCTCCTTCGTGCCCGGTCTGCTGCAGACCCGGGAGTACGCCGAGGCCGTGGTGCACGGAACCCAGCCGGACACCGACGCCGACGCGATCCGCCGCCGGGTCGAGGTGCGGCTCAAGCGGCAGGACCGGCTGACCGGCGAGGACCAGCTGTCCAGCTTCTGGTCGGTGATAGACGAGGCGGTGCTGGCCCGGGAGGTCGGCGGCCCCGCGGTGATGGGCCAGCAGCTGCGCCGGCTGCTGGAGACGAGCGAGCAGGCGAACGTGAACATCCAGGTCATCCCGTTCACGAAGGGCGCCCACCCCGGCATGACCGGGACATTCTCCCTGATGGAGTTCCCGGAGTCTGCCGATTCCACGGTTGTCTACTTCGAAGGGGTGACGAGCGACCTCTACCTCGAGAAGGAGGCTGACGTCCGCCGCTATACCGGTCTCTACGACCACCTGCGCGCGGCTGCCTTCGGAGTCGCCGAGTCGAGGTCGCTGATCACCACCTATGCGGAGGTTTACGAGAATGAGCTCCAACACCCTGACCGTTGACCCGACCTGGCGCAAGAGCAGCCACAGCGGCGGGAACGGTGCCTGCGTGGAGGTCGCGGTCCCCGCGTCGGCCACCGTTGCGGTCCGGGATTCCAAGGACCCGTCCGGCCCCCGGCTGCACATCTCGCCCGAGGCCTGGCAGGCGTTCGCGGGGGCCGCGGCGCACGGCGCGTTCGGCACGGTCTGAGGCCCGACCGGTCCGCGGACGGAAACCTTCTGACCCCAGCTCCACTCGACTGACGCTCGGCTGACGGGAGCGCTCACCCCACCGGGTAGCGCTCGCGCCAGACCGGCCCGGCACCCGGGCCGTGCAGCTCCGCCCCGTGGCTCAGCTCCAGCACCAGGTCGTCGGCGAGCTGCAGCACGGTCCCCCGCCCTTCCAACTCGGCCACCCACTCGGCCGGCAGCGCGCTCTCCCCGTGCACCGCGCCCAGCAGGTTGCCGCAGACCGTCCCGGTCGAGTCGCTGTCCCCCGAGTGGTTGACCGCGAGCAGCAGTCCGCTCCGCACGTCCTCGGCCACCAGCGCGCAGTACACCCCGATCGCCAGCGCCTCCTCAGCCACCCAGCCCTCCCCCAGCGCGGCGACCCGCTCGGCCGACGGCTCGCCGGCCCGCACCGCCGCCAGCGCCGCCCGCAGGGCCGCGCTGGTCTCCTCGTGGCCGGGGCGCTCGGCGAGCAGCGCGAGCGCCAGCTCGACGCCTTCCTCCAGGGTCTGGCCGCGCAGCACCGCGTGCACCAGCACGGCCAGCGCCCCGGCGGAGAGGTAGCCGGTCGGGTGGCCGTGGGTCAGCACCGAGCACTCGACGGCGAGTTGGAAGACCAGGCCGGGCTCCCAGCCGAGCAGCAGCCCGAACGGCGCCGCCCGCATCACCGTGCCGCAGCCCTTGGAGTGCGGGTTCTTCGGCGCCTCCAGGGTACCCAGTCGCTCCCCGTCCGGCCCGGACAGCCCGGACAGGCAGGCCGAGCCCGGCGCGCGGCGCGCGTACAGCCACTCCTCGCGCCCGAGCCAGCCGAGGTCGCGCCGCCGCTCGTCCGGTCCCCAGTCGTGCTGGGTGGCCGCCCAGCGCAGGTAGGCATGGTGCACGTCGGTGGGCGGGTGCCAGCCGCCGCCGCTGCCCTGGCGGACGTGGGCCCGGATGATCCCGTCCACCGTGAAGAGGGTCATCTGGGTGTCGTCGGTGACGGCGCCGCGCATCCCGTACGCCGGGACGAAGCCGGTCACCCCGTCCGGACCGTGGTCGACCCGGATCTTGTCGAGCGTGTCGAACTCGATGCCGGCACCGAGCGCGTCGCCGATCGCCCCGCCGAGCAGGCAGCCGCGAACCCGGCTGCGGTAGTCCTGCTGCTGGGCGCGCGACCACAGGGGTATCACCGAAGACGGCCTTTCACTGGACGACAGGACCCGCCCGGAGGCCTCCCCCCGGCGACACCGCACTGTAATTCGTCCCGGTGACGGGTGGCGACGCCTTCCGGGAACATCTGCTCTTCAACAAGGTGTTGCCGATCCGCCATATTGATGTCACGACGTGCCACCCTGGCACGACTAGCCTCCCGGCATGCTGACTTCCCCCCGCCTGGCCGCCGCCGCCACCGCGCTGACCAGCGCGCTCGTGCTCGGCACCGCCGCCCCCGCGCTCGCCGACTCGCACCACAGCCACCACCACCACGTGGTCGGCATCCCGTTCACCGCGGCCACCGCCAGCCAGCAGGCCGACGGCAGCTTCACCCTGACCTGGACCGCCCCCGGCACCCACCGGGTCACCGTCTACGCCGGCCAGGACCAGGACGCCATCCAGCGCCGCAAGCCGGTCGCCCGGGTGGTCGACTCCGCCGCCGGCTCGGCCACCGTGACCGTCGAGGTGCCCGCCGCCGACCGCTGGTACTTCGAGCTGGTCCCGGACCACGGCGACCCGCTGACCATCGCCGACCGCTCGCTGCACCTGGCCTCGGCCCCCAACTTCCGCGACGCGGGCGGCTACCGCACCGCCGACGGCCACTGGGTGCGGATGGGCGTGGTCTACCGCTCCGGCGACCTCAGCAAGCTGTCCGACGCCGACCTCGCCAAGCTCCAGCGCCTGGGCCTCGCGCAGGTCTTCGACCTGCGCACGCCGGGCGAGCAGCAGGCCGCCCCCGACCGCCTGCCGGCCGGTGCGACGGAGACCACCGAGAACGTGCTGGGCGTCGCCGGCACCGGCCAGTTCAACGTGACCACCCCGGCCGCCGCCGTGCAGGCGATGGAGGACGCCGAGCGGACCATGGTGGCCGCGCCGTCCGCCAAGTCCGGCTACCACGCCCTCTTCAGCGCGCTGGTGGAGCGCGACGACCAGAGCGTGCTGTACCACTGCACCGCCGGCAAGGACCGCACCGGCTGGGCCAGCGCCGCGCTGCTCACCGCGCTCGGCGTGCCGAGCGACACCGTGATGGCGGACTACCTGGCCAGCAACGACTACCTGGCCGCCTCGAACGCCGCGACCCTGGCGAAGCTGCCGCCCGCCTACCAGGCGGTGTACAAGCCGCTGCTCGGCGTGCAGCCGGAGTTCCTGAACGCCGGGTTCGACGAGGTCACCAAGGACTTCGGCTCCTTCGACGGCTACCTGAAGAACGGGCTCGGCCTGGACCGGCACGACCTGCGGGATCTGAAGGCGCAGCTGCTGGTGAACTGAGCGCGGCAGCTCGTCGGGGCGGCCGACCTGTGCGGTCGGCCGCCCCGACGGCATGACAGCGTTGCGGCGTTACGGCGTTACGGCGTTACGGCGTCAGCCGGTTCGGCCCGCGGAAGAGGAAGACCGCGTCGCGCAGCGAGCCCAGCCCGAGCAGCACCATCAGCATCCGGCCCAGGCCCATCCCGAAGCCGCCGTGCGGCGGGCAGCCGTAGCGGAAGCAGTTCAGGTAGTCGGTCAGCGGCTCGGTCCGCATGCCCTTCTCCGCCGCCTGCTCGACCAGCACCTCGTAGCGGTGCTCGCGCTGGGCGCCGGTGGTGACCTCCAGGCCCTTCCAGAGCAGGTCGAAGCTGAGCGTCAGGTCGGGCCGACCGGCCGGCCTGGCGTGGTAGAACGGCCGGATCTCGGCCGGGTAGTGGGTGACGAAGACGAACTCGTGGCCCGTCTGCTCCCGCATGTGGGCCGAGAGCGCCCGCTCGCCCTCCGGGTCCAGGTCGACCTTGGTGCCCTCCGGGTCCCAGCCCAGCTTCTCGCGCAGCACCTGGTGCGCCTCGGCCATGGTGATCCGCGGGAACGGCAGGCTCGGCACCGTCACCTCGACCCCGAACTCCTCGCGGATCGCGGCACCGTGGCGCTCGGCGACCCGGCCGAGGGCGTGCGCGATCATCTCCTCCTCGAACCGCTGCACCTCCTCGACGTCGGTGGTCCAGGCGAGTTCGACGTCGACACCGGTGAACTCGGTGGCGTGCCGGGAGGTGAACGAGGGCTCGGCGCGGAAGACCGGGCCGATCTCGAAGACCCGGTCGATCCCGCCGGCGATCGCCATCTGCTTGTAGAACTGCGGCGACTGGGCCAGGTAGGCCTTGCCGCCGAAGTAGCCCAGCTCGAAGACCTCGGCGCCGGACTCCGAGGCGGTGCCCATCAGCTTCGGGGTGTGCAGCTCGGTGCAGCCCGCGCCGTAGGCGTACTCGCGCATCCCCGCCTCGAAGGTGGTCTGCACGGCGAAGAGCAGCTGGGCCGCCGGCCGGCGGCGCAGGTCGAGGAAGCGCCAGTCCAGCCGGGGCTCGGGCCCCGAGTGCTCGTCGATCGGCAGCGGGGCGGTGGCCCGGTTCAGCACCTCGACCGACTCGGGGATCAGCTCCAGGCCGCCGAGCTTGACCACCGGGTTGGCCACCACCCGGCCGGTGATACGGACGGCGGATTCGCTGGTGAGGCCGTCCAGTAGGGCGGTCAGTTCGTCGTCCGCCTTGCGGTGCGTCACCTGGACGATGCCGCTGTGGTCACGGACCAGGACGAACTGCATCGTGCTCTGCAGGCGCAGGGTGTGCACCCAGCCCGCGACGGTGACCGTCCGGTCGGTGTGTTCGCGCAGGTCGGCGACCATGGTGCGCTCGATGGGGTGGATCATCGCAGTCCTCCGGGGACCTCGGCTGATCCCTTGGAAGTGCGGGCGAGAAGGGTGACTCGCGGTGCCACCGCACTTTCGCCACTCCCCGGCTGCTGATCGACCGGGTGATGGCCTCTTGCACTGCTCAGTGCTCAGGAGTGTCTTCACCGTGGGGCACGAGACCGCCTTCACAGCTGCCGGCGGTTCTCTCGGCTCGCGGGGTCCCGCGGCTACTCGTCTCCATCAACGCACTGAGCAGGAGGATAGGCAGCACCGCGGTGGCCCCGCAAGTCCCTTACTCCCCGCCCGCCCCCGAGCTGACGGCTACTCAGAGCACCTCGGCCAGCTCGCGCAGCAGCTTGGCCTTCGCCCGGGCGCCGACCATCACCTTCACCGGTTCGCCGCCCTTGAAGACCATCAGGGTGGGCATCGAGAGCACTCCGTAGGCGGCCTGCGTCACGGGGTTGGTGTCCACGTCCAGCGACACCACCTTGAGCCGGTGCGCCTCCTCGCCGGCCACCGCCGCCAGCACCGGCGCGATCATCCGGCACGGCGGGCACCAGTCGGCGGTGAAGTCCACCAGCACCGGGAGCTCGGATCCGAGCACCTCGGCGGCGAAGCTCCCGTCGGTCACCTCGGCCACTCCGGTCACCTCGGCCGGCCCGCTCGGCGCGGCAACCCCGCTCGGCGCGGCTGCCCCGGCCATCGTGTCAGTCATCTACTCGCCCTCCTGGATCGACGCCATCGACAGTTCGCACCGGGGTTCGGCCCGCGCGCTGGCCACCTCCAGCTCGGCGCGGGCCAGTTGCCCCGCCACCTGGGCGCGCACCGCGCCGAGCCGGGCCAGGCAGTCGTCCAGCTCGGCCAGCTTGCGGCGGTAGACCTCCAGCGAGGCCGGGCAGGCGTCCCCCGCCTGGTGCCCCGCCTGCAGGCACTCGACGAACGGGCGGGTGTCCTCCAGTTCGAAGCCGAAGTCCTGGAGCAGCCGGATCTGCTTGACCAGCCGCAGCTCCTCCTCGCCGTACGCCCGGTAGCCGTTCCCGGTGCGCCGGGCGGTCAGCAGCCCGCGTGACTCGTAGTACCGCAGGGTGCGCGTGGTGGTTCCCGCCCGCTCCGCCAGTTCCCCGATCCGCATCTTCCCGGCCTCCTGTCCGCTCGGTCCCTCGACCGTAGACCTTGACCCTGACGTCAACGCCAGCCGGCTCAGACGGCCTCGAGCCGGGCGAACTCCTCGTCGGTCAGCCGCACGGCGCCGGCCGCCAGGTTCTCGACCAGGTGCTGCGGGTTCCCGGTGCCCGGGATGGCCAGCACGTGCGGCCCCTGCCGCAGCGTCCAGGCCAGCCGCACCTGGGCGACCGAGACTCCGTGCGCCGCCGCGATGTCGAGCACCGCCTGGTCCTCCGGGCCACCGGCGCCCCCTTCGCGCCCCTCCCCCGCGATCGCGAAGAACGGCACGAACGCGACCCCCTGCTCGCCGCAGACCCGCAGCACCTCGCGCTGCTCGGCCGAGGCCCCGATGCCGAAACGGTTCTGCACGCAGACCACCGGCGCGACGGCCCGGGCGGCGGCGAACTGCTCGACGGTGGCGTTGGAGACGCCCAGGTGCCGGATCAGCCCCGCCTCGCGCAGTTCGGCCAGCGCGCCGAACCGCTCGACGAAGGGCTCCACCGCCCGGCCCCGGTTCCGCAGGTTCACCACGTCCAGCTGGTCCCGGCCGAGCTGGCGCAGGTTCTCCTCCACCTGGCCGCGCAGCTGCTCCGGCGCGCCCCACGACCACTCGCCGGCCGGGTCCCGCCAGGGGCCGACCTTGGTGGTGATCACCAGCTCCTGCGGGTACGGCGCGAGCGCGGTGTTGATCAGCTCGTTGGCGGAGCGCAGCGAGGAGAAGTAGAAGGCGGCGGTGTCGATGTGGTTCACCCCGAGCTCCACCGCGCGGCGCAGCACCCCGAGCACCCGCTCGCGGTCGCTCGGGGTGCCGAGGTCGAAGGGGCCGCTGCCGGTGAGGCGCATCGCGCCGAAGCCGAGCCGGTTGACCGTCAGGTCACCGAGCTGCCAGCTGCCCGCCGAGGAGGCGGACACGGGGGCGGGGACGGACGCGGGCACGCCGGCGGGCGCGGTGGTGTTCTGGGGAGTCATGGCGGGGAGTAAATCACAGCATCGCGAAATATCCCAGAGGGTTAACTATCGGGCGAATTAACCATATTGAGAACGAGCGAGAAGTCGTCGGAGTTCCAACGGGGAGGCTTTTCAGGCCCCTTTTCTCCACCGGTGACGGCGAGCGCTAAACGGGCGCGCGGGGCAGCCGGCGCACCGAGCGGGCGGCCAGCGGCGCCAGGGCCGCGAGCGCGTCGACCAGGCCGGCGACGGCGGTCACCCGGGCGCCGCCGAAGGCGTGGGTCAGCGGGCCGACCGAGAGCTGGCCGATCGGGATCGCGAGGTAGCTGAGCAGGTCGCTGTAGGAGGAGACCCGGGAGAGCACGGCGGCCGGCACGTGCTCCTGCAGCGAGGTGTCCCAGCCGATCACGGTGACGGACGAACCGAGGCCGCCGACGAAGGCCGCCGCGACCAGCCAGGGCGCGGCGATCCCGGAGCCGAGCGCCAGCAGTGGCAACGCGCCGAGCGCACACGCCAGTTGGCTGAGCCGCAGCAGGTAGCGGACCGTCACCCGGTACATCAGCACGCTGGTCACCAGCAGCCCGAGGCCGCGGGCGCTCAGTACCAGCCCCCAGATCGCCGCGGAGCCGCGCTGCTGGGTGAGCAGCGGACCCAGGATCTGCCAGGTGCCGGTCTGCACCAGGTTGATCACGAAGAACGCCCAACTTCCCAGCCAGGCCCAGCGGATCCGCCGGAACTCGGTCCAGCCCTCGCGAATGTCGCGGTACAGAACAGCAGTTCGCACCGTGCCCGGGCGGAACGCAGCAGTCCCGGACAGCGGCCCGCCGTCCGCCAGGGCCAGCCGGGCCAGGCAGCCGGCCGCCAGCAGGTAGCTCAGCGCGTCGCAGGCGATCGCCGGGCCACTGCCCACCGCCACCACCAGCACGCCGGACACGCTCGGCCCGAGGATCTTGGTGGCGTTGCGCGTCGACCCCAGCAGCGCGTTCGCCCGCTGCAGCTGGTCCTTGGCGACCAGCTGCGGCACCACCCCGCGCAGCGCCGGCGTGGTGAACGCGGCCAGCACCCCGTTGAGCAGCTCCAGCCCCGCCACCGCAAGCAGCGCGTAGTGCCCGGTGAGCAGCAGCACCGCGACCGCACCCTGGGTGAGGGCCGAACCGAGGTTGGCGGCCAGCAGCACCGTGCGGCGCGGAAGCCGGTCGGCGGTGGCCCCGCCGACCAGCAGGAACGCCAGCATCGGCACCATGCGGGCGGCCAGCACCAGGCCGAGATCCCCGCTGCGCCCGGAGGCGTCCAGCACCGCGAAGGCCAGTGCGACGGGAGCCATCGAGCTGCCGAGCAGCGAGACCAACTGCCCGCCGAAGAACCAGCGGAAGCCCGGATTGCGAAGTGGGGAGGAGTACACCGGTCCGAGTGTCGGGGGACGGCCGCACGGCCACTATCGTTTCGGGTGGAGGCGAAAGATGACGCTGCTGCGATTGAGCCCGCTGGCCCTGTCCCACTCCCGGTTCGCACTCTCGCCGCTCGCCGAGACGCTCGGCACGGTGATCACCCTGACCCGGCCGAACCCGGAACCCTGGTTCGCCGACTGGCACACCCGCGAGCGCCCCGCGTTCACCGCCCGCCTGGACGCCGACCCCTTCGCCCGGGGCCTGCTCCGGCTGGTCTCCTCCACCAAGTGGCTGCCGGACTTCCTCGCCATCCCGCCGACCGGCGGCATGCGCACCCGGATCGAGGGTGAACTGCCCGCCGTCGCAGGCGTGTCGGATACCGACGCGCGCGCGCAGCTGGAGCGGTCGGTGGCCCACAGCTGGCAGCGGCACGACCTGGACTGGCTCACCGGCCACGGCTGGGCACCCCGCGCCGCCGAACTGCTGCACTCCTGCTGGCGCACCCTCGTCGCCCCCGACTGGCCCCGCCGCCGGGCCCTGCTGGAACGCGACGTCACCTACCGGGCCGGCCTGCTGGCCGCCTACGGCTGGCCGCGCGCGCTGGAGCGGATGAGCCGCCGCAGCGCCTGGGTCGGCGCCGACGCGATCCGCTTCAGCCGGCAACCGGGCCCGGACCACGTGATCAGCGACGAGGGCATGCTCTTCGTCCCTGTGAGCATCGCCGGCGGCACCTGGCTCTGCCGCTCACCCACCGGCCGATACGCCCAGGTCTACCCGGCCCGCGGCATCGCCACGGCCGCTGCCGCCGCCAGGCCGCCGCACGCCCTGGACCGCCTGATCGGCGCCGGACGCGCCGCCATCCTGCGGGAGTTGGCGCACCCCGCCACCACCAGCGAACTCGCCGCCCAACTCGGCCAGTCCCTGGGCACCATCGGCGGCCACCTGGCCGTCCTGCGCGAGGCCGACCTGGTGACGGGCACCCGGGTGGGCCGCCGGGTGGTCTACCGGCGCACAGCCACCGGCGAGTTGCTGGCGACGGGGCGGAACTGAGCGAGCGCGCCGTGGTCGCCGAACGTCCTCGACCTCACGTTCTGCCCACCGGATCCCGTGCCGCCCGACCAGCCTCGTCCATCGGCCACTGGCGCGAACTACCCCGGGCGTTAGAGTGAGTTGGCGCCGGACTCCGGCGCGTCCGGGCCGCGTGCCGCCATCCTCAGAACAGGTGATGGACAGTGTCAGTCGAACTCTCCGAGGGTCTGAAGAAGTACCTCGACAACCAGCACGCCTTCGCGACCGTGGCGACGATCCAGCCGGACGGCCGCCCCCACCTCTCGATCACCTGGGTCCTGCGCGACGGTGACGACCTGCTGATCTCCACCACGGTGGGCCGCCGCAAGGAGCAGAACCTGCGGCGCGACTCGCGGATCACCATCATGATCAACCCGCCCGAGGAGCCGTACAGCTACGCCGAGATCCGCGGCACCGCCACCCTCACTGCCGAGGGCGCCGACGAGTTGATCCACACCATCGCCCGGAAGTACACCGGGGCGGACTACCCGGACGCCGACGGCGAGCGCGTCATCATCCGGGTCAGCGCCGACAGGATCGTCGGTTCGCTGTAGCAGCACGGGTTTCCAGCAGTGCCACGCGGGGCCGGGACGGGGCCGACAGGCCCGCGCCGCCGGCCCCGCCGCACGTCAAGGCTTCGAGCACCGGCCCTGCCTGACGCCGGGTCAGTCCACCACCGGCAGCAGCACCGGCAGGTGCCCGTCCGAGGCCAGCGCCACCGCCCGGCGCTCCTCGCCCACCTCGCCGTACAGCGTGGTGCGCTGGCGCGAGGGCCGCCCGGCCGCCTCGGCGATGGCCTCCAGGTCACGGATGGACTTGTAACTGCCGTACGCCGAGCCGGCCATCCGGGAGATGGTCTCCTCCATCAGCGTGCCGCCCAGGTCGTTGGCGCCGCTACGGAGCATCTCGGCCGCACCCTCGGCGCCGAGCTTGACCCAGCTGGTCTGGATGTTGGGGATGTGCGGGTGCAGCAGCAGGCGGGCCATCGCCACCACCGCGCGGTTGTCCCGGTGCGTGGGACCCGGACGGGCGATGCCGGCCAGGTAGACCGGCGCGTTGGTGTGGATGAACGGCAGGGTGACGAACTCGGTGAAACCCCCGGTCCGTTGCTGGATCTCGGCGAGCAACCGCAGGTGGCCGAGCCAGTGGGCGGGCGTGTCGACGTGGCCGTACATCATCGTGGAGGACGAGCGGATGCCCAACTCGTGCGCGGTGGTGACCACTTCGACCCAGGTGGCGGCCGGCAGCTTGCCCTTGGTGAGGACCCAGCGGACCTCGTCGTCCAGGATTTCGGCGGCGGTGCCGGGGATGGTGTCCAGGCCCGCCTCGCGCGCGGCGGTCAGCCAGTCGCGGATCGAAAGGCCGGTGCGGGTGGCCCCGTTGACCACCTCCATCGGCGAGAAGGCGTGCACGTGGATCCCGGGCACCCGCTCCTTGACCGCGCGGGCGATGTCGAAGTAGGCGGTGCCCGGCAGGTCGGGGTGGATGCCGCCCTGCATGCAGACCTCGGTGGCGCCGACCTCCCAGGCCTGCGCGGCGCGGTCGGCGACCTGGTCGAGCGAGAGGCTGTAGGCGTCGGCGTCGGTTCGGCGCTGGGCGAACGCGCAGAACCGGCAGCCGGTGTAGCAGACGTTGGTGAAGTTGATGTTCCGGGTGACGCAGTAGGTGACGGTGTCGCCGACCACCGAGCGGCGCAGGTCGTCGGCGATCCGGCAGAGCGCGTCGAGCGCGGGGCCCTCGGCCTGGAAGAGGGTCAGCGCCTGATCGTCCGTCAGCTTCGTCGGGTCGTCGGCGGCGACGGCCAGCGCGGCGCGCACGTCCCCGGGCAGCCGGGCGGCGGGCAGCGCCGCGACCTGCTCGCGCAGCGCGCCCCAGTCCCCGTACACGTCGTCGAAGTCACCGCGCCGGTCACCGGTGCGGCCCTCGGCGTCGATGGCCGTGTGCAGGTCGGTGCGGCCGGTGGGGCCCAGGTCCTCCGGCTCCTGCCAGGGGCGGCCCAGCACCGGCGCGTCCTCGCGGGCCAGCCCGGTCTCCGGCTCCAGCAGGCCCTCCACGTGCGGCCGGATCCGGGGGTCCAGCCAGGGCTCGCCGCGCCGCAGGAACTCCGGGTAGACCGTCAGCCGCTCGCGCAGCCGGTAGCCCTGCTCGGCGGTGCGGGTGGCGAGTTCGGCGATCTGCGGCCAGGGCGCCTCGGGGTTCACGTGGTCGGGGGTGAGCGGTGAGACGCCGCCCCAGTCGTCGATGCCCGCGCCGATGATCAGCTGGTACTGACCGTCGACCAGGTTCGGCGGCGCCTGCAGCCGCATGCTCGGGCCCAGCACCACCCGGGCGACCGCGATGCAGGCGGCGAGCTCCTGCAGCTCCGCGTCCGGCATGCCGCGCATCGCGGTGTCCGGCTTGGCGCGGAAGTTCTGGATGATCACCTCCTGGATGCCCTGGTACTGGCGGGAGACGCGCCGGATCGCGAAGAGCGAGTCGGCCCGCTCCTCGTAGGTCTCGCCGATGCCGATCAGCAGGCCGGTGGTGAACGGGACGGCGCTGCGCCCGGCGTCCTCCAGGGCGCGCAGCCGCACGGCGGGCTCCTTGTCGGGCGAGCCGTAGTGCGGGCCGTCCGGCTCGGACCACAGGCGGGTCGCGGTGGTCTCCAGCATCATGCCCATGCTGCCGGAGACCGGCTTCAGCCGCTGGAGGTCGGTCCAGCTGCAGACGCCCGGGTTGAGGTGCGGCAGCAGGCCGGTCTCCTCCAGCACCCGGATCGAGATCGCCCGGACGTAGGAGATGGTGTCGTCGTAGCCGTGCGCGTCCAGCCACTCGCGGGCCTCGGGCCAGCGGTCCTCGGGGCGGTCCCCGAGCGTGAACAGCGCCTCCTTGCAGCCCATCGCGGCACCCTGGCGGCAGATCTCCAGCACCTCGTCGGGCGACAGGAACATCCCCTGCCCGGCGCGGCGCAGCTTGCCGGGGACGGTGACGAAGGTGCAGTAGCGGCAGCGGTCCCGGCAGAGCCTGGTGAGCGGGACGAAGACCTTCCGGGAGTAGGTGATGATCCCCGGGCGGCCGACCGCCGCCAGGCCCTGGTCACGCAACCGGGCGGCCGTGGCGCACAGGTCGGCCAGGTCCTCGTCGCGGGCCTGGAGCAGCACCGCGGCTTCGGCGCTGTCCAGCGCGACCCCGTCGCGGGCCCGGCGCAGCGCACGGCGCATCGCGGTCGCGGTCGGCTTCGACGTCGCCGGCGGCCGCGTCACGGGCTGCTGCGTCACAGCCGGCGTTGCGTTCGGCGCTGAGGGTGGCGTGGCGTCCATGGCCCGACCCTACGCCAGCAGGAGGACCCGGTGTCCCGGACAACCCTGATAAGGCCTCAGGGTCGGTTGCACCATGGGATGTAGCGGGGAATGGCCCCGGGGAGCGATGTGCCGCGCGCTTCGCCGGTCTCTAATGGATGACGAGACGGCAGGCACAACCCGGAGCGCTGAGAAGGGGCTGACAGATGACGACCAAGTACGCGGGTTTCGACGAGCAGGAGCCGGCAGGCGGCGACCAACCGATCGGCGAGCCGTACCGGGCCCGGCGCCGCACGGTGGCCCGGGTGCTGGTGCCGGTGGCGATCGCGGCCGTCGCGGCGGCGGGGGTGGCCGTGGTGCCGGCCCTGGCCAGCCCGGGCGCGCCGGCGCTGCCGCAGGTGACGGCCCAGCAGTTGGTCGCCAAGGTGCTCGCCGACCGGACCACCGCGCTGAGCGGCACCGTGCAGGTCTCCACCGACCTCGGCGTTCCGAGCCAGCTGCTCGACCTCGCGGGCCAGGGCGCGGTGGCCGGGGCGGCCCAGGCCGCCGGGGCTGCCGGGGCTGCGGGCGGCCGGGCCCAGCAGGGCGACGGCGGGGCCGCGAGCGCCGATCCGCAGGCCAAGCTGGCCACGCTGCTGGCCGGCGACCACACGCTGCGCGTCGCGGCCGACGGACCGGACAAGCAGCGGGTGGCGCTGATCGAGCCGCTGGCCGAGTACGACCTGATCCGCGACGGCGGCCAGGCCTGGGCCTGGGACAGCGCGAGCGACCAGGCCGTGCACCTGACCGGCGCCGCGGCCGGCGCCGTGCGGGAGCAGCCGAAGAGCCCGCTGAGCGGCGTGCCGACCACCCCGCAGCAGGCCGCCCAGCAGTTCCTGGCCGACAGCGCGGGCACCTCGCAGGTCAGCGTGGCCGGCACCGTCTCGGTGGCCGGGCGGGACGCCTACCAGCTGAGCGTCAAGCCGACGCAGTCCGGCTCGACGATCGGCGAGGTGCGGATCTCGGTGGACGCCGCCACCGGCACCCCGCTCGCGGTGGTGGCCACATCGACCTCCGGCGGCACCGTGCTGGACGTGCACTTCAGCGACGTCTCCTTCACCGCACCGAGCGCGAGCACCTTCGACTTCACCCCGCCGAAGGGCGCGCGGGTGGTCGAGCAGCAGGCGCACCCGCAGTCGGGCCACGCGCCCTCGCAGCACCCGCGCCCGTCGGCGGCACAGGCCGACCCGAAGGTGTCCGGCACCGGGTGGACCAGCGTGCTCTCCTTCACCCTGCCCACCTCCGGCGCCGGGTCGATCGGCGGCCCGGCCGCGACCGGTGGCCACCGCGCGCGGTCGCTGCCCGACAGCACCGAGCTGATCAAGTCGCTCGGCAAGCCGGTGGCCGGCGGCACGCTGATCAGCACCAAGGTGGTCAACGTGCTGATCACCGACGACAACCACGTCTACGCCGGCGCGGTCACCCTGCCCGTGCTGCAGGCAGCGGCGGGAGTGAAGTAGCGATGACCCAGTCTCCGGCCGTGGACACGGCGGAGACCACCGAGGGGGGCCGGACCGCAGCCGCGGACCCGGCCCTCGTCGGCGGTCGACCGGTGATCAGGACCCAGGGCCTGACCAAGCGCTTCCCCGGCGGCCAACTGGCCGTGGACGGACTGGACCTCACGGTGCCGCGCGGCAGCGTCTTCGGGTTCCTCGGCCCGAACGGCTCCGGCAAGACGACCACCATCCGGATGCTGATGGGCCTGATCGCCCCGACCTCCGGCGTGGCCACCGTGCTCGGCGCCCAGATGCCGCAGTCGGTGGGCAGCGTGCTGCCCCGGGTCGGCGCGCTGATCGAGGGGCCGGCGCTCTACGGGTTCCTCTCCGGCCGGGACAACCTGATCCGCTACGACTCGGCGGACCCCACCTGCGACCCGCGCACCCGCGAGCAGCGGGTGGCCCGAGCGCTGGAGCGGGTCGGGCTGGCCGCCGCGGCCGGCAAGAAGGCGCGCGCCTACTCGCTGGGCATGAAGCAGCGCCTCGGGCTGGCCGCCGCGCTGCTGCAGCCGCGCGAGCTGCTGGTGCTGGACGAGCCGACCAACGGCCTGGACCCGCAGGGCATGCGGGAGATCCGGGCACTGGTGCGCGAGGTCGCGGCGGAGGGCACCACCGTCTTCCTCTCCTCCCACCTGCTGGACGAGATCGAGCAGGTCTGCACGCACGCCGCCGTGATGTCCAAGGGCCGGCTGGTGGTGCAGGGCACGGTGGCCGAGCTGGCCGCGCGGGCCCAGGGCCGGCTGGTGGTCCGCACGGCGGACACCGAGGCGGCGCTGGCCGTGCTGGCCGAGCACCGGGTGACTGGCCTGCGGGTCGGCGAGGGCCAGGTGGACGGCGAGTGGGGCGCGTTGGACGAGCAGGCGCTGCCCCGGCTGTGCGCGGCGCTGGTCGGGGCCGGGGTGCGGGTGCGCGGCTTCGGGGTCGAACGGGGCACGCTGGAGGACGCCTTCGTGGCGCTGACCGGGGAGGGATTCGATGTCGCGGGTTGAGCCGGCACCGGTCGTGGCGGCGCCGGGGGCGGTGGCCGGGCCGAGGGCGCAGACGGTGCCGGGCTTCCTGGCCCTGTTCCGCAGTGAGTTGACGCTGACCTTCCGCCGGGCGCGCACGCTGGCGCTGCTGGGTGTGCTGGCCGTGGTGCCGATCCTGATCGGCGTGGTGGTGAAGATCGAGACCGGCAATCTGCACGGCGGCGACGGCGGCCCGGCGTTCATCGCCCAGGTCACCCAGAACGGCGTCTTCCTGACCTTCACCGCGCTGGCCACGTCACTGCCGATCTTCCTGCCGATGACGGTGGGCGTGGTGGCGGGCGACTCGGTGGCCGGCGAGGCCGCCACCGGCACGCTGCGCTACCTGCTGGTCGCACCGGCCGGCCGGAGCAGGCTGCTGGCGGCCAAGTTCACGGCGGCCATGGCGTTCTGCCTGGCCGCCACGCTGGCGGTCGCGCTCTCCGGGCTGCTGATCGGCTCGATCCTGTTCCCGGTCGGCGATGTCACGCTGCTCTCCGGGGACACCATCGGCCTGGGCGCGGCGCTGCTGCGGGTGGTGCTGATCTCGGGTGTGGTGGCGCTGTCGCTGGCCGGGCTGGCGGCGGTCGGGCTCTTCATCTCCACCCTGACCGGCAGCGGGATCGCGGCGATGGCGAGCACGGTCGGTCTGGTGATCATCGTCCAGGTGCTGGACAGCTTCCCGCAGTTGCACGCGATCCAGCCGTGGCTGCTCACCCACTACTGGCTCTCCTTCGGCGACCTGCTGCGGCAGCCGATGTACTGGCACGCGGTCGGGCAGGACCTCGGCCTGCAGGCGCTCTACGTGGCGGTCTTCGGCTCGGCGGCCTGGGCCCGGTTCAGCAGCCGCGACATCACCGCCTGAGGCCGAGTGGGCCGATGACGCCGGCTCAGCGGGTGGCGCTGGGCGCGGGGGCCGGGGCGACCGCTCCGGCCCCCACCGGCGCCGCCCGGTCCGCGCGCACCCGGCGCAGCGCGTCCCAGCTGAGCACCGCCAGCGCCGCCCAGACCAGCGCGAAGCCGGCCCAGCGCTCGGGCGGCATCGTCTCGTGGAAGTACAGGACGCCGCAGAGGAACTGGAAGACCGGCGCCAGGTACTGCAGCAGGCCCATGGTGGAGAGCGGGATCCGGATCGCGGCGGCACCGAACATGAGCAGCGGCACGGCGGTGATCGGGCCGGTCAGCATCAGCAGCGTCAGGTGGCCCGCGCCGTGGCCGAAGACGGCGTGGCCGGTGGCCGAGCGGTAGGCCAGGAACGCGACGGCGAACGGGAAGATGAACGCGGTCTCCAGCGCGAAGCTCTCCAGCCCGCCGAGCGCGATCTTCTTCTTCAGCAGCCCGTAGACGGCGAAGCTGAGCGCCAGGGTGAGCGCGATCCACGGCAGCCGCCCGTAGCCGGCGGTCAGCACCAGCACCGAGAGCGCGCCGACCCCGACCGCCACCCACTGCGCCAGGCGCAGCCGCTCCCGCAGCAGCAGGACGCCGAAGCCGATGGTGACCAGCGGGTTGATGAAGTAGCCGAGGCTGCTCTCCACCACGTGCCCGGAGTTCACGGCCCAGATGTAGACGCCCCAGTTGACCGAGATCGCGGCGGCCGCGAGCGCCGACAGGGCCAGCCGGCGCGGCTGGCGCAGCAGCGGACGCAGCCAGCCCCACTCCCGGCGCACGGTGAGGACGGCGACCACCACGATCAGCGACCAGGCCATCCGGTTGGCCAGGATGTCACCGGAGGCGGTGGGCTCCAGCAGCGGCCAGTAGAGCGGGAAGAGTCCCCAGATCCCGTAGGCGGCGGCGCCCAGCCAGACGCCCCGGCCGGCCTCGGGGTGGAGTGTCGGCTGCTCGGATGCCATGGCAGGCTCCTCCTCCGCTCGGCGCGCGTGTGTCGTGGCGACCGTAGCGGGCGAGGGCCGGAGTTGTCATCTCCGTTCTCGGAGTTTGGTCATGACACGGGCCGGGCGTCGACGGGGCGCAGGCTCAGGCGCCAGGAGTCGGTCGGCTCCTCGGTCTTGATCACGAACAGACCCGGGCGCGGCAGGACGAGCACCTCGGTGCCCGCGCGCCGGCCGAGCACCGCGCGGGGCGTCGCGGCGAACCCCTTCGGCAGCGGGCAGGCGCAGTCGTCCCCGGCCCAGCAGCCGCAGACGAACTGGGCGCTCCAGGAGGCCGACCGCACGTGCACCTCGACCTCCGCGACCGCGACCGGACGCACGGCGGTGATCAGACCGCCCTTGCCGGCCCGGTCGCCGGCCAGCGCGTCCAGCTCGTCCAGCTCCGAAGGGCCGAGCAGCCGCACGAACCACTCGGTGACACCGTCACCCGCGCGCAGCTCGACATGGGTCATGCCCCGGGTCAGCAGGGCACGCGCCCGGACCGGCGCCCGGCTGTGCGAGGAGGCCCAGAGGAACCGGTTGTGGCGCTCGTCCCGGGTCATCGGGTAGCCCGTCAGATGGTCCTCGGCCATCCCGATCGCCTCCACCACGGCGACCGCGCCGGGCTCGGGCCAGTCGATCGGGATCCGCTCCTCGCGCTTCCCGGTGAACAGGCCGGAGTACTCGAAGCGCTCGCCGGGCACCGCCTTGGGAACCCGGTCGAGCGAGTCCTGCGGAGCCGCGCCGGTCCGCTTCGGCCTGGCCTTGCGCACGGGCGCCGGCTCCGGTGCGGGCTCGGGCTTCGGCTCGGGCTGTGGCTCGGGCTTCGGCTCGGGCACCGGCTCGGGCACCGCATCCACCGGTGCCGCCCGCAGCTCGTTCGCCGCGCGGCGGCCCAGCACCTGCACCAGCTCGGTGTGCAGCACCGCGAGTTGCTGCGGCCGCCCCGGCACCGGGGCCTTGGTGAGGCTGAGCGCGCCCGGCGAGCCCGCTCCCTGGATCGCCTTGATCTCGGCCAGCGCCGCCGCCGCCTCGGCCGCCGACCGCTTGGCGGCCCGCGCCGCCCTGGTGCCCTGCACGGCGATCCCGATCACCGCACAGCCCAGCAGGAATTCGACCACGTCCACCACTGCTCCCCCCGGAACCCACCCGTCCGCTCGCGTCGAGGCTACGCGCCCTGCGACGGCACCCGCTCCCAGGGGGCCGGTGTCCGCAGGCCGGCCAGCTTCCCGGGGTTGACCTGCGCCCGCAGCGCCTGCACCCGGCCGTCGAGCAGCTCGAGGCTGAGCGTGCCCAGGGTGGCTCCGTCCCGGTGGAAGTGCAGTGCCTGCTCGCCGTTGAGCCAGACCCGCTCGATCGCCGCTCCCGCCATCTCCGGCTTGGCCAGCACCCCGAGCAGCCAGCGCGCCACGTGGTCCGGCCCGTGCACCGGGCGCCGCGCGGCGCGCACCACGCCGCCGCCGTCCGACCAGGCGGTCACCTCGGGCGCCAGCAGCTCCATCACCCGCGCCGCGTCGCCGCTCGCGCAGGCGGCCAGGAAGCGCTCGGTGACCTGGCGGCGCTCGCCCGGGTCGGTGTCGAAGCGCGGGCGCCGGGCCGCCACGTGCTCCTTGGCCCGGTGCGCGGTCTGCCGCACGGCCGCCTCGGACTTGTCCAGCGCCTGGGCGATCTCGGCGTTGGAGTATCCGAAGACCTCGCGCAGCACGAAGACCGCGCGCTCCAGCGGGCTGAGCGTCTCCAGCACCACCAGCATGGCCAGCGAGACCGACTCCGCGCGTTCGGCCTGCTCGGCGGCGTCCGGCTCGGTCAGCAGCGGCTCGGGCAGCCACGGGCCGACGTAGGCCTCGCGCCTGGCCTGGGCGGAGGTGAGCTTGCTGAGCGCCAGGTTGGTGACCGTCCGCACCAGGTACGCCTTCGGATGGGCGACCGTGTCCCGGTCCACCCCGGCCCACTTGAGCCAGGCGTCCTGCAGGATGTCCTCGGCGTCGGCCACACTGCCCAACAGCCGGTAGGCGGTGGCGAAGAGCAACCGCCGGTGCTCGATGAAGGAGTCGTCAACGTAGGCGTCGATCATGCTGCCAGGCTGCCAGCGGCCCTGCCCCCGGGCAAGCACCCGGGGGCAGGTGGTGACGGTGCTGACAGTGCTGGCTAGGCGACGGTCCAGGTGTCCTTGCCCGCCAGCAGACCGGCCAGCTCGCCGGCCCCGCGCTGCTGCACCGCGGTCTCCAACTGGTCGGCCATCAGGGTGTCGTAGACCGGCCGCCGGACGCTGCGCAGCACGCCGATCGGGGTGCGGTGCAGGGTGTCGTTGTCGGCCAGCCGGGAGAGCGCGAAGGCCGTCACGGGGCTGGCCGCGTGGGCGTCGTGGACCAGCACCTCGGCCCGGTTGGCGTCGGTGACCTCGGCGACGGTCAGCTCGCCGGTGGCCGGGTCGCGGAAGACGCCCTGGTCGGCGAAGGTGATCGGCTGCCCGTGCTCCAGGCGGATCAGCGCCCGCTCGGCGCCGGCCGGGTCCTTGAGCGCGTCGAAGGCGCCGTCGTTGAAGATGTTGCAGTTCTGGTAGATCTCCACCAGCGCGGTGCCCTGGTGCTCGGCGGCGGCGCGCAGCACCGAGGTCAGGTGCTTGCGGTCGGAGTCGAGGCTGCGGGCGACGAAGGTGGCCTCGGCGCCGAGCGCGAGCGAGAGCGGGTTGAACGGCGCGTCCAGCGAGCCCATCGGGGTGGACTTGGTGATCTTGCCGACCTCCGAGGTCGGCGAGTACTGACCCTTCGTCAGTCCGTAGATCCGGTTGTTGAAGAGCAGGATCTTCAGGTTGACGTTGCGGCGCAGCGCGTGGATCAGGTGGTTGCCGCCGATCGACAGCGAGTCGCCGTCCCCGGTGACCACCCAGACGCTCAGGTCGCGCCGGGTGGTGGCGAGGCCGGTGGCGATCGCCGGCGCCCGGCCGTGGATCGAGTGCACCCCGTAGGTGTTCATGTAGTACGGGAACCGCGAGGAGCAGCCGATCCCGGAGACGAAGACGGTGTTCTCCCGCCGGATGCCCAGCTCCGGCATGAAGGACTGCACCGCCGCCAGGATCGCGTAGTCCCCGCAGCCCGGGCACCAGCGCACCTCCTGGTCGGTCCGGAAGTCCTTGGCGCTCTGCAGCGCGTCGGCCTTCGGCACCAGCTTCAGGGAGGTGAAGCCGGAATTCTCAGTGGCACTCATTCGTCGTCGCTCCCGTCCAGCGTCCCGATCGCCGCCCACAGCACATCCGCCAACTGCGCCGCCTTGAACGGCAGTCCGCGCACCTGGTTGTAGGACTGGGCGTCCACCAGGTACTTGGCCCGGAGCAGCATGGCCAGCTGGCCCAGGTTCATCTCGGGCACGATGACCTTGTCGTAACTCCCCAGCACCGCACCCAGGTTGGCCGGGAAGGGGTTGAGGTTGCGCAGGTGCGCCTGGGCGACCTTGCCGCCGTCCGCCCTCAGTCGGCGCACCGCTGCGGTGATCGGGCCGTAGGTGGAGCCCCAGCCGATCACCAGCACCCGGGCCTGGCCGTCCGGGTCGTCGACCTCGATCGGGCGCACCGCGACGCCGTCCACCTTGGCCTGCCGGGTGCGAACCATCAGGTCGTGGTTGGCCGGGTCGTAGGAGATGTTGCCGGTGCCGTCCTGCTTCTCGATACCGCCGATCCGGTGCTCCAGACCGGCCGTGCCGGGCACCGCCCACGGGCGGGCCAGGGTCTGCGGATCACGCTTGTAGGGCCAGAACTCCCCCTCGGGGGTGTTCGGACCGGTGGCGAAGTCCGGCTCGATCACCGGGAGTTCGTCCACCCCCGGGATCCGCCAGGGCTCCGAGCCGTTGGCCAGGTAGCCGTCCGAGAGCAGCAGCACCGGGGTCCGGTAGGTGACCGCGATCCGGGCCGCCTCCAGCGCCGCCTCGAAGCACTCGGCCGGGGTGGCCGGAGCCACGATCGGCACCGGCGCCTCGCCGTTGCGCCCGAACATCGCCTGCAGCAGGTCGGCCTGCTCGGTCTTGGTCGGCAGCCCGGTGGACGGGCCGCCGCGCTGGATGTCCACCACCAGCAGCGGCAGTTCGAGCGAGACCGCCAGGCCGATGGTCTCCGACTTCAGCGCCACGCCCGGCCCCGAGGTGGTGGTGACGCCCAGCGCGCCGCCGAACGCCGCGCCGAGCGCAGCCCCGATACCGGCGATCTCGTCCTCCGCCTGGAAGGTCCGCACGCCGAAGTTCTTGTGCTTGGACAGCTCGTGCAGGATGTCGGAGGCCGGGGTGATCGGGTAGGAGCCGAGGAAGAGCGGCAGGCCCGAGCGCTCGGAGGCGGCGATCAGGCCGTAGGAGAGCGCCAGGTTGCCGGAGATGTTGCGGTAGGTGCCGGCCGGCAGCTTGGCCGGCGGCACCTCGTAGGAGACCGCGAAGTCCTCGGTGGTCTCGCCGAAGTTCCAACCCGCCTTGAACGCCAGCACGTTGGCCTCGGCGATGGCCGGCTTCTTGGCGAACTTGGTGCGCAGGAACGATTCGGTCCCCTGGGTGGGCCGGTGGTACAGCCAGGAGAGCAGCCCGAGCGCGAACATGTTCTTGGCCCGGCCGGCGTCCTTGCGGGCCAGCCCGCTGTCCTTGAGCGCCTCCAGGGTCAGCGTGGTCAGCGGCACCTTGTGCAGGTGGAAGCCGTCCAGCGAGCCGTCGGTCAGCGGGTCGGCGGCGTAACCGACCTTCGCCAGCGCCCGCTTGGTGAACTCGTCGGTGTCGACGATGATCTCCGCGCCGTTCGGCAGGTCCGGCAGGTTGGCCTTGAGCGCGGCCGGGTTCATCGCCACCAGCACGTCGGGCGCATCGCCCGGGGTGAGGATGTCGTGGTCGGCGAAGTGCAGTTGGAAGCTGGAGACGCCGGGCAGGGTGCCCTGGGGGGCGCGGATCTCGGCAGGGAAGTTCGGCAGCGTGGAGAGGTCGTTGCCGAAGGACGCCGTCTCGGAGGTGAAGCGGTCCCCGGTGAGCTGCATGCCGTCGCCCGAGTCACCGGCGAACCGGATGATCACCCGGTCCACCTGCCGGACCGGCTTGGCGCGCCGGGGGGCGCCTGGTGCTGGTCGGCCGTTCGGCGCGCCCGGGCCGCCGCTCGCCGCCTCTGCCTGATCGACCTCGCTGGTCACTGCCGCGAACCTCCCTCAGGGGTACCAGCCGCGGGCGTGAGCCGTGTGCCCCGTCCGCCTGGTGCACCGATCGCATCCTATGCGGGTCGCGAATCCCTGGGCTGTAACTCGAGCGAAGCGGCGACAGGTGTATCCGCGGCCACCCGGGCGGTCGATCAGGCGGGCCCCGCCGGTCGGGAGTTCGCCCGAGGACCGGTCAGGAGTTCAGGTAGGTGAGCACCGCGAGCACCCGGCGGTGGTCCTCCGGGCTCTGCGCCAGGCCGAGCTTGAGGAAGATGTTGCTGACGTGCTTCTCCACCGCGCCGTGCGAGACCACCAGCTGCTTGGCCACCGCGGCGTTGGTCCGGCCCTCGGCCATCAGCGCGAGCACCTCGCGCTCGCGCGGGGTCAGCCCGGCCAGCACGTCGCCCTTGCGGCTGCGGCTGAGCAGTTGCTGCACCACCTCGGGGTCCAGCGCGGTGCCGCCGCCGGCCACCCGGACCACCGCGTCCACGAACTCGCGCACCTCGGCCACCCGGTCCTTGAGCAGGTAGCCGACCCCGCGGGTGGAGCCGGCCAGCAGCTCGGCGGCGTACTGCTGCTCCACGTGCTGGGAGAGCACCAGCACCCCGAGCTCCGGGAAGCTGCCGCGCAGCGCCACGCAGGCCCGCACGCCCTCGTCGGTGTGGGTCGGCGGCATCCGCACGTCGGCCACCACCACGTCGGGCAGCGCCTCGTCCTTCGCCAGCTCGTGGACGGTGCGGATCAGCGCCTCGCCGTCGCCGACCCCGGCGACCACCTCCAGTCCGCGGTCGGTGAGCAGCCGGATCAGGCCCTCCCGGAGCAGGACCGAGTCCTCGGCGATGACGACGCGCAGCATGGTGCTTCTCCCCCAGGACGATGATCGACGACGCTCCTGCGGAGCGCCGCTCACATGGTACGGATCGCCACCGCGTCGCAGAGACCCTGCAGTGCCGCCTTGGCCGGGCCGTCCGGCAGCGGGGCGAGCAGCGCGCGGGCCTCCTCGGCGTAGCGCAGCGTCTCGCGGCGGGCGCGCTCCAGGGCCGGGTGCCGGCGCAGCAGGCGCAGCACCTCGGCGTGCACCTGGTCGTCCGTCAGGTCCTGCTCGAGCAGCTCGCGCAGCCGGGCGTCCTCGGGGTCGCTCTCGTCCACCGGCATCGACTTCAGCAGCAGCAGCGGCAGCGTGGGCACGCCCTCGCGCAGGTCGGTGCCGGGGGTCTTGCCGGACTCGTGGCCGTCGCTGGCGATGTCCAGCACGTCGTCGGCCAGCTGGAAGGCGATGCCCATCTTCTCGCCGTACTCGGTGAGGATGTCCACCACCCAGGGCTCGGCACCGGACATCAGCGCGCCGAACCGGCCGGAGACGGCGATCAACGCGCCGGTCTTGCCGGCCAGCACGTCCAGGTAGTGGGCCAGCTGGTCCTCGTCGGGGCGGGGCCCGGCGGTCTCCAGGATCTGCCCGGTGACCAGCCGCTCGAAGGCGTCGGCCTGGATCCGGACCGCCTCGGGGCCGAGGTCCGCGAGCACCTGGGAGGCGCGGGAGAAGAGGAAGTCGCCGGTCAGGATGGCCACCGAGTTGTCCCAGCGGGCGTTGACGGTGGGCACCCCACGGCGCACCGGGGCCTCGTCCATCACGTCGTCGTGGTACAGCGTGGCCAGGTGGGTCAGCTCGACCACCACGGCGGCCGGCACCACGCCGGGCGCGGCCGGGTCGCCGAACTGGGCGGCCAGCATCACCAGCAGCGGGCGGAAGCGCTTGCCGCCGGCCTTGATCAGGTGGTTCGCGGTGATGGCGATCAGCGGCCGGTCGCTCTTCACGGCCTCGGCCATGGCGGCCTCCACCGCCTCGAGCCCGGCCTGGACGTCACGGGTCAGATCGCGGTCCTGCACGCTGAGCCCGAAGGGTTCCACGACGGTCACGAAGACCACTCCTGTCGCCGGTCGATCATGCGGTCCGGTCCCTGTTGCGGCCGCTGCCATCCCCAGCAGCGTATCCGGTCACGAGTGGATCACTGTACGGGCGTGCGGGTAGCGCGGCGAAGATCGCGCCGGGTCCGGGCCGCCGACGGCCCAGGACCCGGCGCACGGGCCGGTGAACAGCGCTGCCTCAGTGGGTGAACAGCGCTGCCTTGGAGGCCAGATCCAGGAAGTACTGCGGCAGCAGTCCCAGACCCAGCGTGACGATCACGCCCAGCGAGATCGCCATCGTGGTGAAGACGCTGGGGATCGCCACCGCCGGGCCGTTCGGCTGCGGGTCGGAGAAGAACATCAGCACGATCACCCGGATGTAGAAGAAGGCGGCCACCGCCGAGCTCAGCACACCGACGATCACCAGCGGCGTCGCGCCGCCCGCCGCCGCGGCCTGGAAGACCGCGAACTTCCCGGTGAAGCCGCTGGTCAGCGGGATCCCGGCGAAGGCCAGCAGGAAGAGCGCGAAGACCGCCGCGAGCAGCGGCGAGCGGCGCCCGAGCCCGGCCCAGCTGGACAGGTGGGTCGCCTCGCCCTTGGAGTCGCGCACCAGGGTGACCACGGCGAAGGCGCCCAGGGTGACGAAGGAGTAGGAGAGCAGGTAGAAGAGGACCGCCGCCAGCCCCTGCCGGTTGGTGGCGATCACGCCGGTCAGGATGAACCCGGCGTGCGCGATCGAGGAGTAGGCCAGCAGCCGCTTCACGTCCTGCTGGGTCACCGCGAGGATCGCGCCGGCCACCATGGTGAGGATCGCCACAGCCCACATCACCGGGCGCCAGTCCCAGCGCAGCCCGGGAAAGGCCACGTAGAAGAGGCGCAGCAGCGCGCCGAAGGCGGCGACCTTGGTGGCGGCGGCCATGAAGCCGGTCACCGGGGTCGGGGCGCCCTGGTAGACGTCCGGGGTCCAGGCGTGGAACGGGACGGCGCCGACCTTGAAGAGCAGGCCGACCGCGACCATCCCCAGGCCGATCAGCAGCAGCGCGTCGTTCTGGGTGCTGACCACCAGCCCCGGGGTGGCGGGGGCGGTGCCGGAGACCACGTCGGCGATCTCCGGCAGCCGGAAGGTGCCCGCGTACCCGTACAGCAGCGCGCTGCCGAACAGGAAGAAGGCCGAGGCGAAGGAGCCGAGCAGGAAGTACTTGACCGCCGCCTCCTGGGAGAGCAGCCGGCGCCGGCGGGCCAGCGCGCAGAGCAGGTAGAGCGGCAGCGAGAAGACCTCGAGGGCCACGAACATGGTCAGCAGGTCGTTGGCGGCCGGGAAGAGCAGCATCCCGCCGACCGCGAACAGGGTGAGCGGGTAGACCTCGGTGGAGGCGAAACCGGCCCGGGTGGCCTGCCGCTCCTGCTCGCTGCCCGGGGTGGCGGCGCCCTGCGCGGTGAAGGCGTCGCGCGGACCGCCCTCGGCGCGCGGGTCCAGGCCGCGCTCGGCGTAGAGCAGCACGGCGACCACCGCGGCGAGCAGGATCACGCCCTGCAGGAAGAGCGCGGGGCCGTCCAGTGCCACCGAGCCCATCGCGATCAGCCCGCTCTTGGTCGAGCCGTAGCCCTGGGAGGCGAGCACGATCAGCGCGATGAAGGCGCCGGCCAGGCCGGTCAGCGCCAGGCTGACCTGGGTGGCGTAGCGGGCCCGGCGCGGCAGGAAGGCCTCGGCCAGGATGCCCGCGACGGCCGTGCCGAAGACGATCAGCATCGGGGAGAGCTGGCCGTACTCGATCTGCGGGGCCGGGATGCTCGGCGTGTTGGCACCGGCCGCCGTCATCCACACGCTGTGGACGGACCCCGCGCCGTGGAGAAGGGGGACGCTCACTGCTGCTCACCTCCGGCAGGGATGGCCACCGGGTGGGCCGGGGCCGGGTCGGTCCGGTGGACCTGGGAGAGGGTGTCGGCCACCGCCGGGTTCACCAGGTCGGTGAGCGGCTTGGGGTAGATCCCGAAGACCAGGGTCAGCGCGATCAGCGGGGCGGCCACCAGCACCTCCCGGGCCTTCAGGTCGGGCATCTTGCTGACGCTCTCCCGGACCGGCCCGGTCATGGTGCGCTGGTAGAGGACCAGGACGTAGAGCGCGGCCAGCACGATGCCCAGGGTGGCGATCACGCCGAGCGCCGGGTAGCGGCTGAAGGTGCCGACCAGGACCAGGAACTCGCTGACGAACGGGGCCAGGCCGGGCAGCGAGAGGGTGGCCAGGCCGCCGATCAGGAAGGTGCCGGCCAGCACCGGGGCGACCTTCTGCACGCCGCCGAAGTCGGCGATCAGGCGCGAGCCGCGCCGGGAGATCAGGAAGCCGGCGATCAGCATCAGCAGGGCGGTCGAGATGCCGTGGTTGACCATGTAGAGGGTGGCGCCGCTCTGGCCCTGGCTGGTCATCGCGAAGATGCCCAGGATGATGAAGCCGAAGTGCGAGATCGAGGCGTAGGCGACCAGCCGCTTGATGTCCTTCTGACCCACCGCCAGCAGTGCGCCGTAGATGATCCCGATCACCGAGAGCACCAGGATCGCGGGGGCGAAGAACTTCGAGGCGTCCGGGAAGAGGCCGAGGCAGAACCGGAGCATCGCGAAGGTGCCGACCTTGTCCACCACGGCGGTGATCAGCACGGCGGTGCCGGCCGTGGCCTCGCCCATCGCGTTCGGCAGCCAGGTGTGCAGCGGCCAGAGCGGGGCCTTCACCGCGAAGGCGAAGAAGAAGCCGAGGAAGAGCGCCCGTTCGGCGGTCGGGTTGATCACCAGCTTGCCGTCGGCCACCGCCGAGGTGAGCGTCTGGAGGTCGAAGGTGCCCAGCCCCTGGCCCTGCGCGATCACGTACAGGCCGATCACGGCGGCCAGCATGACCAGGCCGCCGAGCAGGTTGTAGAGCAGGAACTTGACTGCCGCGTAGGAGCGTTGGCGGGAGGCTTCGGGGCCGCCCGCCTTGTCGCCGAAGCCGCCGATCAGGAAGTACATCGGGATCAGCATGGCTTCGAAGAAGACGTAGAAGAGGAAGACGTCGGTGGCCAGGAAGGAGACGATCACCATCGCCTCGACGGCCAGGATCAGCGCGAAGAAGCCCTGCGTCCTGCGACGGTTCTCGAAGGTGCCGTCCGGTGAGGGGGCGGGGTCCGCGTCGTGCCAGGAGGCCAGCATCACCAGCGGCACCAGCACCGAGGTGAGCAGCACCAGCACCGCGGCGATGCCGTCCACCCCGAGCGAGAAGTCGATCCCGAAGGAGCGGATCCAGCTGTGCGACTCGGTGAGTTGGTAGCGCGCGCCGCCGGGCTTGAAGTCGGCGGCGATCAGCCCGGTCAGCGCGAGGGTGACCACGGAGAAACCGAGCGCGACGCTCTTGGTGATGCGCCGCCGGGACTCGCTGGTGCCGGCGGGCAGCGCGGCGGTGAGGATCGCCCCGGCGGCCGGGACGGCACAGGTGGCGGTCAGCAGGTAGCTCATGTGCCCGCCTCCTGACGATGCCTCGGATTTGTCAGACGATTCATCAGCTCGACCTCATCAGGAGAGTCGTGGCGACCAGCACCAGCGTGCCGCCGAACATGGAGAGGGCGTAGGAACGGACGTAGCCGTTCTGCACCCGGCGCAGCCGAGCGGAGATGCCCCCGATGCTCGCGGCCAGGCCGTTGACGAAGCCGTCCAGACCCCTGCTGTCGAAGAAGACCAGCGCCGCGGTGAGCGCGGAGCCGGGACGCACCAGGACGGCGTGGTTGAAGTCGTCCTGCAGCAGGTCGCGGCGGGCCGCCCGGGTGAGCGCCGAGCCGACCGGCGGGACCACCGGCACCGGCGCGCGCCCGTAGACCGCGTAGGCGAGCCCGGCCCCGGCCAGCATGCAGGCGATGCTGAGCGCCATGATCACGCCGGACGGCAGCGGGGAGTTGCCCTCGCTGAACCCGGTGATCGGCTCCAGCCAGTGCTGGAAGGAGTTGTTGAGGACGAACAGGCCACCGGCGAGGACCGAGCCGACGGACAGCAGGACCATCGGGATGGTCATCGACTTCGGGGACTCGTGCGGGTGCGGCTGGTGGCCCTCGCCCGTGGCAGAGCCGCTGATGTCTGCAGTCGGCTGCCAGCGCTTCTCGCCGAAGAAGGTCAGCAGCATCACCCGGGTCATGTAGAACGCGGTGATCGCCGCGCCGATCAGGGTGATGGTGCCCAGGATCCAGCCCTCGGCGCCGCCCTTGGCGAAGGCGGCCTCGATGATCCGGTCCTTGGACCAGAAGCCGGACGGGCCGGGGAACCCGATGATCGCCAGGTAGCCGAGCCCGAAGGTGACGTAGGTGATCGGCATGTACTTGCGCAGGCCGCCGTAGTGACGCATGTTCACCTCGTCGTTCATCCCGTGCATGACCGACCCGGCGCCGAGGAAGAGCCCGGCCTTGAAGAAGCCGTGGGTGACCAGGTGCATGATCGCGAAGACGTAGCCGATCGGGCCCAGGCCCGCCGCCAGGATCATGTAGCCGATCTGCGACATGGTCGAACCGGCCAGCGCCTTCTTGATGTCGTCCTTGGCGCAACCGACGATCGCACCGAAGATCAGCGTCACCGCACCGACGCAGACCACCGCGAGCTGTGCGTCCGGCGCCAGGTTGAAGATCGCGTTCGAGCGGGTGATCAGGTAGACGCCGGCGGTCACCATGGTGGCCGCGTGGATCAGCGCGGAGACCGGGGTCGGGCCCTCCATCGCGTCGCCGAGCCAGCTCTGCAGCGGCACCTGGGCCGACTTGCCGCAGGCCGCGAGCAGCAGCAGCAGCCCGATCGCGGTCAGCCGCCCGCTGCTCGCCTCGTGCGCGGTGGCGAAGACCGGGCCGAAGGCGAAGCTGCCGAACTGGGTGAACATCAGCATGATCGCGATGGAGAGGCCCATGTCGCCGACCCGGTTGACGATGAACGCCTTCTTGGCCGCGGTGGCCGCGCTCGGCTTGTGCTGCCAGAAGCCGATCAGCAGGTACGAGGCAAGCCCGACGCCCTCCCAACCGACGTACAGCAGCAGGTAGTTGTCCGCCAGCACGAGCAGCAGCATGGCGGCCAGGAAGAGGTTGAGGTAGCCGAAGAAGCGGCGGCGGCGCTCGTCGTGCTCCATGTAGCCCACGGAGTAGACGTGGATCAGGGTGCCGACACCGGTGATCAGCAGGACGAAGGTCATCGAGAGCTGGTCGAGCTGGAAGGAGACGTCGGCCTGGAAGGTGCCCACCGAGATCCAGCTGAACAGGTGCTCGTGGACCGGGCGTTGGTCGACGCTGCGGCCCAGCATGCTGCTGAACAGCACCAGCGCGAAGACGAAGGAGAGCAGCGCCGCGAAGGTGCCCAGCCAGTGGCCGAACCGGTCGAGCGCACGGCCGCCGAGCAGCAGCAGGGCAGCCCCGACCAGCGGCGCTGCGATGAGCAGCGGAATAAGAGAGTTCACCCTGGGCCCCTACAGCTTCATCAGGTTGCTGTCGTCGACCGAAGCCGAGTGCCTGGTACGGAAGATGCTCACGATGATCGCCAGGCCCACCACGACCTCGGCCGCCGCGACCACCATGGTGAAGAAGGCCAGGATCTGGCCGTCCAGGTTGTCGTGCAGCCGGGAGAAGGTGACCAGGGCCAGGTTGGAGGCGTTGAGCATCAGCTCCACGCACATGAACAGGACGATCGCGTTGCGCCGGACCAGCACCCCGGACGCCCCGATGGTGAACAACAGGGCTGCGAGATAGAGGTAGTTGACGGGGTTCACTCGCCATCCTCCCGGTTCTGCGCGGAATCGTCCGTCGACTTGTGGTGGTTCGGCACCGGCTCCAGCGCGGGGCGCGGCTGGCTGGGCAGCGGCGGGCGCTCGGAGGACGGGCGGCCCAGCCACTCGGCCGTGGTGTTCTCCAGCTCGGCCATCCGGTGCAGCATGTCCTGGCTGACGTCGCGGATCTGGCCGCGCTCGCGCAGGGTGGCCATCACCGAGTCCTCGGCGATGGTGCCGTCCGGCAGCAGGCCCGCGATGTCCACCGCGTTGTGCCGGGCGTAGACGCCGGGCGCCGGCAGCGGCGGGACCTGCTTGTTCTCCCGCACCCGCCGGGCCGCCAGCTCCCGCTGGCTGCTCGGGGCGGTCACGTGCTCGCGGTGGGTCAGCAGCATCGCGCCGATCGCCGCGGTGATCAGCAGCGCGCCGGTGACCTCGAAGGCCCAGACGTACTTGGTGAAGATCAGCCGGGCCAGGCCCTGCACGTTGCCCTCGGCGTTGGCCTCGGCCAGGCCAGGGAAGTGCCCGAGCCTGGCGTGCGCGATGCCGGCGATCAGCAGCGCCCCGAAGCCCAGGCCGCAGAGCACGGCGGCCGCCCGCTGGCCCTTCAGCTGCTCCTTGAGCGAGTCGGCGGAGGTGACGCCGACCAGCATCACCACGAAGAGGAAGAGCATCATGATCGCGCCGGTGTAGACCACGATCTGCACCACGCCCAGGAAGACCGCGCCCTGGGCCAGGTAGCAGATCGCCAGCGCGATCATGGTGGCGGCCAGGCAGAGCGCGCTGTGCACCGCCTTGCGCATGGTCAGCATGCCGAGCGCGCCACCGACCGCGATCACCGCGAGCACCCAGAACTGGACCGCCTCACCGGTGGAGGTCATGCGGTCACCTCCGTGCCGTTGTCGTGCCGCTCCTGGGTGGGCGTGCCGGGCGCGGCGTGGGTGACCTCGCCGCGGTAGTACGCGCCCTCCTCGGTCCCCGGGTACATCTCGTGCGGCGGCGCGACCATGCCCTCGGTCAGGCCGGCCAGCAGCTGCTCCTTGGTGAAGATCAGGTCGGCCCGCGAGGAGTCGGCCAGCTCGTACTCGTTGGTCATGGTCAGCGCGCGGGTCGGGCAGGCCTCGATGCACAGCCCGCAGAGGATGCAGCGGGCGTAGTTGATCTGGTAGACAGCGCCGTACCGCTCACCCGGGGAGTAGCGCTCCTCCTCGGTGTTGTCGGCGCCCTCCACGTAGATCGCGTCCGCCGGGCAGGCCCAGGCGCACAACTCGCAGCCGACGCACTTCTCCAGGCCGTCGGGGTGGCGGTTGAGCTGGTGGCGGCCGTGGAACCGGGGGGCGGTGGGCTTCTTCTGCTCCGGGTACTGCTCGGTCAGCCGCTTCTTGAACATGGCCGTGAAGGTCACGCCGAAGCCTGCGGCCGGGCCCAGCAGCGACGGCTTGTCGTCGGACTCTGGCATCTCGGTTCAGCTCCCTTCGCAATGGTTGGCGCCGTTGGCGCCGTTCAGCGCGTCTTCCAACGGCTTCGGCGGGGCGGCCTGCGGCACCCGGCTGCGCCGACGCGGCACCGGGGGCAGGTGCTGGCCGGGCAGCGGTGGAACGGGGTAGCCGCCGGCCATCGGGTCGAACTCGGCCGGTGGCTCGAGCTGCTGCGGCTGCTCCTTGTGCCGGAAGGCGTCCCAGAGCAGCGAGAGCAGCAGCACCGCGGCCACCGGGGCGCCCACGTAGAGCACCACCTGGCCGAAGCCCTGACCGTCGTTGCGCAGCGCCCGGACACTGGCCACCATCACCAGCCAGACCAGCGAGACCGGGATCAGCACCTTCCAGCCGAGCTTCATGAACTGGTCGTAGCGCAGCCGGGGCAGCGTGCCGCGCAGCCAGATGAAGAAGAAGAGCAGCAGCTGGATCTTGATGATGATCCAGAGCAGCGGCCACCAGCCGTGGTTGGCGCCGGCCCAGAAGGTGGAGATCGGCCACGGGGCCCGCCAGCCGCCCAGGAAGAGCGTGCTCGCGACCGCCGAGACGGTCACCATGTTGACGTACTCGGCCAGCATGAACATCGCGAACTTCAGCGAGCTGTACTCGGTGTTGAAGCCGCCGACCAGCTCGCCCTCGGCCTCCGGCAGGTCGAACGGCGCCCGGTTGGTCTCACCGACCATCGCGATGATGTAGACGATGAACGAGACCGGCAGCAGCACCGCGAACCAGGTGGACTGCTGCGAGTCGACGATCTGCGAGGTCGACATCGACCCGGAGTAGATGAAGACCGCCGCGAACGAGAGCCCCATCGCGATCTCGTAGGAGATCATCTGGGCCGCCGAGCGCACCCCGCCGAGCAGCGGGTAGGTGGAACCGGAGGACCAGCCCGCCAGCACGATGCCGTAGATCCCGATCGAGGCGGTGGCCAGGATGTAGAGCAGGGCCACCGGCAGGTCGGTCAGCTGCATCGGGGTGCGGGTGCCGAAGATCGAGATCTCGTTGTCGGCCGGGCCGAACGGGATCACCGCGATCGCCATGAAGGCCGGGATCGCGCAGACCACGGGGGCCAGGATGTAGACCACCTTGTCCGCCCCGGAGACCACCAGGTCCTCCTTGAGGGCGAGCTTCACGCCGTCGGCCAGCGACTGCAGCATGCCCCAGGGGCCGTGCCGGTTGGGGCCGATCCGCAGCTGCATCCAGGCGACGACCTTGCGCTCCCAGACGATCGAGACCAGCACGGTGATCAGCAGGAAGGCGAAGCAGAAGAGCGCCTTGATGACGACCAGCCACCACGGGTCACGCCCGAAGAAGCCGAGCGTCTGGTAGCCGGCGGCGTAAGCCTGGTGACCGGCGGCGTATGTCCAGTGCGCCATTACTCCTCCCCTCCTGCCGGGGCGATGGTGACCAGGTGGCCGACCGTGGTGCCGAGCGTGCGGTGGACACCGGAGCCGGCGGAATTGAGCGGCAGCCAGACGGTGCGTTCCGGCATCTCCGCGGTGATCTCCAGCGGCAGCACCAGCGAGCCGGCCGGCCCGCTGACCCGCAGCCGGCCCCCGCTCGCGCCGATCTCCGCGGCAGTGCCGGGCGAGAGCCGGGCCACCGCCCGGTGCCGGGTGCCGGCCAGGTGCTCGTCGCCCTGCTGGAGGCTGCCCCGGTCCAGCAGCAGCCGCCAACCGGCCAGCACCGCCTGTCCGGTGGCGGGCCGGGGCAGCGGAGCCGGGTGCCCGGCCGGCGCGGCCGGGCGGTCGCCGGTCCACGGGGTGAAGGCGTCAAGCTCGCGCCGGGCGGCCCGCACGTCGGGCAGTCCCAGGTCGTGGCCGAGCGCGTCCGCCAGCATGTTCAGCACCCGCACGTCGGTGTTCAGATGACGGCCCATCAGCTGGTCGGGCTTCAGTGCCGCCTCGAAGAGGCGGACCCGGCCCTCCCAGTCCAGGAAGGTGCCGGCCTTCTCGGCGACCGCGGCCACCGGAAGCACCACGTCGGCGTGTTGGGTGACCGCCGAGGGCCGAAGCTCCAGCGAGACCACGAAGCCGACCCGGGTCAGCGCCTCCTCGGCGAGCTGCGGATCGGGTAGGTCGTCGGGGTCGACGCCGCCGATCACCAGCGCGTCCAGGTCGCCGTGCGCGGCGGCGGCCAGGATCTGGCCGGTGTCGCGCCCCAGCCGGGCGGGCAGTTCGGCCACCCCCCAGGCGGCGGCGGCCTCGGCCCGGGCGGCCGGCACGGTGACCGGACGGCCGCCGGGCAGCAGGCCCGGCAGCGCACCGGCCTCCAGCGCGCCGCGCTCGCCGGCCCGGCGCGGGATCCAGGCCAGCCGGGCGCCGGTGGCATGCGCCAGGCGCAGCGCCGAGGTCAGCGCGCCGGCCGTCTGGGCCAGGCGCTCACCGACCAGGATCACCGCCCCCGGCTGCCGCAGCAGGCCCGCGGCCCGCCCGGCCTCGTCGCTCAGCGGCTCCTCGGCGGCCAGCGCGCCGAGCCACTCGGCCTCGGTGCCGGGGGCGGTCGGCAGCAGCGCGCCGCCCAGCTTGCCCAGGCCCCGGGAGCGGTGGTCGGCGATCGCGAAGACCTTCAGGCCCTTGCTGCTCGCCTTGCGCAGCCGCAGGAAGACGATCGGCGACTCCTCCTCGGGCTCGAAGCCCGCGAGCAGCACGGTCGGTGCGGCCTCCAGCGCCGCGTACGTCACGCCCTGCTGGTCCAGGTCCACACCGTGACCCGCGATCGCGACGGCCAGGAAGTCCGCCTCCTCGCCGCTGTGCGGACGGGCCCGGAAGTCCACGTCGTTGGTGCCGAGCACCACCCGGGCGAACTTGGCGTAGCCGTAGGCGTCCTCGACCGTCACCCGGCCGCCGGTCAGCACCGCCGTGCGCGAGCCGGTCAGGCCCTCGGCGGCGGCGGCCAGCGCCTGCGGCCAGGAGGTGGTCACCAGCTCACCGGTGGCCTGGTCGCGCACCAGCGGACTGGCCAGCCGGTCGCGCTGCTGGGCGTAGCGGAAGGCGAACCGGCCCTTGTCGCAGTTCCACTCCTCGTTGACCTCCGGGTCCTCGCCGGCCAGGCGCCGCAGCACCTTGCCGCGCCGGTGGTCGGTGCGCTGCGCGCAGCCCGAGGAGCAGTGCTCGCAGACGCTGGGCGAGGAGACCAGGTCGAACGGGCGGGAGCGGAACCGGTAGGCGGCCGAGGTGAGCGCGCCGACCGGGCAGATCTGGATGGTGTTGCCGGAGAAGTACGAGGCGAAGTCGTCGCCCGCCCCGGTGCCGACCTGCTCCAGCGCCCCGCGCTCCAGCAACTCGATGAACGGGTCACCGGCGATCTGCTGGGAGAAGCGGGTGCAGCGGGCGCAGAGCACGCAGCGCTCGCGGTCCAGCAGCACCTGGCTGCTGATCGGGATCGGCTTCTGGTAGGTCCGCTTCATGCCATCGAAGCGGGAGTCGGCGCCGCCGGTGGACATCGCCTGGTTCTGCAGCGGGCACTCGCCGCCCTTGTCGCAGACCGGGCAGTCCAGCGGGTGGTTGATCAGCAGCAGCTCCATCACGCCGCGCTGCGCCTTCTCGGCGACCGGCGAGCTGAGCTGGGTGCGGACCACCATGCCCTCGGCGACCGGGATGGTGCAGGAGGCGACCGGCTTGCGCTGGCCCTCGATCTCCACGATGCACTGCCGGCAGGCGCCGACCGGGTCGAGCAGCGGGTGGTCGCAGAACCGGGGCACCTGGGTGCCGATCCGCTCGGCCGCCCGGATCACCAAGGTGCCCTTGGGGACCTGGACTTCGACGCCGTCGATGGTGAGCGTGACGAGGTCGACGGCGGGCTTGGCCGGGGCCGTGGGTGGGTCTGTGACGGTCACGCGTGCACCTCCCTCTCGGTGGCGGGCTGGGGGGTCTTGGCCGGCTTGGCGTCGGCCCAGACGGTGGCGGCGGCCGGGTCGAACGGGCAGCGGCGCTCGGCCAGATGCTGCTCGTACTCGGCGCGGAAGTGCTGCAGCGAGGAGGCGATCGGGCTGGCCGCGCCGTCGCCGAGCGCGCAGAAGGACTTGCCGTTGATGTTGTCGGCGATGTCCAGCAGCTTCTCCAGGTCACCGGCCTCGCCCGCGCCGGCCTCGATCCGCTTGAGCAACTGGACCAGCCAGTAGGTCCCTTCGCGGCACGGGGTGCACTTGCCGCAGGACTCGTGGGCGTAGAACTCGGTCCACCGGGTGACCGCGCGGACCACGCAGGTGGTCTCGTCGAAGATCTGCAGCGCCTTGGTGCCGAGCATCGAGCCGGCCGCGCCCACGCCTTCGTAGTCGAGCGGCACGTCGAGCTGCTGGTCGGTGAACATCGGCGTCGAACTGCCGCCCGGGGTCCAGAACTTGAGCCGGTGCCCGGCCCGCACCCCGCCGCTGATCTCGAGCAGCTGACGCAACGTCACACCCAGCGGTGCCTCGTACTGTCCGGGGTTGGTGACGTGCCCGGAGAGCGAGTAGAGGGTGAAGCCGGGCGACTTCTCGGTGCCCAGCGAGGTGAACCACTCCTTGCCCCGAGCCAGGATCGCGGGCACCGAGGCGATCGACTCGACGTTGTTGACCACCGTCGGACAGGCGTACAGGCCCGCGACGGCCGGGAACGGCGGGCGCAGGCGCGGTTGGCCGCGCCGGCCCTCCAGCGAGTCGAGCAGCGCCGTCTCCTCGCCGCAGATGTAGGCGCCGGCGCCGGCGTGCACGGTGATGTCCAGGTCGACCCCGGAACCGAGGATGTCCCGGCCCAGGTAGCCCCCCTCGTACGCCTCGGCGACGGCCGCGTGCAGCCGGCGCAGCACCGGCACCACCTCGCCGCGCAGGTAGATGAAGGCGTGGTCGCAGCGGATCGCGTAGCAGGCGATCACCATGCCCTCGATCAGCGCGTGCGGGTTGGCGAAGAGCAGCGGGATGTCCTTGCAGGTCCCGGGCTCCGACTCGTCGGCGTTGACCACCAGGTAGTGCGGCTTGCCGTCGTTCTGCGGGATGAACTGCCACTTCATCCCGGTCGGGAAGCCGGCGCCGCCGCGGCCGCGCAGGCCGGACTCCTTGACCAGGGCGATCAGCGCGTCGGGGTCCATCGCCAGGGCCTTGCGCAGGCCCTGGTAGCCGTCGTGGCGGTGGTAGGTCTCCAGCGACCAGGGCCTCGGGTCGCCCCAGGAGGCCGAGAGCACGGGGCTGAGCAGCTTCTCGGCCGGCTCGGTGGCGGTCATCACGCCTCCGTCCCTTCTCCTCGGGGGGAGACCACGCGGGCGCCCGGGGTGCCCGGCAGCGACTCGCCCTTGGCCAGCCGCAGTCCGGCCAGCGACGGGGCGCCGCCCGCGCCGGACTCCTCGTTGGCGCCCTCGCGGGCGTCCGGGAAACCGGCCAGGATCCTGGCCGTCTCCTTGAACGAGCAGAGCCTGGCGCCCCGGGTGGGGCGCACCTCGGCGCCCGCCCGCAGGTCGTCGACCAGTTGCTTGGCGCTCTGCGGGGTCTGGTTGTCGAAGAACTCCCAGTTGACCATCACCACCGGCGCGTAGTCGCAGGCCGCGTTGCACTCGATGTGCTCGATCGAGAGCTTCCCGTCCTCGGTGGTCTCGTTGTTGCCGATCCCGAGGTGCTCCTGGAGCTCCTCGAAGATCTGGTCGCCGCCGAGCACCGCGCAGAGCGTGTTGGTGCACACCCCCACGTGGTACTCGCCGGCGGGCCGGCGCCGGTACATCGTGTAGAAGGTGGCGACCGCCGTGACCTCGGCGGTGGTCAGCTCCAACTGCTCGGCGCAGAACCGGATTCCGGTGCTGCTGACGTGGCCCTCCTCGGCCTGGACCAGGTGCAGCAGCGGCAGCAGCGCGGAACGGGACTGCGGGTAGCGGCCGATCAGCTCCTTCGCGTCCGCGGCGAGGCGCTGGTGCACCTCGGGTGGGTACGGCTTGGCCGGCAGCGCCGGCAGGCCGAGTTCAGTGCTGGTCACCGGTCCACGCCTCCCATCACCGGGTCGATCCCGGCCACCGCCACGATCACGTCGGCGACTTGGCCGCCCTCGCACATCGCCGCCATCGACTGCAGATTGGTGAACGACGGGTCCCGGAAGTGCACCCGGTACGGGCGGGTGCCGCCGTCGCTCACCACGTGCACGCCGAGTTCGCCCTTGGGCGACTCGACCGCCGCGTACGCCTGGCCGACCGGGACCCGGAAGCCCTCGGTGACCAGCTTGAAGTGGTGGATCAGGGCCTCCATCGAGGTGCCCATGATCTTCCGGATGTGGTCCAGCGAGTTGCCCATCCCGTCCGGGCCGATGGCCAGTTGGGCCGGCCAGGCGATCTTCTTGTCGGCCACCATCACCGGTCCGGGCTTGAGCCGGTCCAGGCACTGCTCGACGATCCGCAGCGACTGCCTCATCTCCTCCAGGCGGATCAGGAACCGCCCGAAGGAGTCCGCGGTGTCGGCCACCGCGACGTCGAACTCGTAGTCCTGGTAACCGCAGTAGGGATCCGACTTGCGCAGGTCCTGCGGCAGCCCGGTGGCCCGCAGGATCGGCCCGGTGGCGCCCAGCGCCAGGCAGCCGGCCAGGTCGAGGTGGCCGACGTCGACCAGCCGGGCCTTGAAGACCGGGTTGCCGGTGGCCAGTTTGTCGTACTCGTGCATCCGGGTGCGGAACAGCTTCACCGCCTCGCGGATCTGGTCGACCGCGCCCGGCGGCAGGTCCTGGGCCAGGCCGCCGGGGCGCACGTAGGCGTGGTTCATCCGCAGGCCGGTGACCAACTCGAAGATGTCCAGGATGAGTTCGCGGTCCCGGAAGCCGTAGATCATCAGCGTGGTGGAGCCGATCTCCATACCGCCGGTGGCCAGGCAGACCAGGTGCGAGGAGATCCGGTTCAGCTCCATCATCAGCACCCGGATCACGGTGGCCCGGTCCGGGATCTGGTCGGTGATGCCGAGCAGCTTCTCCACCGCCAGGCAGTAGGCGGTCTCGTTGAAGAGCGGGGTGAGGTAATCCATCCGGGTCACGAAGGTGGTGCCCTGCACCCAGGAGCGGAACTCCATGTTCTTCTCGATGCCGGTGTGCAGGTAGCCGATGCCGCACCGGGCTTCGGTCACCGTCTCCCCGTCGATCTCCAGGATCAGGCGCAACACCCCGTGGGTGGAGGGGTGTTGCGGACCCATGTTGACGATGATGCGTTCGTCGTCGGCGCGGGCGACCGCCTCGACCACCTCGCCCCAGTCGCCACCGGTGACGGTGAAGACCCGGCCCTCGGTGGTCTCGCGCGCTCCCGCCTCGTATTCGGTGCTGCTCATCAGGAGTACGACCTCCGCTGGTCGGGTGCCGGGATCTGGGCGCCCTTGTACTCGACGGGGATGCCGCCGAGCGGGTAGTCCTTGCGCTGCGGGTGGCCCAGCCAGTCGTCCGGCATCATGATCCGGGTCAGCGCCGGGTGGCCCTCGAAGACGATCCCGAAGAAGTCGTAGGTCTCGCGCTCGTGCCAGTCGTTGGTCGGGTAGACGCTGACCACCGAGGGGATCCGCGGGTCACTGTCCGGCGCGGTGACCTCGAGCCGGATCAGCCGGGTGTGGGTGATCGAGCGCAGGTGGTAGACGGCGTGCAGCTCGCGGCCCGCCTCGCTCGGATAGTGCACGCCGCTGACCCCGAGGCAGAGTTCGAAGCGCAGCGCCGGGTCGTCGCGCAGCGTCCGCACAGTCTGCACTAGGTGCTCGCGGGCGATCTGGAAGGTCAGTTCGCCCCGGTCGACCACGGTCTTCTCGATCACGGCGGCCGGCGTCAGGCCCTGCTCCTCCAGCGCGCCCTCCAGCTCGTCGGCCACCTCGTCGAACCAGCCGCCGTACGGGCGTTCGGCCGGCGCGGGCAGCACGATGGCGGCGGCCAGGCCGCCGAAGCCGGAGGTGTCGCCGCTGCCCTGGGCGCCGAACATGCCCTGGCGCTTGCCGACCACCTCGACCGGGAGCTCGGACCGGCCGTTCGGAATGGGAGTGTTGTCGCTCATCGCTGCTGCCACCCCATCTCGCTGGTCGGCGTGGCGTGCAGCGCGAGTTCCTCGGCCTTCTCCTGCGCCCGCCGCTTGTTCACCCCGAGCGGCTCGTGCTGGATCTTCTGGTGCAGCTTGAGGATCGCGTCCAGCAGCATCTCCGGGCGGGGCGGGCACCCCGGCAGGTAGATGTCCACGGGGACGATGTGGTCCACGCCCTGGACGATCGCGTAGTTGTTGAACATGCCACCCGAGGACGCGCAGACGCCCATCGAGATGACCCACTTGGGGTTGGCCATCTGGTCGTAGACCTGGCGCAGCACCGGGGCCATCTTCTGGCTGACCCGTCCCGCCACGATCATCAGATCGGCCTGCCGGGGCGAGCCCCGGAAGACCTCCATGCCGAACCTGGCCAGGTCGTAGCGGCCGGCCCCCGTGGTCATCATCTCGATGGCGCAGCAGGCCAGCCCGAAGGTGGCCGGGAAGACCGAGGCCTTTCTCACCCAGCCCGCGGCACTCTCCACCGTGGTGAGCAGAAAGCCGCTCGGCAGCTTCTCCTCGATTCCCATCTACCCCATCCCTCTCAGTGGCCTCAAATCCGGCTGATCGCAGCGCTGTTGGTGCCGGGTGTCGCGCTGGTCCCGCTCGTCGGGCTGACCCCGCTTGTCACACCACTCCTGTCAGTCCCACTCCAGGCCGCCGCGCCGCCAGACGTAGGCGTAGGCGACGAAGACGGTGGCGATGAACAGGAGCATCTCGACCAGCCCGAAGATCCCCAGGGCGTCGAAGCTGACCGCCCACGGGTAGAGGAAGACGATCTCGATGTCGAAGACGATGAAGAGCATCGCCGTCAGGTAGTACTTGATCGGGAACCGCCCGCCGCCCAGCGGCTGCGGGGTCGGTTCGATACCGCACTCGTAGGCTTCCAACTTGGCCCGGTTGTAGCGCTTCGGGCCGGTCAGCGAAGCCATCGCGACGGAGCCGACCGCGAACGCCGCCGCGATGGCACCGAGTACGAGGATCGGCGCGTAGGCATTCATCCGCCCTCGCTCCCTCCGTCCGGTCGTCCTTGACTGCAGATCGGATATGCCGGGTCACTGTGGGGTGATCCGGTGATCCGGTTCCTGAGATCCACCCCATGTGAGGCAGTTCACAAAGCCCGGATCGAGCGCATCCTATGCCCGTCCGCTTGTGATCTGCGACACGCGGTCCGACGGGATCTTTGTGATCTACGACACCTCGCGGACCGGTAGCCACGGCGGGGAGTCGCAAGATATGAACGCAACGGACCCAGGTGATCGCAAACAGTCATTTTTGTCGGCGAAGCGGCTGGTCAGAGGGGCTTCGCTATATCAACTATGCAGCGATCTTGGCAAATCTCACGGCTTCATGTTGACGTGATAGAGGCCCTCGCTCGCAGGGGTGACGCGGGAGGGGCACGCGCTTGACCCCCGGTTCACAAGCGCACAACGGGAGCCGCGCCACTGCGGACGAGTCCGGCCTGAGGCGTCGGCCTGAGGCGTCGGGCTGTGGGCGTCAGGCTGTGGGCGTCGGGCTGTGGGCGTCAGGCCGGCACGGACTCGGGCAGCGGCTCGGCGCTCGGCAGGACGGCGCGGCGGCCGGCCTCGGTGCCGAGCAGGACGAACAGGCCGCCGAGCAGGGCCACGGCGTTGAGGCGGTCGCCGCCGAGCGCGATGCCGCAGACTGCCGCCCAGAGTGGCTCGGTGCCGAGCAGCAGGCTGACCCGCGAGGGGGAGGTGGCGCGCACCGCCCACATCTGGACGAAGAACGCGAACAGCGTGCAGAGCAGCGCGAGATAGAGCAGCAGGCCCCACTGGCCCGCCGACCAGTGCGCCGCCACCCGCCACGGCGCGGGCCCGGCGAACGGGCTGACGATGGTGAACACGGCGGTGGCGAAAGCCAGTTGCACCCAGGTCAGGGCGGCCGAGTCGACCCCGCGCAGGGCCCGGCCGCGCGAGATCGCCAGCACGTTCACCGTTCGCAGGACGGCCGCGCCCAGCACCAGCAGGTCCCCGGGCGAGGGCGCCCGCAGCCCCGCGCCCTCGGTCAGCAGGCCGACGCCGAGCAGCGAGAGGGCCGCCGCGCCGAGGAAGGCGCGCGGTATCGCGGTGCGGCTGACCAGGCTCTCGGCGAGCGGGGTGAAGATCATCGTCAGGCTGATGATCAGCCCGGCATTGGTGGCGGAGGTGTGCACCGCCCCGTACGTCTCCAGCAGGAAGATGCCGCCCAGGATCCCCCCGAGCAGCGCGCCCGCCCGCCACTGCGCCGCCCGCAGCGCACGCAGGCCGCGCCAGGCGAACGCCCCGAACAGCGGCAGCACCACGCCGAACCGCACGACCAGCATCGCCACCACGGTGTCGGGCGTGGCCAGATGCTTCACCACGAGGAAGCTGGAGCCCCACACCACGGCCACCGCGAGCAGCGGCAGGTCGGCCAACGACGAGCGGCCTGCTTGTGAAGCGCTTCGCATGCGAGGTCCGTCCGTCGGGGGCCGTCGATCCGATCATCGTTCCGCAGCTGCGCGCCGGTGATCAACTGCTTTGCCGCTGTAGGCTGCCGCTCGTCGGCGCCGGTACGCGGACGCGAAGCGCTCTGGTCGCCGCGCGCGGGCCGGACCCGACTCAGCCCCGGGTCCCTCGGCGAACAACCCGAGTGCCGGTACCGCTCCAGCGTCCCGCCAGGGACAATGAGGGCGGGTGCCAAGAGGAGGTGAAAGGACCGTGAGCGTTGCCACCGCTGACCACAGCGGGCCCTGGACCGTGGAAGACGTCCTGGCTCTGCCCGAAGACACCCGCCATCGTGTCGAGCTGGTCGGGGGAGCACTCCTGATGAGCCCGAACCCCGGCGTTCCCCACCAGCGGGCCAGCTCCCGCCTCTGGGCGATCCTGGACGCCGCCATCGAGGCGTGCGGCGCACCGTTCGAGGTGCTGGAGGCGGTCAACGTCATCGTTCCCGACGGCCTGCTCATCCCCGACCTGGTCGTGGCGGACGCCGACGCCGCCGCTGATGCCGGCACCACGCTGAGCGCGCACGGCATCGTCGTGGCCATCGAGATCGCCTCGCCCTCCACTCGCGTCACCGACAAGAAGATGAAGCCCGCCCTGTATGCGGCTGCGGGTATTCCGCACTACTGGCGACTCGAACTCGAACCCACTCCCCGCCTCTACCTCGGCCAGCTTGAGCGCGGCGCCTACACCGACCGTCTGGTCCAGATCGGCGAGAGCACCGCCCTGACCGAGCCTTTCCCGCTCAACCTCGACCCTGCCGCGCTGCGCCGCTAGGGGCTGTCGCCCCCGAAGAAGCGGTGGTTCAACTTCGCCCTGCACGGCGCCGGCGCCATGACCGGCGGCTTCGAGGACCACCTGGCCGGCCTCCGGATGGAGCCCGGCGAGACGCTGGCCAAGCTGCTGGCCGAGTACGAAGCCGTGGCGAAGCAGAACGACGGCCTGCTCTCCTCGCGGGCGGACCTGAACGAGAGCCACCCGCTGCCCGAGCCGCCTTGGTTCGAGCAGGGCGCCCGCTGCTCGGCGCGGCGGGTGCCGCTGCACGTCATCACCGAGACCGCCTGGTACGCGTCGCGGCTCGCTCAGAGCTCGTCATAGATGGCAACCAGCTGCCGCAGCACGTCAGTCGCCACGTCCAAGGCCCGAACATCGCGGTGGGCGAGTGCGGCATCGAGGGCCTGGGTCAGCGCGGCCTGGCGCTCGTCGTGGCGGCGGCGGCCCGCGTCGGTGAGGGCGACCAGGACCGACCGCTTGTCGCCTGCCGGGCGTTCGCGGCTGACGTAGCCGGCGGCGGCCAGGCCGTTGACCAGCTGGGTGGTGGCGGCCCCGGTGGTCTCGGTGGCGGCGGCGAGTTGGCCGATCGGCAGCGGGCCGGCCTCGGCCAGCACGCGCAGGGCGCGGGCGTGGGTGAGGGAGAGCGCGCCGGGGGTGCGGGTGGCGCGTCCGCGCAGGCGGGAGTCGGCGGCGCTGAGGCTGTAGGCGGCGCGGGCCAGTTGGTCGAGGGCCTGGTCGCGGGTGGGGCCGGGGGTGGGCTGCGGTTCGGGCATCGGCGGGTCTCCGTGGTGTGGGCGGTGGTGAGTTGACAACCAGCCTAGCCTAAGTACTTAATGATTAAGTACTTAGGCAACGCCGGGTACCCGTTCATTTCTCGAGAGGGGAAACCTGTCATGACTGTTCGTTCCACCGGCCAGAGCTGGGCCCTGGACATCGCCCTCGCCCAGGGCGGCTTCGACGCCCTGCACCCCCAGGCCAAGGGCACCCTGGAGCAGTTGGGCCACGACCACACCGACTTCGACAAGGTCTTCGACCTGGTGCAGAGCGGCGTGATGCTGCCCAAGGCGTGGGCCACCATCGCCGGCCAGGCCGAGGAGCGCGCCGCCCACCACGAGCGCGGCGGCTTCGCCCAGACCGCCGCCGACCTGTACGTGCGCGCCTCGGTGATGTGGGGCCGCGCGCAGTACTCGATCTTCGACGCCACCGACCCGCGCAAGCTCGCCTTCCGCGAGCACGCCAACCACTGCGTCGAGCGGCTGGGCGCGCTGCGCGACAACCGGGTGCGCCGCGTCGTCCTCGACTTCGAGGGCAAGCAGATCTTCGCCCTGCTGCACCTGCCGGCCGGCGAGGTCCGCAACGCCCCCGCGGTGATCCTCGGCCCGGGGATGGACATGATCAAGGAGGACTACATCTACGCGGCCGAGCGGTACTACACCTCGCGCGGCATCGTGGCCCTGTCCATCGAGGGTCCGGGCCAGGGCGAGAGCCGGGCCAACGGGCTGACCGTCGACCTCACCAACTACGAGCGCGCGATCAGCCGCTACATCGACCACCTGGCCTCGCTGCCCGAGGTCGACGCGGCCCGGATCGGCATGTTCGGCATCTCGATGAGCGGCTACTGGGGCTCGCGCGCCGCCGCCACCGACCGCCGCCTGGCCGCGCTGGCCGCCTTCGAGGCCGTCACCGGCGACTTCAGCACCATCTTCGAGCGCGCCCAGCCGACCTTCAAGAACAACTACATGTTCATGGCCGGCTACACCGACGAGGACGCCTTCGACTCGGAGCTGGTCGCCCGGATGCCGCTGGGCGACCTGGTCCAGGAGATCACCTGCCCGGTCCTCTACGGCATCGGCGAGTTCGACGAACTCACCGTGCTGGAGCAGGCACTGGCCAACTACGAGCGGGTCCGCGCACCCAAGGAGATGCGCGTCTACGAGAACGAGTTCCACCCGCTGGGCGGCGCCGCCGCCGAGGTCTTCCGGTTCGGCGCCGAGTGGGTCGAGCGCGCCCTGAACGGCGAGTTCGCCGAGCCGGGCCGCGATGTGCGGCACTACGTCCACAGCGACGGCCGCACCACCGACGGCACCGCCAACCCCACCTGGTGGCTCGGCACCACCCCCGCCCTGATCACCGACGCCCGCCGGGCATAGGGCGCGCAGCCGCGGAACCGACCCCCGGGGGCACTCTCGGGGGTCGGGGAGCGGCGGGATCAGGTCAGCTCGCCGAAACTCACCGGCGATTGCGGACAGTCCCTGTCCTCTACGCCTCGTAACGTCTTCCGTGAAGGGCCCGGAACAACGACGAGGAGAGGCCGAAAATCATGACCGCGACCGAGAACACCATCACCGGCGAGCACGCCGACCTGCTGGCCACGCTGGACAAGCACCGCAACTTCCTGCGCTACACCGCGCAGGGCCTGACCGACGAGCAGGCCGCGCTCACGCCGACCCCGAGCGCGCTCTGCCTGGCCGGGCTGATCAAGCACGTGACGCGCGTCGAGAAGCGCTGGTTCGACTTCACGCGGCACGGCGCCAGCGCGATGACCGGCGGTTTCGAGGACCACCTGGCCAGCTTCCGCATGGAGCCCGGCGAGACGCTGGCCGAGCTGCTGGCCGAGTACGACGCCGTGGCGAAGCAGACCGACGGCCTGCTGTCCTCCCAGGCGGACCTGAACGAGAGTCACCCGCTGCCCGAGGCCCCGTGGTTCGAGCCCGGCGCCAGCTGGTCGGTGCGGCGCGTGCTGCTGCACGTCATCGCCGAGACCGCCCAGCACGCGGGCCACGCCGACATCATCCGCGAGGCCATCGACGGTCAGAAGACGATGGGCTGACCAGCCTTCACGAGGTCCTCGGAGTCACCCGCCAGGGCGTGGCTCCGGGGACTTCGTCATGCCAGATCGCCGCGCTTGACATGGGTGACGAAGGCGGCGAACGCGGCTGCGGGGAAGACCAGGGCGGGACCTGCGGGGTCCTTGGAGTCGCGCACGGGGAGGAGGCCGGGGAAGCCGGTGGCGACCTCGACGCAGTCGTTCTGCGTCGTGCCGCTGTGGCTGGACTTGCGCCACACCGCAGCGCTCAGGTCAGGGGTGGCAGTTCCCATAGGTACCCCGGTGGGATCAAGTTCTTTCGGAGCCGGCATGGCCACTCCTTCGTTCAAGACCTGGCCGATTGAAGGCTTCCCCCCTGGCGATGCCAGCTGCACAGCGCCACGCTAGGTACACGGATCGTGAGATTCGCCCCCAGCAAGCGCACGGAGAGTCAGATATGACTGATCATCAGACTTACGCACCCCCACCTCCCGTCTTCGACCGCAGCCTCCCCTCGTGCGAGTGCCCGGCCGACTGCGGGGGCCGCCCCGAAGCGCTGCTCCGACTCGCGCCCGCCTACCCCACGGTCCGCGACGACGGCACTGTGAAGCCGCCCGAGCACCCCTACTCCCCCGCCAGACACGGCGAGTTGGTCCACGACACGCTCAACCGGCGGACCGGCGTCTTCATGGACCGCACCGGCCAACTCGTCTACCTGCGCCCCGAACGCGGCGGCCCGGAGTGGGAGGTCGACGCCAAGTGGCTGGTGAGCGCGCGATGAACCTCCGCGCCCACCGTCAAGCCGCCTCCGCCCTCGACGAGTTGACCACCGCCCTGGACGACGCGGAGGTCGACATCCCCGACCTCTCCAGCGGCTGGCGGATCACCCCCGCCGGAACCGTCCTGGTCCAGTTCCGCCCGCTGCTCCCGATCGAGGTCCTCCGCCTCGCCCAGGCGATCCGGCCACCGGGCACCGCCACCTAACACCGGAAGTCGGCCATTCCGACCTCCCCTACGCCCGCCGCGCTCCCGCCGGCGGGCGTCCCGCATGTGCTGCCTATCCCCGACAGTGGCAGGCAGTACCGCTCACCTTCGGCCAATACTCGACGCATGAACGCAACAGCGCGAACCGTGCGGCTCGGCGACTTCCTCCAGGCGCGGCGCTCCCAACTGCGGCCCGAGGAGGCCGGGGTGCCCACCTACGGGGAGCGGCGACGGGTTCCGGGGCTGCGGCGCGAGGAGTTGGCGCTGCTGGCCGGCGTGAGCGCCTCGTACTACACCCGGCTGGAGCAGGGGCACTCGCTCAACGCCTCGCCCCAGGTGCTGGACGCGATCGCCCGCGCGCTGCGGCTCGACGAGTCGGAGCGGCGACACCTGCACGACCTGGCCAACGCGCGCCAGCCTCGCGGCCGGGGCAGGCGGCCCGGCCCGGAGCGAGTGGTCGAGGCGGCCCGCCAACTGCTGGACGGGATGCCGGACCTGCCGGCGATCGTGGTCGGCCGCCGCAGTGACGTGCTGGCGTGGAACCGCCTGGGCCACGCGCTGTTCGCCGGGCACCTGCACCCCGACGCCCCGGACCGGCCGGCCGAACGCCCCGCCATGGCACGGCTGGTGTTCCTCGACTCGCACACCCGCGAGCTGTACGCGGACTGGCCGAGCAAGGCCAGAGCGGCCGTCGGGACGCTGCGACTGCGGGCGGGACAGTACCCGGACGACCCGGCGCTGCACGCGCTGATCGGCGAACTGAGCTCGAAGAGCCCGGAGTTCGCCACCATGTGGGCCGACCACCGGGTCAAGGCCGGCCACATCGCCACGTACGGGATGCGGCACCCGCTGGTCGGCCCGCTGACCGTCACCCAGCAGACCCTGAGCCACGGCCCCGGCCCGGACATCCTGGTCGGCACCACGGCGGCCGGCTCGCCCTCACAGGCCGCGCTGGCCCTGCTCGCCCAACTCATCACCCACGACACCGCTCCAGTCGGGACTCCGGTCAACACCCACTGACCCAGAAGAAGGAACCATGCTCAAGAAGCTCTCCAGGACCGCCGTTTCGGCCGCCGCACTGGTCGCCGCCGTCGTCACCACCCTCACCCCGGCGTCGGCGTCGGCCGCCAGTACGCCGCTGGGCGACGCGCGGATCGCCGTGCACTTCGACCTGGCCAAGGGCCAGACCCCGGAGAACATCGCGCTGGCGCCGGGCGGCGCCGCGTACGTCACCTTCGCCAAGGGCCGCCAGGTCGCCGAGGTCACCCGCAACGGCACCGTCCGGATCCTGGCCACCATGCCCGCGCCCGCCGACGGCGGCGTGCACACCCCGGCCCTGGGCTTCCCGCTCACCGTCGGCATCGTCCGCGCCCAGGACGGCACCCTGTACTTCCTCTACGCCACCGGCACGCCCGACCTCACCGGCGTCTGGCGGCTGCGCCCCGGCGGCACCCCGCAGCGGATCGCCGCGCTGCCCGCCGACGGCCTGCCCAACGGCCTGGCCCTGGACGCGCGCACCCACACCCTCTACGTCACCGACTCGGTGCTCGGCACCATCTGGAGCGTGCCGACCAGCGGCGGCACCGCCACCGCCTGGTCCACCGCCCCCGAGCTGGCCGCCACCGGATTCCTCGGCGCCAACGGCCTGAAGGTCCACAACGGGGCCGTCTGGGCCACCAACCTGGACCGGGGCACCGTCCTGCGCATCCCGATCCTGCCCGGCGGCCGGGCCGGCACGGTCCGCACCGAGGCCACCGGCCTGACCGGCATCGACGACTTCGCCTTCACCGGCCACGGCGACCAGCTCCTGGCCGCCCTCAACGCCCCCGGCGAGGTCGCCCTGGTCCAGCCCGACGGCACCCACTCCATCGTGCTGACCCCGGCCGACGGCCTGCAGAACCCCACCTCGATCGCACTGCGCGGCCACACCGTCTACGTGATGAGCGCGGCCTACCTCACCGCCGAGGACCCCAACCTGATGCTCGCCCACCTGGACGAGTAGCGGCCCGGCCGCCGGTCAGCCCGCTTCCTCGGCCACCGCCACCGCCACGGGCACCGCCACCGGCTCCCGCAGCCCCAGCACGGCGTACGCCCCGCCCGCCACCACCAGCAGCGCCGAGCCGGTGAGCACGGTGTCGTAGCCACCCACGTGCAGCCCGCCGACCCGGCCGTGGAAGCCGTGCAGCACGGTGCTCGCCAGCCAGCCCGCCAGGGCCATCCCGAGCACGTTGGCGACCTGCTGGACCGGGTTGACCACCGAGAAGACCCGGCCGAGGTACTCCTTGGGCGTCGCGTCGATCAGCAGCGGGGCGAACCCGGCGTTCACCAGCGCCAGCACCACGCCCAGCACCGCGAGCAGCGCCAGCGCGGGCCAGTACGCGCCCATCCGGGCATAGCCGAACAGCAGGACGCCCATCGCGACCAGGGCGAGCGGGAAGGTGCGGCGGTAGCCGTACCTGGTCGACAGCGGGGTGGCCAGCACCGCGCCGAGCAGGGTGCCCAGGCCCAGCGCCGTCTCCAGCGTGCCGAACCACTTCACGTCGCTGTGCAGGTTGACCTGCAGGAAGAAGACGTTGACGGTGTTCAGCGCGCCGATGCCGACCGAGACCAGCGCGATCACCCAGAGCAGGGCCCGGACCACCGGATTGCCCAGCGCCATCCGCAGACCGTCCCGCAGTTCGCCCAGCACGCTCGCCCGCTCGCGCCCGCCCGGCTCCCCGGGCGCGGCGCGCCGCTCGGTGCGGACCGCGCCGACCAGCAGGAAGGAGCCCAGGTACGAGAGCGCGTTGAGCACCAGCGCCCACTGCACCCCGGCGGTGAAGAGCAGCGGGGCGGCCAGCGGCGGGCCGAGGATCCCGGAGATCGCCTGGGTGGACTGCCCGATCCCGGCCGCCTTGGTGCGCAGCTCGCTCGGCACCACCTCACCGATGATCGCGAAGCGCGCGGGGTTGAAGTACTGCGAGACCGCCGCGTTCAGGAAGACCGCCAGGTAGACCGCGGCCACGACCACCCCGCTCGGCAGCGTCCCGCTCGGCAGGAAGGCGAGCACCGAGACCGCGCCGATCAGCACCGCCCGGATCAGGTCGCTGCCCAGCATGGTGCGCCGGTGGTCCCACCGGTCGACGAACACCCCGGCGATGGGCGCGACCAGCAGCGTGGCCACCGCGACGGTGACCAGCAGGCCGGAGACCGCCAGCGGGGCCAGCCGGCTGCCCTTGAGCAGCTCGGTGCCGACCCAGAGGGTCAGCGTGGTGTCGAAGACGTAGTCACCGGTCTGGGAGATCGACTGGCCGGCCCAGAGCAGGGTGAAGTCGCGGTTGATGAGGCGCACGGGCGCACATCCTGACACGAACGTTCGTTCGCGGTCAGCGTTTCAGGAGAATGACTACGGGGCAGTTGGGCATGAAGTTGTGCGCATGACACACCGTCATCTCCCGAGAGGTCATCCCATGGCCCGCCGTACCCGTCTCGCCGCCGCAGCCGCCGCTGCCACCCTGGTGCTCTGCGCGACCAGCGCCGCCTCCGCCGCCACCAGCACCGTGACGCAGAACGCCAAGCCGGCCGCGGTCGCCGCGCCGGCCGCCGCGGCGGTGCCGGCGACCGCTCCCAACTGCGGCTTCACGAAGGCCGTTCCGGCCGACCGCTTCAAGGGCATCCCGGTCTTCGACGCGACCGAGGCCGCCAAGCCGTACCACGCGACGCTGCGCACCGACCAGGGTGCGATCACCTTCCAGGCGCTGACCACGGCCGCGCCGTGCACCACCTTCTCGTTCCGGTTCCTGGCGGACCACGACTACTTCAACCGAACGCACTGCCACCGCCTCACCACCCAGGGCATCTTCGTGCTGCAGTGCGGCGACCCGACCGGCACCGGGAGCGGCGGCCCCGGCTACTCCTTCAACGACGAGAACCTGACCGGCGCCACCTACCCGGCGGGCACGGTGGCGATGGCCAACGCGGGCCCGAACACCAACGGCAGCCAGTTCTTCTTCGTCTGGAAGGACACCAAACTGCCCGCCGCCTACACCCCGTTCGGCACCATCACGGGCGGCATGGACGTGCTGCAGAAGATCGCCGCCGGTGGCGAGGACGACCAGAACGGGCCCGGTGACGGGTTCCCGACCCTGCCGGTGAACATCAAGTCGGTGAAGATCAGCAACCGTTGACCGGTCCGGGGGTCGGCCCCACGCGAAGCCGACCCCCGAAACCGGATCAGCCGACCGTGGCGAACTCCGCCATCATCGCCATGTCCTCGTGCTCCAGGTTGTGGCAGTGCAGCATGAAGTTCCCCGCGTAGTCGGTGAACCGCACCGCCACCTCCACCCCCTGGGCGGGCAGCACGTCCACGGTGTCCTTCCAGCCGAGGTCGTACGGGCCGGGCGCCGCGGCGTTGCGGCTGAGCACCTGGAACGGGTCCAGGTGCAGGTGGACCGGGTGGTGGAAGTCGGTGACGAAGCGCCAGATCTCCACGTCGCCCAGCCGGGGCCGGGCCAGCGCGCGGCCCGGCCGGTAGCTCTCGCCGTTGATCGTCCACCCCTGGCCGCCGCGCTGGAAGGTGAAGGTGCGGGTCGTCTTCGCCGTTGCCGGGTCGAGCCGTTCGATGGTGGTCAGCCGGTCGGGCACCCGGGAGTCGTCGGTGACGGTCGCGGTGCCGATGTCGAAGCACATCACCTCGGCCGTCGAGCCGCTGCCCAGCCGGTTGACCAGCCGGACCCGGGTGCCGGGCCGGTAGCGCGCGAAGTCGACCACCACGTCGAAGCGTTCGGCCGGGGCCAGCTCCAGCGCGTCCTGCGCGAGGGGCCGCTCCAGCAGGCCGCCGTCCGAGCCGATCTGCACCAGGCCGCCGCCGCCCGGCGGTTGGGGATCGAGTTCGAGGCGGTAGCGGCGGGCGTTGGAGGCGTTCAGCAGCCGCAGCCGGTAGCGGGCCCGGTCCACCTCGGCGGCCGGCCAGGGGGCGCCGTTCACCAGGATCACGTCGCCCAGCACACCGTTCATGTACGGGTCGGTGACACCGGGCCGGCCCTGGTCCGGGTCCAGCGCGGGGTAGGCGAAGCCGCCGTCCGCCGTGAAGGCCCGGTCGGTGATCATCAGCGGCAGCTCGCGCGGGCCCTGCGGCAGGCCGAGCGCCAACTCCTCGTCGTCGCGCACCAGGTGGAAGCCGGCCAGGCCGCGGTAGACGTTCGGGCCGGTGAAGCCCATGGTGTGGTCGTGGTACCAGAGGGTCGCGGCGCGCTGGTTCATCGGGTACGTGTAGTCGCGCTGCGGCTGCCCAGTGGCGGTACCCATGCCGGGCATCCCCGCCATCCCCGCCATCGCGGCGACGGTGCCGCCGCTCGGGGTGATCAGGTCCAGCGGGTAGCCGTCGCTCTCGCGCGGGGTGTGGCCGCCGTGCAGGTGGACCACGGTGGGGTGCGGCAGCTGGTTGCGGTGGGTCACCACGGTGCGGCGCCCGGAGCGGGACTCGATGGTCGGTCCGGGGAAACTGCCCTGGTAGGCCCAGACTTCGGTGGTCCGGTCCGGCAGCAGCTGGAGTTGGGCGACCTGCGCGGTGACCTGGTAGTAGTCGGTGGTGGCGTCCGTACTGGTCGGCCTGAGCACCGACGGGATCGGCAACCGCGCCTGGTAGCTCGGGGGCAGCGGCAGCCCGCTGGCGACCAGCAGGCCCGGCTGCCCGCCGGGTATCAGCCGGTCCAGGAACGGGGCACTGCCGAGCAGCGCGCCCGCGCCGAGCACTCCGGCACCGGCCGTCAGGAAGCGCCGCCGGTCGATGCTCATGCGGTGGCCCCGGCCTTCCAGGCGTCCACCGCGAACTTCTCACAGAGGGCGAAGATGGCGACCCCGAGCGGTATGTGGATCAGCAGCACCCGGGAGAAGCCGAGGGTGATCTGCGCCGCGCAGAGCACCAGCAGCACCGCGTACAGCACCGCGATCCTGGCCAGGACGCCGGACAGCCGCCAGGCCAGCAGCGCGGCGACCACCGAGAGCAGCACGAAGGTGGCCAGGATCATCGCGGCGATCTGATGCGCCTTCAGCAGCGGGTAGTACCCCTGCAGAAAGCCGCCGGCGAGCACGGGCTGGACCAGCGCCAGTACGGCGACGGCGATCGTCGTGGTGCGCAGTGCGAGGAGCGGCCATCGACGCGGCATGAGTATCCCTCTAATAATGTCCCGAGTGAGATAGTCTCATCTGAAACCATCTTCGCTCAGCACTATACTCAGGCGTGATGAACGCCGACGAGTACCCGACCCTGGGCATGAATCTGCGCCGGGCCCACGGCCGCGCCGCCCAGGCCTTCGCGGCGGAGCTCGAGCCGCTGGGCATCGAGAACCGCCTGGCCGGCATCCTGATGCAGCTCGGCCGCCACGGCCCGCAGACCCAGCGCCAGTTGATGCTGCGGGTGAGCAGCGACAAGTCCTCGATGGTGCGCAGCGTGGACGACCTGGAGGCGCGCGGCCTGGCCGCCCGCACCCCGCACCCCACCGACCGCCGGGCCCACGCCGTCGCCATCACCCCGGCCGGCGAGGCGCTGCTGACCCGGATCCTGCTCGCCGCCGAGCGGGTGGAGCAGCAGCTGCTCAGCTGCCTGGAGCCGGACGAGCAACGGCTGCTCGGCACCCTGCTGGAGCGCTTCGCGCAGGGGCAGGGGCAGAGGCAGGGCCAACCGCCGGTGCAGCAGCCGCTGCCCTGCGACGGGACGACCGCCTGACAGCCGTCAGGCGTCAGGCGTCAGGCGTCAGGCGTCAGGCGTTGGGCGCCACCCGCGCCAGCCCGTTGATGATCCGGTCCATCGCGTCCCCGCCCTGCGGGTCCGTCAGGTTCGCCAGCAGCTTGAGGGTGAACCGCATCAGCATCGGGTGGGTCAGCCCGCGCTGCGCCGCCAGCTGCATCACCTTCGGGTTGCCGATCAGCTTCACGAAGGCCCGGCCCAGCGTGTAGTAGCCGCCGTAGACGTCCTTGAGCGTCGCGGGGTAGGCGTGCAGCGCGCGCTCCCGGCCGCCGTCGGTGACCCGGGCCTGCGCCTGCACGATGGTGCGCGCGGCGATCTGGCCCGATTCCATCGCATAGGCGATGCCCTCGCCGTTGAACGGGTTGACCAGGCCGCCCGCGTCACCCACCAGCAGCAGGCCGCGGGTGTAGTGCGGCTGCCGGTTGAAGGCCATCGGCAGCGCCGCGCCGCGGATCGGGTCGGTCATGTTCTCGGGGGTGTAGCCCCACTCGGCCGGCATGCTCGCGCACCAGGACTTGAGCACCTCGCGCCAGTCCAGCTCGCCGAAGGCGGGCGAGGAGTCGAGGATGCCCAGGCCCACGTTGGAGGTGCCGTCACCCATGCCGAAGATCCAGCCGTAGCCGGGCAGCAGCTTCTTCTCACCGCCACGGGTGTCCCACAGCTCCAGCCAGGACTCCAGGTAGTCGTCCGAGCCGCGCGGCGAGGTGAAGTACGTCCGGTAGGCCACGCCCATCGGGCGGTCCTCGCGCCGGTGCAGGCCCATGGCCAGCGAGAGCCGGGTGGAGTTGCCGTCGGCGGCCACCACCAGCGGAGCGTGGAAGGAGACTTCGCGCTTCTCCTCGCCGAGCTTGGCGGTCACCCCGGTGATCCGCCCGGTGCGCTCGTCCAGGATCGGCCCGCTGACGTTGCACCGCTCGTACAGCCGGGCGCCGGCCTTCTCGGCCTGCCGGGCCAGCAGCTCGTCGAAGTCGGCCCGCTTGCGCACCAGCCCGTAGTCGGGGAACGAGGACAGCTCCGGCCAGTCCAGCTCCAGCCGGACCCCGCCGCCGATGATCCGCAGGCCCTTGTTGTGCAGCCAGCCGTTCGCGGTGGAGACGTCGATGCCCATGTCCACCAGCTGCTTGGTGGCGCGCGGGGTCAACCCGTCGCCGCACACCTTCTCGCGCGGGAACGCCGTCTTCTCCAGCAGCAGCACGTCGAGCCCGGCCTGGGCCAGGTAGTACGCGGTGGTCGAGCCCGCCGGCCCGGCGCCGACCACGATGACGTCAGCGGAGCTCTCTACGGCGGTCTCGGTCACGACGGGCACACTCCTGAGCACTGCTGCGGGGCACCGGCTCGAGCTGGACTGGCCGGCCAAAGGTCCTCAGCAGTCTAAACGGTGTGTTCACCAGGGGGCTGAGCGACTGCCCAGAGGTCCTCGAAACGCTGGACCCGCTTCGCCACCGTCCGGACATTGACGCCGAGCTGCTGTTCAGCCCCCTTGGTAGGAGTGCGCCGGCAGGCCGATCGCCTGCAGCTCCAGGTGGCCCCGGATCCGCTGCACGGTGGCCGCCCACTGTCGGGTGAAGCCGGGACAGGCCTCCAGACCCGCCCAGATCACGCGGCGTGCCGTCCTCGATGGTGAAGAGCATGCCCGGCCCGGGGCCGTCCGGATCGGCCCGGGTGACCGTCCGGCGTAGCCGGGTGCGGCGGGACCTGAACGGCGCCCGGCGGTCCAGCGCGGGCCGGCCCTGCAGCTCGGTCAGCAGCCGCTCGGCGATCGCCCGAGGTCCAGGCGGCCGGTGCGGGGGTACCGTCGGGCGACAGGTGACCGTCCACCAGGTCGGCACCCACCAGTCACCCAGCCTGCTCCGCGGTGCCGGGCCAGGCCAGGCCAGGCCAGGTAGTGACCCCAGGGCAGCCGCAGACTCCCGCCGGCGGAGGCGATCCGCACCCGGACCGAGGCCTGCAGCAGCCGGCCCTCGGTGAGCACCGCGCGCGACAGCAGCAGGTCGGGTGAGACGGCCTGGCCGGCCGGGTGCTCCGAGGTCCGCACCCGACCTCCCGGAAAGTGGTATCCATCAAGCCCCCTACGGCTCACAGCAGCGACTGCCAGCGTCGGTCGTCGATGAGGGCGACGGCCAGGTCCTCGAACGCGTCCGCGTTCTCCTGGTTGGCCACCTGGCTCGACAGCACGTCCTCGTCGGCGATGAGTTGCTCGCGCCACTGGAGCACCGGACCGCCCCCGGATCTCCACCAGCAGCCGCGCGGATGCGCCCGTTTCACCTCTCGCTTGCAAGCTCCGGATATTCGGACGCTCCGAGCTGCGAGACCCACTCAAATATGCATGACTTGCCACCCTTCTCCGACGCATCGTCAGAATCCGTTCCGGCTACGGTCTTGCCGCCTGCGCTTCAGGGGCGAGAGGCTGGCTCCGCTTCACACCGCACCTCCGGGGAGAGGAACAAACCGCGATGGCGCCGAGTACAAGAGCCGGCCGACCCGAGGACCTCGGGCCGCTGCTGGCCCTGGGCGCGACTGCGCTCAGCGGGGCCGTCGGCACGCCCGCGCTGCTGGAGAAGGCCCTGTGGGAGAAGCGCGTCTGGGTAGCAGTGCTGGACGGCACTCTCGCGGGCTACCTAGCCGTCGAAAAGCCGCTGCCCGGCCATGTCCGGCTCTCATCCATCGCGGTGAGCCACAAGTGCCGCAAACGCGGAGTCGCCAGGAGCCTGCTCGAATACGTGCTCCGCTCGGTCGGCGCTACCGAGACCGACGGCGGGACGATCTCGGCGGTCGCCGGGTTGACCGACGAGCCGATCGCCAGGCTCCTGCTCTCCTGCGGCTTCATAGCAACTCGGGCACTACCCGCCGACGTGGCGGGCCGGCAGCCGCAGCTGTACTACCAGCACAAGATCAGAGTGGAATATGTGGACCCGGACGCCAGACACCTCGTCCCGGTCTCCCGCTGGGAGCAGGTGGCCGAGTCACTGGCTCCCAGCGACCATGCGGTGACTGCGATCGCAATGCTCTCCGGCGAGCTTGCGTTCGAGATCTCCCGGTTCGAACGCGACGATCCGGCTCAACTGCAGTCCGGCGAGGCCGCAGCGGGAATCGCCTTCTCCGGCTCGATCCTGGCCGCCATCACCTTCCTGCTGGGCCTCTCGTTCGCCTCGGAGCGGTATCCCGACGACGTCCGCCTGCTGCTGATCGGCGCCACCTTTGCCACCACGATGTCACTGATCATCTACGCGAGCGCTGCGGGAGAGCTCGCCCGTATCCGCTCCAACGCCTTTGGGAAGATCATGAAATGGGGGAACGTGCTGTCGGAGTACGGCGGCGTCCTCCCGTTCCTCGCCTCGCTCCCCATCACCTACGCCCAGGTCACCGGATCCCGCTGGTCCGCCGTCGTCACCGGTGCTTTCCTCAGCGCCGCCCTCGTGGTGTACGAGCGCTCCGAGTTCTCCATCGCCCACCGGTTCCGGTGGAGCTTCACCGCGGCGTCACTGGCCGCCCTTACCTGCTTCCTGCCGATGGTCTGCGTTGTCATGGTGGCCGCCCATCTGCCCAGTTGGCCCTGGACGGCAGTCCTTGCGGCAGCCTTGACCGGTCGGACCGTCCTGTACCTCTACCGACGCGCAGCGGAGTCCGGAATCGCCGAGCACCGCCGCACGTGGCAGATCCGACAGTGACCTCGACTCAGCCCCAGCCCAGCACCAGACGCTCGATCTCCCTCGCGCACCCCCAGGACAGCGTGACACCCGCGCCACCGTGCCCGTAGTTGTGCAGCAGCCGCTGCCCGGAGCCGGGCCGCTCCTCCCCCAGCCGTACCTGGGACCGCAACGGACGCAGACCCATCCGTTCCCCGATCACCTTAGCGCCGCGAAGCAGCGGCTCAACGGCCATGCAACGCTGCAGAATCGCGCGCGCACTCAGCGGATCCTCGGTCAACTCGCCAACGCCGAAATCGGAAGTCCCGCCGAGCACCACCGTGTCGGTGTGCGGGAAGATGTACACGAGTTCTTCCGCGTTGGGCGTGTCGTCGCAGAAGAAGGTCGTGATGCCGGGGTTCTCCACCACGACCAACCGACCCCGAGACGGCGCAACCTCGTGATCGGGGACCAGGTCGCGCGCTCCGGCCCCCGAGCAGTTCACCACGACCGGCGCCTCGGTCAGCGCCTCTGCCAGCGAAACGTAGGCACGCCGCTGCAACCAGCCGCCGGCCAGTGCCAGACGTCGCAGCAGATAGTCGAGATAGTCCGGCATGTCGATCACCGGAGCGCGATACCACCATCCGGTGACGTAGCCGGTCCGCAGGTCCTCGATGGCACAGGGTTCAGCATCGACCAAGGCCGTCCAAGCCGGCTCCACACAGGGCAGCCGCGACTCGTGCGTCCCTGCGCGGATTCGCACCCCGGTGGTCTGCGGATCACCGGCCAGCAAGCGGAATTCGGCCAACGAGGCAGCGCTCCAGGACAGCACCCGGTCCAGCGGTTCCACGAGGTACGGATCCCACATCGCCCCGGCCGCAACCGACGAGGTCTTCGACACTGGCAGGCAGGTGTCGACGCGTACCCGCAGACCCGCCTCGGCCAGGCACACGGCGGTGGTCAGTCCGGATACTCCGGCCCCGACGACCACGGCATCGGGGCCGGGCCGGGTCGTTGACTCGCTCATGGCCCGCCAGTGTGCCAGGACGGCAGGGCAACGCGGCCTTGTGACGCCTCGAACTCCCGCGGAGAAATCAGAGCTGCCTATCTGGAGGTGTCAAGCCTGCCGAGGGCGGGGTTGTGCGGCCGCTAACCGGATCCGACGTACGCCTGCCCCTGCACACCTGAGCGACGTGCGTTCGCTTGGAGCTGCCGACCACTCCTCCGGCGCCCGGCGCACTACCGGATCTGCCCCAGAGCCAGCAGCATGCAGGTGGGCCCGTCGCGCAACTTCAGCTCACCCGGGATCTCGATCCGGTTGACCTGTAGGCCGTCCGCCGCGTGGCCGCGCAGGCAGTCCACGACGTCGTTCGTGACGATCCTGCACGCCGGGAAGTGCAACTCCCCGACGTCGGAACCGTCCGAGTTCTCCATGAACGCCACCGCGAACGGGGCCCCCGGGCGCAGCGCCCGGACGAACACGTTGACCGCCTTGACGAACTCCTCCCGCTCGGTGGAGAGCGACTCCGCCACGAAGAACATGGTGCCGACATCGGCACCGCGCTCGGGCAGTTGGGCGAAGAGGTCCCCCTGGACCACCTCGGCGGCCCCGCTCAGCAGCGCTCGCGGGTCGTCAATGCCCTGGTAGGCCGGGTGTTCAGCCAGCAGCCGCCAGAACGCGTCCCAGTTCCGTCCGTACCCTGCGACCTCGCCGCGCAGCCACGCCACATTGCCCGGGGCCCGCTCGAACAGCGTGATCCGCGAGCACCACGGCAGCATCGCCAGGGACGGGTAGAGGTTGGTGCCGGCGCCGACGTCGAGGCCGCGCAGGCCGCCGCCGCCATGGCGCTGGAAGTGGGCGCCGAAGTGATCCCGCACCGCGGTGAGGATCAGCCGGTCCTCCTGCTGCAGCCGAAGGTAGTTCTCGTTGAGGTATTCCAAAGCGTTGAACGAGTCCCAGGGGGCCTCGCTGTTCCTGACGCTGTCTCTGGCGATGTCTGCGACCTTCACTGGCCCGGAGGGCATGTCGTCCACGGGGGTCAGCATGCTCTCGACCGGCCTCTCGCATCGACACTCGAAAGGATACAAGACTAGCATCCGTCAGGGCTGACGGCGCGTCAAAGAACGTTACCAGTACGGATTTTGTGCGAAGCGGGAGTCAACTCGACGGAAGGTCAAGCTGTGCAGCAATCCGCTCGAAGGAGTGAGGCGGCCGTGACCGTGCGAGGCGCGAGGGAGGGGGACCTGGGGCAGCTCCACGACATCGATCGGCTGATCTTCACCGACGACGCCTACCCCTACTTCGTCCTACGGCAGTTGTTAGAGGTCCATGGCGAGCGCTTCCTGATCCTGGAGCACGAGCGCGAACTCACCGGCTACGCCATGCTCGCCACCACACCCGACAACCAGCGGCACGGTTGGGTACTCGGTCTCGGAGTCGTCCCGCAGGCCCGGGGCAACGGATACGGGCGCCTGCTGATGCACAAGGCGATCGAACGCCTCGCCGCCGACGAGGTCGCCGAGGTGCGACTCAGCGTGGAGCCGAACAACGAGGTCGCGCTCAACCTCTACCGGTCGCTCCACTTCACGACCGTCGAGCCGCGGCAGGCGTACTTCGGCCCGGGCCACGACCGGCTCATCCTGGCCCGGAAACTCGGCTGACCGCCCCGGTCAGGCCTTCGTGCCGCGGTGCAGGGCGACGATCCCGCCGGTGAGGTTGCGCCAGGCGACCTTGGTCCAGCCCGCCTGCTGCAGCTTGGCGGCCAGCGCCGGCTGGTCGGGCCAGGCCCGGATCGACTCGGCGAGGTAGACGTACGCGTCGGGGTTGCTGCTGACCTTGGTGGCCACCGGCGGCAGCGCGCGCATCAGGTACTCGGTGTAGACGGTGCGCAGCGGGGTCCAGGTGGGGGTGGAGAACTCGCAGATCACCACCCGGCCACCGGGCTTGGTGACCCGGTACAGCTCGCTCAGCGCGGCGTCGGTGTCGTGCACGTTGCGCAGCGCGAAGGAGATGGTGACGGCGTCGAAGGAGGCGTCGGCGAACGGCAGCCTGGTGGCGTCGCCGGCGGTCAGCGGCAGCTCGGGGTGCCGGCGCTTGCCCTCGGCGAGCATGCCGATCGAGAAGTCGCAGGGGACGACCTTGGCGCCCGCCTCCCGGAACGGCAGCGAGGAGGTGCCCGTCCCGGCCCCGAGGTCCAGCACCAGGTCCCCGGGGCCCGCGCCGACCGCCTCGGCCACCGCGCGGCGCCAGGCCCTGGCCTGGCCCAGCGAGAGGACGTCGTTGGTCCGGTCGTACTTGGCCGCGACGTCGTCGAACATGGCGGCGACTTCGTTCGGCTGCTTGTCCAGGTTGGCTCGGGTCACCACCCCATTCTTCACCCTGGCCCCGCCCGGCCCCGCCCCGGGCTCACCTCAGGGCGCGCCGCCCGCCCTTGCGGCGGCGCCGGGAGCGCTTGCCCTGGGTGATCGCCGGCATTCCCTCGGCCAGCGCCTCGGTGGCCAGCGCCACCGTGGTGACCACCCGGGCCTGCCGGATCCGGGCGCCGAGCGAGCGCCGGTGCCGGGTGATCCGCAGCGCGCAGAGCAGGCAGACCAGCAGCGCGACCGGCACGCTGATCTGGGCCAGCCGCACCCCGGCCGCCTGCGGGTAGTGCTGGTCGCAGACCCGCACCGCCCCGGGGTCGGTGGCGGCGTGCTCCAGGCAGATCGGGTCGCCGACCTTGGCCTGCGCGGGCAGCGCCAGGTCGGTGGCGCTGTGCTGCTGGCCGTCCGCCTGGTAGCGCACGCCGCTGTAGGTCGCGCTGCCGCCCGGCAGTTGGGTGACCACGCCCTCGACCCGGACCGGGTGCGCGCCGATCTGGTCGGCCAACTGGGTCTGCCGCCAGCCCAGCAGGCACATGCCGAGCGCCAGTACGGCGCTCAGCACCGCCGCGAGGTACCAGCCACGGCCGATCCTGGGGGCGGCGAGCACGGACGACGGGGATCGCATGGGCTGGGCTGTCCTTGGCTTCCCTAGGCATCAGGCGGCACGGACCGGCGGCAGTTGCGCGGGGCCGACCGGGATCGTAACCGCTGTCGGTGCCTCAGGTCACGGCGAGGGGGCATCAGCCCACCGTCCGGGCAGCTGAGTTCGCCGACGGACGATCCCCGCACCGCCTGCCCTGGAGCGGCTCAGCGCCCCCGGTACACCAATCTACCGGCGAGTACCGTACCCAGGCACTGATCGGTCTCCTGATCGAAGATGGCGAAATCCGCCCGCCCGTCGACCGAGAGTGCCCTGTCCGGCACGCCGTCGAACTCGTCCGGCGCGTAGGGCGGTTCGATCGGGGCCACCACCCGCAGCCCCGAACGGCCGACCGCCGCCAGCACTTCGGGCCGCTCGAACGGGCCGGCCAGCGCCGTGGTCCCCGCCCGCAGCAGCCGCTGCAGCCCGCGCCGGGCGCTGCCGCCCAGGCCCCCGTAGTGCCCGGGATCGACACCGCCGGGCGGCATCGGCCGCGGCTCGACGCCGAGTTCCTCCCGCGGGTCGGGGTGGTAGTACCGCTCCAGCAGCCACCCGGCGTGCGGCTGCGCCTGCCCCGGGCCGAGCAGCGCGCCGCTCCACTCACGCAGCCGCGCGTCCGGGTGGGCCGCCGCCAGCTCGGCGTACGGGCCGAGCGCGGCGATCCGGTCGCCACGTACCAGCACCGCCCCGTCGGTGATCGACGGGGCGGTGCCGGACGGGCGCAGCACGGTGGCCCGGTGGAGGGTGAGCACCTCGGCGGGCGCGATCAGTTGGTGGAGAGGATGGTCAACTCCGGGTGCGCGGTGCCGCCCTCGATCGCGGTGGAGGCGATGTGCGAGGCGACCCGCGGGTCGACCGGGTCGTTGGCCGGGTCGTCCAGCACCCGCAGGTGCTGGTAGGTGGTCGAGCGCTGCGCGGGCACCCGGCCCGCGGTGCGGATCAGGTGGATCAGCTCGGTCAGGTTGGAGCGGTGCTTGGCACCGGCCGCCGACACCACGTTCTCCTCCAGCATGACCGAGCCCAGGTCGTCGGCGCCGTAGTGCAGCGAGAGCTGGCCGGCCTCCTTGCCGGTGGTCAGCCAGGAGCCCTGGATGTGCGCGATGTTGTCCAGGAAGAGCCGGGCGATCGCGATCATCCGCAGGTACTCGAAGACGGTCGCCTGGGTCGAGCCCTTGAGGTGGTTGTTCTGCGGCTGGTAGGTGTAGGGGATGAACGCCCGGAAGCCGCCGGTGCGGTCCTGCACCTCGCGGATCATCCGCAGGTGCTCGATCCGCTCGGCGTTGGTCTCGCCGGTGCCCATCAGCATGGTGGAGGTGGACTCGACACCCAGCCGGTGCGCGGTCTCCATGATCTCCAGCCAGCGCTCGCCCGACTCCTTGAGCGGGGCGATCGCCTTGCGCGGGCGCTCCGGCAGCAACTCGGCGCCGGCGCCGGCGAAGGAGTCCAGGCCGGCGGTGTGGATCCGGGTGATCGCCTCCTCGATGGAGACGTCGGAGATCCGGGCCATGTGCTCGACCTCGGAGGCACCCAGCGAGTGGATCACCAGCTGCGGGAAGTCCGCCTTGATCGCGGAGAACGCGCGCTCGTAGTACTCCACGCCGTAGTCCGGGTGGTGGCCGCCCTGGAACATGATCTGGGTGCCGCCGAGCTCCACGGTCTCCGCGCAGCGGCGCAGGATCTCGTCCAGGTCGCGCGACCAGCCCTTGTCGCTCTTCGGCGGCACGTAGAAGGCGCAGAACTTGCACGCCGTCACGCAGACGTTGGTGTAGTTGATGTTGCGCTCGATGATGTACGTCGCGATGTGCTCGACACCCGCGTACCGCCGCCGGCGGACCGCGTCGGCCGCCGCGCCGAGCGCGTGCAACGGCGCGGAGCGGTAGAGCTCCAGCGCCTCCTCGGCCGAGATCCGGCCGCCGGCCGCCGCGCGGTCGAGGACCGCCTGCAGGTCGGTGCTGGGCGCGTCGAGAGTCGCTGCGGGCTCGGACACCTGGCGGCCTTCTTTCTCTCCAGGATTGGCCGGGAAAGAGCTGGTGGCCCGGCCCCGGCGGCATGACCCGACCAGCCTACGCCAGGGGTAACCGCCGCCGACTCCCCCGCCCGGGGGAGCTGGGCGGCGGGTCACCGCGCCCGGGTCGGGCCCCGGTTCAGCCCAGCGCGGCGGGCTCCAGCAGGCGGATCGTCACCTCGGGCGCGAAGCCGCTGTCGTGGGCCACCCGGCGGGCGAACTCGGTGATCCCGGCCAACTGCCGCTCACCGAGCGAGAAGTCCAGCGCCTGGCTGAAGTAGCGCTCCAGCACCGCCGCGTCGAACGGCTCCCAGCGCGCCGACTGCGCGGCCACCTGGTCGGCCTCGGCCAGCGAGAGGTCGCGGGACTCCAGGAACGCCCGGTGCACCGCCGCCACCAGCTCCGGCCGCTGCTCGACGAACTCGCGCCGGGCCGCCCAGACGGCGAAGACGAAGGGCAGGCCGGTCCACTCCTTCCACATCTCGCCGAGGTCGTGCACGGTGTACCCGCACTCCGGCCGCGCCTCCAGGGTGGCCCGCAGCGCCGGGTCCCCGATCAGCACGGCGGCGTCGGCCTCGGCGAGCATCGCGTCCAGATCGGGCGGGCAGCTGTAGTACTGCGGCCGGACCCCCTCGCGCTCGGCGAGCAGCAGCTGGGCGAGGCGCACCGAGGTGCGGCTGGTGGACCCCAGGGCGACTCGCTTGCCGTCCAGTTCGCCGAGCGGCAGCTTGCTGACGATCACGCAGGACATCACCGGGCCGTCGCTGCCGACCGCGATGTCCGGCAGCACCACCAGCTCGTCCGCGTGCCGCAGGTACTCCACGCAGGTGATCGGGCCCACGTCGAGCGCGCCGTTCACCAGCAGGTCACTCAGCTTCTCGGGGGTGTCCTTGGTGAGCTCGAAGTCGAGCAGGCTGCCGGTGCGGGCCAGCCCCCAATAGAGGGGAACGCAATTGAGGAACTGGATGTGGCCGACCCGCGGCCGGGTCAGCGGCGCTCCCCCGGGGCCGCTCGGCCCGCTGCCGGGACCGGCTCCCACTGCCTCTTCCACCAGATCAGCCACCGCGTGCTCCTTTGCCCGTTCGTCCGGTCTTCGCAGCGTATGCCCGGGGGCTCGGCAGGCCCGCGCGACCCCCGTCCGACACACTTCAAGCCAACTCCGACACGCCCCTCTGGCACCGCGAGACACCTCTGGTCGAGCCCGCGCCTCCGTGCTACGGTTTCATCCAGTTGCAGTTTGATTCCCCTTGCAGTACTTGAAGCCTGCGGAGCATGTAACCGCGGGCTTTTTGTAGTTTTTCAGCATTGCAGCATTGTGCGAAAAACTCCGGGCCCACTCCGGAGGCGGGGCGATCAGCGCAGCGGACCGGTTGCCACACGGTGTGGTAACCAACACGTCCCTCGCAAGGAGAACGGCATGGCCACGGGAACCGTCAAGTGGTTCAACGCTGAGAAGGGCTTCGGCTTCATCGCCCAGGAGGGCGGCGGCCCCGACGTCTTCGTCCACTACTCCGCCATCAACGCGAACGGCTTCCGCTCGCTGGAGGAGAACCAGGCGGTCAGCTTCGACGTCACCCAGGGCCCGAAGGGCCCGCAGGCGGAGAACGTCACCGCGATCTGATCGCCGGCTCAGCGCGATCCGAACACCTTCTGATGGCTTGATCGCTCAGGACCTTGCCGCGCGCCTGGTCCACCGCCGGCCCTCCCGTGGGCCGCACGAGCATGACTTGCAGTACCAAGGGGGCCCGCCGAGCGGGCCCCCTGCCGTTTCCCCGGGCCCGGCGCGGGGCAACGCTTCTCCTGCGGTACACCGTTGACGGCCGACGCCACCTCCCGTGCCGCGCCGACCTCCCCCCGCCGTCCGGCTGAACGTTCGTACTCGAACGTGTGATTCGGCGTTTCCGTTCGCCGTCAATTCCTGCGTACCCGACGGTCTCCGATCCGATCCGGTTCAGTCCGAATCGATCTGATTCGGGCGTTCCGGCCCGAGTCCGGTTCCCGCACCCGCCGGACGGCGACCTGACGAGCCGTGCACCCGGCGACAGGTGACCGACCGTCCGAAAACCGACGGCCGCCCGATCGGCACCACCATCACCGCGCAACGCATCCGAGCCCCTCCCTCGGCGGGTGCCGGGGAAGGGGCTCGGGCGCGGACCGGTGACTCAGGCCGCCACGGCCACCTCGTCCTCGCGCTGCTGCACGGCACCCGCCACCGCGTACAGCTCGGCGGACGGCGCGTTGTAGGCGACCAGGTCCAGCGTCTTCTCACGGGCCGACACCAGGATCGGCACGACCACCTGGCCGGCCACGTTGGTGGCGGTCCGCATCATGTCGAGGATCGGGTCGATGGCCAGCAGCAGGCCGACGCCCTCCAGCGGCAGGCCGAGGGTGGACAGGGTCAGGGTCAGCATCACGATGGCGCCGGTGAGGCCGGCGGTGGCGGCGGAGCCGATCACCGAGACGAAGGCGATCAGCAGGTAGTCACCGATGCCGAGGTGGATGCCGTAGACCTGCGCGACGAAGATCGCGGCGATCGAGGGGTAGATCGCGGCGCAGCCGTCCATCTTGGTGGTGGCGCCGAACGGGACGGCGAAGCTCGCGTACTCGCTCGGGACACCGAGGCGCTCGGCGACCCGGCGGGTGACCGGCAGGGTGCCGACCGAGGAGCGCGAGACGAAGGCCAACTGGATGGCGGGCCAGGCGCCTTGGAAGAAGCGCAGCGGGTTCAGCCCGCCGACGAAACGCAGCAGCAGCGAGTACACGACGAAGAGCACCAGCGCGCAGCCGAGGTAGATGTCGGCGGTGAAGGTGGCCAGTGGGCGCAGCAGGTCCCAGCCGTACTCGGCGACGGACTTGCCGATCAGGCCGAGGGTGCCGAGCGGGGCCAGCCGGATCACCCACCACAGGGCGGTCTGCACCAGTTCGAGCAGCGACTCGTTGAGCTTCAGCACCGGCGCGGCCTTCTCACCGGCCTTCAGGATGGCGGCGCCGGCCACCACCGCCAGGAAGACGATCTGCAGCACGTTCACCTTGAGGAAGGCGTCCGCGATGTTGGTCGGGATGATGCCGGTCAGGAAGTCGACCCAGGAGCCGGTGCCCTGCGGCGCCTTCAGGCCGCTGGTGGAGAGGTTGGTGCCGTGGCCCGGGTCGGTGACCAGGCCGATCGCCAGGCCGATGGAGACCGCGATCAGGCTGGTGATCCCGAACCAGAGCAGCGTGCGCGCGGCCAGCCGGGCGGCGTTGGTGACGTTCCGCAGGTTGGCGATCGACACCACGATCGCGGTGAAGACCAGCGGCGGAACGGCCAGCTTGAGCAGCTGGACGAAGGTCTTGCCGACGGTGTCGAGCGTGGTGGTCAGCCAGGAGACGTCGTTCTGCCGGGCGACGAAGCCCAGGACGACGCCGAGCACCAGGCCGGCGACGATCTGCACCCAGAACGGGGTGCGGCGCAGCCGGGCCAGGCCCGAGGGCGCGGGGGCAGGGGTGGTGCTGGACATGGGGGTGCGGCTCCGAGGCGGGAGTGGGGAAAGCACGGGCAGAGGCAGCGGGGGGATGGGCGGCGCACGGGAGGCGTCCAGGCCAGGTCAGCCGACCGGCCGGACAGTTCACAGCGAGAGGTACGCCGCCTGACTACAGCTCGGAACGCGACACGAGCCCACACCCGGCAGGCACCGCGACAGCGGCAGCGCGCACGGCATGAGCGAACCGCTCATGTCCTGCTGCCGGAGTGCGCCTGGGGTGGTCATGAGCGACACATTAACAGTAAAGATTTGAGATCTTCAAAGTACTTCTTTGAGATGAGACGGCGACAGGGTCTCCACATGAGCGGGCCGCGGGGCCGTCCCGATCAACGGTCCGTCAGATTGACCGACCCTAGTTATACGTATAACTTGAGGTGACACCCCCCGCCACCACTGCCCGGGAGACCCCCGTGGGCTACCTCGCCCTGCTCCGCGCCCCGCACGTGACCCGACTGCTGCTCGGCACCCTGCTCGGCCGCCTCCCGGCCGGCATGACCGCGCTCGTCATCGCGCTCGCGCTGCGCGAGGCGGGGGCGCCGTACAGCAGGATCGGGCTGGCCACGGCCGCCTACGCGATCTCGGCGGCGGTCGGCGGCCCGGTGCTCGGGCGGATCGTCGACCGCACCGGGCAGCCCCGGGTGCTGGTCAGCTCCGCCGTGGTCGCCGGGTTCGGCTACGCGCTGCTGGCGCTGGCTCCCGGCAACCCGGCGGCCGGGATCGCCGGCGCCGCACTGGCGGGCCTGTGCATGCCGCCGCTCGAACCCTGCCTGCGCGCGCTCTGGCCCGACGTGGTCGCCCAGGAGCAGCTCGACACCGCCTACGCCTTCGACTCCGCCTCCCAGCAGATCCTCTACGTGGCCGGCCCGCTCGCGGTGGCCGGCATCGCGGCCCTCGCCAGTCCGGTCGCCGCGCTGTGGACCGCCGCCGGCCTCGGCCTGGCCGGTGCCCTGGTGGTCGCCACCGCCGGTCCGGCCCGCCGCTGGCAGGCACCGCCGCGCGGGCACGGCGCCGGACTGCTCGGCCCACTGCGCTCCCCCGGTCTGGTCCTGCTGCTGATCGGCCTGGCCGGCGCGGGCTGGACGGTCGGCGCGCAGAACGTCCTCTTCATCGCCTACGCCGAGCGTCACCCGCACCAACTGCCGGGCGGCGCCGGGCTGCTGCTCGCGCTGGCGGCACTGGCCGGGCTGCTCGGCGCGCTCGGCTACGGCGCGCGGAGCTGGCGCAGCGACACCGCGACCCGCACCTGGGCGCTGGCCCTGGCGATGGGCGTCTGCTACCTGCCGCTGCTCCTGCTGCCCGGCCCCGGGCCGATGGCGCTGCTCGCCTTCGTCTCCGGCATCGGCCTGGCCCCGCTGCTCGCGGCGGCCTTCGTGCTGGTCGCCGAACTGGCCCCGACCGGGACGGTGACCGAGGCCTTCGCCTGGCTGGTCACCCTCTTCGCCACCGGCAACGCGCTCGGCTACGCGGTCTCCGGCTCGCTGGTGGCCGGCTCGCTGGCGGCGGTGGCCTGGTGTTCGGTCGGCGGGATCAGCCTCGGCGGGGTGCTGCTCTTCCTCGCCCGGCGGCAGCTGCGCCCGGCGGCGGCGCCGGCGGCGGCGGCCCGGCCCGTGCCGGTGGGCTGAGGCCGCGGCCCGGTGCTCTGACAGCACAGTGACGGCCGCTCAGGATCCTGGAGAGGATTCCTGAGCGGCCGTCGGTTTCACTGCTGCCGGGTCACCGGCTACCGGCTACCCGTGGCGGCCCGAGCGGCGGGTGGAGATCCGCAGCAGGAGCAGCCCGCCGAGAGCGAGGGTGCCCGCGAGGGCGGCGAGCACACCGCCGGGCAGGTCGCTGCCGGTGTCGGGCAGCGGGGGCCCGGTCCGGGTCGGGGACGGGGTGGGGGTGGGGGTCGGTGTAGGCGTGGGGGTGGGAGTCGGCGTGGCCGTCCCGGTCGGTGTAGGCGTGGGTGTGGGAGTCGGAGTAGGCGTGGGGGTCGGCGTGGGAGTGGGTGTGGGCGTGGGGGTCGGCGTGGGAGTGGGTGTGGGCGTGGGGGTCGGCGTGGGAGTGGGTGTGGGAGTGGGAGTGGGGGTCGGCGTAGGCGTCGGAGACGGCGGACAGGTCGGCGTCGGCGTGGGGGTCGGAGTCGGCGTAGGCGTAGGCGTAGGCGTCGGAGACGGCGGCGCCGCCAGGATCACGCCCATGTCCAGATCGAGATCCCGCTGCCCACCCGCCAGGTGCACCGTCTGGGTCACCCCGGTCACCGGGTCGGCGTCCGAGTCGAGCGCCGGATCGGTGCCCGCGCCCCGCTTGGTCACCGTGGCGCCGGCCGGCAGCGTGGCCAGGTCGAAGCGGACCGCGTAGGACCCGTTCGGCAGGTGGTCGAAGAGGTAGTACCCGTCGGCGTCGGTCACCGTGGTGACCGGGTTGCCGTTGCGGTCGCGCACCGGCTGCCCGTTGCCGTCGAGCAGTTCGACCCGCACTCCGGCCACTCCGGGCTCGCCCGGCTGCTGGATGCCCGAGCCGTTGAGGTCCTGCCAGACCCGGTCGCCCAGCGCGTTGTTCGACGGCTCCGGGTGCTTCACCCCGACCCCCACCTTGGCCGGCTCGGCGGGCAGCAGCTGCTGGCCCGAGGCGTCGGTGGCGGTGTAGGCGAAGCTGTTCCAGGCGTACTCGCCGTCGGGCGCGTCGACCGAGGCGACCATCGGCCAGGTGAGCATGAAGGAGGCACCGGAGGCCAGTTCGCCCGGCCGGCTGACCCGGAACCAGGCGGCCTGGCCGGGCCCGGGGAAGGTGCTGCTCCAGGTGGCCGAGGCGTCGCAGCCGGCGTTCTGCGCGGGGGTGCGCAGGGTGTCCGGCAGGCAGGGCTGCTTGGCGGTGCTGTACTCGATCACCACGGTCGGGTCGGTGCTGGTCAGCGGCTCGCTGAGGGAGGGTGCCCAGGCGCTGCCGCGCGGCGCGTCGGGGTGCAGCACGTAGCCGTCGCCCGGGGTGGGCAGGCGGTCGTAGGCGACGAAGTCGTGCACCGCGTCGGGCGAGTCGTTGCGGACGGTCATCCGGTAGGAGAGCTGCCCACCGGGGGTGGCGCTGCCCATGCTGCCGTAGTCGCTGTCCAGGTCGCCCTTGACCTCCTTGTACGACCGCAGCACGGCCGGGACCTGCACCTGGACCTCCGAGGAGGCGTGGCAGAGGGTCTCGGTGGTGTTGCCGTCACCGTTGAGGTCCATGCTGTCCGGCGCGGAGCCGCTGTCGCTGCCGTTGTACCGGCAGGTCACCGGCTGGGACGGGTGGTCGGCCGTGACGTAGACGTCGTTGGTCAGCGTGCCACCGCGGACGCTGCCGGCCACCTGGGCGTCGAAGAGCATCCGGTAGGCGAGCTGGTCGTGCAGGTAGGTCATGTCGGGGGCGCCGGCCGGCCAGGTCATCTTGATCACCTGACGACCGCCCGGCCCCGGGGAGACCTCCACCGACTGCGGCGCGGGCAGGCCCGGGTAGCCGGGGTCGGGCCGGGCCGAGCCGTCGACGTAGATCAGTCCGAGCGGCAGCACGTCGTACAGCACCAGCGGACGGTCCAGCGCGCGGCCGGTGCGGTTGTACGGGATCACCTGGAAGGTGGCCGTGCCGCCGGGCGACAGCACCGAGCCGGCCACCGTGGTCTTGGCCGCGCCCAGGTTGGTGCCGCCCGTGACGGTGCTGTTGGCGCAGGCGTTGGCGGCGGCGTCGTTGCTGCCGTCGGTGGCCGTGGTGTCCACGCAGTTGGTCAGCGGGTCGGGCGCGGTGCGGCCGTCGTGCCCGGTGGCCAGCATCTGGACCAGCACCTGCACGCCGTTGCCCGGGCTCCAGCCGGTCGGGATCGGGCCGTTCCAGGTGAACCGCAGGCCGTCCAGCCAGCGGCCGGCCGGGATGCCGAGCACGTCCGCCGCCGGGTCGCCGGCTCCCTCGGCGAAGGTGATCCGCCGGTTGGCCGCGCCGTTGAACGCGGTCGCGGGGGTGAAGGTGTGCCAGGCCGGGTCGCCGTTGAGGCGGTACTCCAGGGTGAGGGCGATGCTGGTCGGGTTCCACGCGTCGAGCTGGATGGACTGCGGGGCGAACCAGTTGTAGAGGCCCTCGGTGGTGCCGCTGCCCGGGTCGGTCATGGTCAGGCTGGTGGCCGGGCCGTCGGTGTTGGTGGCGGAGAGGCTGAAGCCGTTCAGGTCACCGGCGGTCGCGGTCGAGCGCCAGCTCTTGCTGGTGATGACGTGCACGCCGCTGGTCGGCGGCCGGAAGGTGGGGGTCTCGGCGGTGGCGGTGTCCAGGTCCCGCTCCGGCTCGGGGCCCAGCGGATCGCCCTTGAGGGTGACCGTGTTGGTCGAGGTGGTCCCGTTGGGGAACCGGTCCTCGGGGTAGTTCACCACCAGCACGCCCGGGAAGCGGCAGCCCGCGTGCCCGTTGCCCGACCGGAACGCGCCGATGTCGTAGCCCCAGGTGTTGGGGCCCGGCGGCACCTGCGTCCAGCCCGGCGAGCGGCTGGTGTCGACCACCGCACCGGGCGGCAGGGTGTCGAGCAGCCGGCTGGTGTCCAGGTCGACGTTGGGCACGCCGTCGGCGGAGCAGGCGGTGAACTGGTAGGTGACGGAGCGTCCGTCGCCGCTGCTGGTCTGCACCCCCTTGGTCACCGTGTACTCCGGCTGGACATGCGCCGTGGTCTCGGCGGTCGCCGTCTCGGCGGTCTCGCCGTCGGCGGTCATGGTGGCCGTGTTGACCGAGTGGGTCCCGTTGGCCGTGGTCCAGTTGGGGTAGCGCAGCACGACGGTGATGGTCGCCGTGGTGCCGGGGCTCAGATCGTGCAGCTTGATCTTCATCGTGCCGCCGAGGCTGCCCTCGGCCGGCACGGTGGAGCCCGCGATGTCCACCGAGGACGGGTCCGGGGTCCAGCCGACGAACTCCATCCCGGCCGGCAGGGTGTCGGTGATCAACCCGTTGTGGCACTCGGTGATGGAACAGGTGTAGCGCAGCGTGTAGGTGACGTTCTCCCCGGGCACCGGGTCGGGTCTGTCGACCGTCTTGGTGAAGGAGATCGCCGCCTGCGCGGGCGGGGCGAGGGCGCCGCTGCCGAACAGCGACCCGGCGAGCAGCGCCAGCACGGCGACGAAGCGCGCGAGCATGAGGCGGGAGTGGTGGATCCGCATGCCGAGCAGTTCATCCGACTGTGTTCCGGTCGGGTTGGCGGCACGGGGAGGGGTGACGGTAATTCAGCCGAGCGGCGTAGGGCGGGGCTACGCCCGGTGCTCCCATGGGTTCAGCACGAGCGCACCGGTGCGGGCGAGGTGCTTGGTGTTCCGGGTCGCCACCGTCCAGCCGTTCGCGATGGCGGTCGCCGCGATCAGCGCGTCGGGCGGGTCGATGCCCGCCCCGGCTCTCTTCAGCTTCTGGTGGACGGAGAGATAGGCGATGGCCTCGCGCTCCCCGATGGGAGCGATCCTGTCCCGGTATTCGTGCCGGATGCCCTCCAGCGTCCGCTCGAACGTCGCCCGACGTAGCGGGTCAGAACTGGCCGCGATCCCCGCTTCGATCTCCGCAACGGTGATGACACTCAGGACGAAGGCGGTGGCCGGAACCGACCGGGCCCAGGCCAGCACGGCCTGGGCCGGCTTCGGCCGGGTGGTCAGCTCAGCGACCACATTGGTGTCGAGCAGGAAGATCACTCGCCGTCCGCCGCGCTCTCGTCGTCGTAGGAGCGTGCGCCGAACGCCAGGCCCTCGAACGGGGTGGACAGCAGGTGCTCCAGGAAGCCGTCGCGCCCAACGGTCGCCCAGCGGTGGAGTATGGCGGGCAGGGCGTCGATATCGGTATCGGCGAGTTCCGCGTCGAAATGCGCCACCTGGTCCGCGGGCAGCGACTCCCGGATTTCGCGGATGGTCCGCAACGGGTGCGGCGGCTGCATACCGCCGGACGGCAGCGGCGGGGTCGGGGCAGTGCTCATGATCAGCTCCTCCAGATGGCCGCTCGCGGCTGGTGAACCGAGGACCAGCCTAGCCCTGCCGGATATCCGGTTGCCCCGCTCGCGGTGCGGTACGCCGAGCGGCGTAGGGCGGGGCCGGGCTCAACGAGTGACCGCTACACCGCCACCAGTCGGACCCGGTCACCGCAGAGCTTGACCATGTCGTCCAGGTCGGAGGTCAGCAAGACCACCGGCCGCTGCTGGCGCAGCGCCAACTCGGCCACCACCGCGTCGATCGCGTACTTGTGCCCGTGCAGGCCGGCACCGATCAGCAGTGCGGACGCGGCCCGGGCCTCCTCGTCACCGACGTGCACGATCCGCAACCCGGACAGCAGCCACCGGAGCCGGGCCTGGTCCGTGCGCCCGTGCGCGGCCTCAGTGATGGTGAGCGCGCTGATCACCACCTCCATACCGCGTTTGCGGGCCTCGGCGACCAGCGCGACGGTCGGCTCGTGGTCCTGGGCCAGCTTCGACAGCCCTTCGGAGTCGAGCACCAGCGTGCCTTGCTGACTCAGCCTGCGGCGGGCCATCCGCCCTCCTCGGCGAAGACCTCGTCGAACACCTGCTGGGCGCGGGCCTGCTCCGCCGGGGAGACCGGGCCCTTGCGCCGCTCGTAGTCGGCCAGGTACTCGTCCAGGAGCTGGCCGCGCAGCTCACGCTCCACCGCCGAGGCGATGAAGGCGGAGAACTCCCGCTTACCGACCCGGGTGCGGATCGCCTCGGCGGTCCCCTCCGGCAGGGAGAGGCTCACCCGCGTCGCAGGGCCCTCGCCGATGCTGTAAGGCGTCTCGGTCATGGGGCAAGATTATCAAAGAAGTAGGAATACGGGCCGGCGCGCGGTTCTCGGCGGTGGTCGCCGCGTTCCTGGGCTGACGGCTCAGCCGGAGGCCGTGGAGGATCTGACGATCAGTGAGGTGGCCAGCGGCGCCCGCCGCTCCACCGGGTGGCCGTCCAGGCGGGCCACCAGGGCGGCCACGCCGACCCGGCCGAGCTGCTCGCCCGGCAGGTCGACGGTGGTCAGCGGCGGGGTGAGCAGGGCGGCGATGGAGACGTTGTCGATGCCGACCACCGAGAGGTCCTGCGGGATCCGCAGGCCCAGGTCGGCTGCGGCCTGGTAGACGCCGGAGGCGACCACGTCGTCGTCGCAGAGCACGGCGTGCGGGCGGTCGGGGCGACTGAGCAGCTCGGTGGCGGCGGCGCGGGCGGCGCTCTCGCCGCGGTTGAGGTGGACGCCGAGTTCGAGCACCGTGAGGTCGCGGGCGGCGGCCTCGAAGGCGGCCTGGCGGACCCGGAAGGTGTGCGCGCTGTGGGTGGAGCGCAGCCGGCCCAGGCGGCGGTGGCCCAGGGTGAGCAGGTGGTCGACGGCGGCCGCCATGCCGCCGGCGAGGTCGAACTCGACGGTGGGAGCGCCGCCGGCCGCGGCCGGGTCGGCGTCCAGGAAGACGGCCGGGGTGCCCGGCGGCAGCTCGCCGAGCTGGCTGTCGTCCGGCGAGCAGATCAGCAGCCCGTCGAAGCGGCTGGTGGTGGCGGCCTCGGCGAGGGTGGCGGCGCTCCAGCCGGAGCTGACCACGACCTCGAGGCCGTGCCGGGCGGCCTCCTCCTGCACACCGGCCAGCACCCGGCCGAAGAACGGGCCCTGGAGGTTGGGGACGGCGAGCAGGACCAGGCCGCTGCGGCCCAGCCGCAACTGGCGGCCGGCCGCCTGCGGGCGGTAGCCGAGGCCGCGGGCCGCCTCCAGCACCCGCTCGCGGGTGGCGGCGGAGACCCGGTGGCCGGCCTCGCCGCCGGAGAAGACCAGCGAGACCGTGGCCTGCGAGACGCTGGCCAGTTGGGCCACGTCGCGGCCGGTGGGGCGCCTGCTCGGGGCACCCGGCTCGGCGGGCGTCGGCACGGCGGTCAGGACTGCGGGGCCGAGCCGGCGTCGAACGCGGTGGCCGCCCCGGCGCGGGCGGCGTCGTCCGCCGCGTCCTCCTCGGCGTTCTGCTCCGCGATCCGCTGCCCGGCGCGCGAGCGGATGCCCGCGACCTTGCCGACGACCTGCTCGGACATCTCGTCCCGCTGCTTGCTCAGCACCACGTAGCTGATCGGCGCCGAGAGCAGCGCGGCCAGCAGCACCAGGAAGACGAACCCGGTGGCGCCCACCACCGGGATGATCTGGAAGTGGCCCAGCAGCGTGGTGACCAGCAGGCAGCCGAGGAAGATGCTGGCCCGCAGGGAGGTGTAACGGAGCGTGGCGTGGGACTTGCTGCTGCTCACGGGTGGCTTCCTTCGTGACGGGCGGTACGGCGGGTACGGCGGCTGACGGCGGGCGGGCGCGCCGCCCGATCGCGGCGGCAGTCTCCCAGTGAAGCATGCCGCCGTGACCGGGCAGCGCCCGCCCGCTGTCAGGGCCGCAGGTCGAGCCAGAAGGTGATGTCGTCGCGGTCGTCCCCGGGCGCGATCCGGATGGCGTCCGGCACCCGGCCGACCTCGGTATACCCGCAGCGCCCGTAGAACTTCTCCAGGCCCATCCCGCCGCGCGCCGTGAGCCGCAGCCCGGCCAGCCCCCACCCCCGGGCGATCCGCTCGGCCTCGGCCATCAGCTCGATGCCGTAGCCGCGCCCCTGGAACGCGGGCGCCACCATGACCCGCTTGAGCAGCCGCCAGTGGTCCATCAGGTCGAAGCGCATCGACTCGAAGAAGAGCACCCCGGCGAGCGCGCCGCCGGACCTGGCGACCAGCAGCCGGTCGGCGTCCGGGTCGCCCACCTTGCCGACACCGGCGAACTGCTTCTCCGCCGTCGGCCACACCCGGCCCTCGGTCACCGGCGGGACGAAGCCCACCGCACCGCCCGCGTTGGAGACGTCGGTCCAGAGCGTGACGATCTCCGCGCACAGTTCCGGGGTCGGTTCGGGGTCGAGGGTGAAGTGCAGGGTCATGGTTCCGGATGCTACTGGGCGGTGGCGACGGCCCACCCGCCCCCCCGAACCGGCGGCGGCGCAAAGCACGGTGGCCGCCGGGCGTTCCTGGCCCGGGCGGCCACCGGTACGGGCCCTGACCCGCACAGCGGCGCTCCGCACTCGCCAAGGCTCCGGCGGCCGACCCGGCCCGAAAGCCCGATCCCCCAAGCCAGCTGGTCCTTGGCGTCCCCTCGCAACGGAGAGCTGACCCAAGAGTGATCAGCTGGATACGACACGTCAATGGCTTGTCCGAAATTCGGAATGGTTGCGCTCCGTTTCGGCCTGCCGAACGGCACAATCCGGCCGTCAGGCCGTCAGCGCACCGGATTCCGCCGCGCAGACCGCCGATCCGCAGCCTGCCCCGTCCCGGTCGATCTCGCACCAGACCAACTTCCCCGAGCCCTGCGGATACCAGCCCCAGCGCACGCAGAGCAGCTCGACCAGCTCCAGGCCCCGCCCGTTGGTGGCCGCCGCGCTCGCGTGCCGGGGTGCGGGGGCGCTGCCGCTGGCGTCGGCCACCTCCACCCGCAGCGCCGCCGCGTCCGGCGGCCAGCAGAGCCGCAGCACGGCCGGCCGGCCGGTGTGCACCACCGCGTTGGTCACCAGCTCGGAGACCACCAGCACCAGCGCCTCGGCGAACGACGTGTCCGGGTCCGCCCCGAAGGCGAGCACCTGGGCACGGACCCATCGGCGGGCCCGGCCGACCTCCACGGGGTCGGGCGCCACCGCCAGCTGTACCTGAAGCACCTGCACCGCTCCACCACCTGCTGCCTGACGAGCTACCGGTAGGACTGTCCTCGACGTCGGCGGCCCAGGGCTCGGACGGGCCCAGCACCGGCGTGACGAAACCTACCGCTCCGGCCCCGGCGACCCGCGGCGGCCACGCGGCGAAACCACCCGTGCGACATATGTCCAGCGGCCCTCGAACAAGAGGGACAGCTCTTCGGATAAAAGACCCTCAGAGCCCGCAGCACCGCTATACCGTGGATCCATGACCGCACCGGACTGGGACCAGCAGATGCGGTCGCGGTTGGCCCGCGGCGAGGAGAGCGCCCTCGGCGAGCTCTACGACCAGCTGGCACCCCTGGTGCACGGTCTGGCCTGGCGGATCCTGAGCGACGAGGTGGCCGCGGCGCAGCTCACCCGCGAGGTCTTCGGCCATCTCTGGGAGCACCCGGAGGAGTTCGACCCCGAGCTGCGCTCGCTGCGCTCCTGGGTCGGTGAACTCACCCACCGGCGTGCCGTGGAGCGGCTGCGCCGGGCCGACCTGGGCGCCGCGGAGATCGACGACCGGACCGCCGACGCCCGGGTGCAGTACGTGGTGGCCGCGCTGCCGCCGCCGCTGCGCGAAACGCTGGAGACCACCTGGCTGGACGGCCAGACCTACCAGGAGACCGCCCGCCGGCTCGGCATCAGCGAGCAGGCGACCAAGCACCGCCTCCGACTCGGCCTGCAACTGCTCGCGTCGGAACTGGAGTTCGGGTCATGATGGCGGCAAGACCGGGGCCGCGACAGGAGCCGCGGCGATGACGGGAGTTCAGCTCGTGCTGACGGAGCAGGAACACGAGGCGCTGCGCGGCCTGCTCGGCGCCTGGGCGCTGCGGGCCTGCCTGCCCGAGGAGGGCGCCGAGCTGGAGCGGCACTTCGCGCACTGCCCGGACTGCACCGAGGAGGGCGAACGGCTGCGCCGGGCCGCCGTCCGGCTGCGCACCGACGACCCGCTGGACCAGCCGGACGGGCTGCGCCAGCAGGTGCTCGACTTCTGCCTGACTCGCCGCGCGGCCGACCATCCGCTCGCCCCCTGGGCCGCCCCGTACGCGGCGGAGACCGCCAAGCTGGACGCGCTGCTGCGCGACCTGGGCCCCGGCGAGTGGCAGGAGGTGGCCGAACTGCCCTGGCACGGCGGGGTGCTCCGGCGCCGCCCGGCCGAGGTGCTGTGCCACCTGGCCGCGGTGGACGGGCTGCTCGCCCGGGCGCTGGGCCTGCCCGACCCGGTGTCCGACGGTGCGCCCCGGGTGCCCGCGCAGGGCGGCGACCGCGGCGAGCCGGCCGATCCGTTCCACGAGCTGCTGGACCGCACCGAGCGGCTGACCCTGGACCAGGCCGGCGCCGCCCCGGAGGCGGTGCGCGCCCTGTGGCTGGCGCAGAGCCAGGCGGTGCTGCGCGAGGTGGGTCCGGGCGCCGCCGAGGCGCCGGTGGACTACGGCTTCGCCACCATCGCGGTCCGCGACGCCTTCATCGACCGGGCCTTCGAGACCTGGATCCACGGCGAGGACGTGGCCCGCGCGGTCGACTACCCGTACGCCGCGCCGGCCCCGCCGCACCTGCGGCAGATGGTCGACCTGGCCGCCCGGATGCTGCCCGGCGCGCTGGCCGGCCGGCGCCCGCGCGCCTACGCGGGCCCGGTCACCCGGATCGGCGGGGTGCGCACGCTGCGGCTGGTGATCGAGGGCCCGGCCAGCGGCGAGTGGCTGATCCCGCTGGACACCCCGCCGGCCGGCCCCGGATCCGAGGCCATGGCCGACCCGGTCGCCGAACTGGTGATCGACGGCGTCGAGTTCTGTCAGCTCGCCGCCGCGCACCGGGACCCGGAGCACCTGCCGGTCGGCGAGTACGGCGACCGGGCGGCGATCCGCGAGCTGCTGGCGGCCGTACCGCTGCTCTCCCGGCCCTGACCGGGGCTGCCCGGAGCTGACCGGAGTTACCCGAAGACCACGGTCCTGGTCCCGTTCAGCAGCACCCGGTGCTCGCTGTGCCACTTCACCGCGCGGGCCAGCGCCTGGCACTCCACGTCCCGGCCGAGGGCGACCAGTTGGTCCGGCGTCACATCGTGCTGCACCCGGGCCACCTCCTGCTCGATGATCGGGCCCTCGTCCAGGTCGGCGGTGACGTAGTGAGCGGTCGCGCCGATCAGCTTCACGCCCCTGGCGTGCGCCTGGTGGTAGGGCTTGGCGCCCTTGAAGCTCGGCAGGAAGGAGTGATGGATGTTGATCACCCGGCCGGAGAGCGCCTTGCACAGGTCGTCCGAGAGCACCTGCATGTAGCGGGCCAGCACCACCAGCTCGACGCCCTCGGCCTCGACCAGGTCGAGCAGCTGCCGCTCGGCCTGCGCCTTGGTCTCCCGGGTGACCGGGAGGTGCACGAAGGGGACCCCGTAGGAGGCGGTCAGCTCCTGGAAGTCGGTGTGGTTGGAGACCACCGCGACGATCTCCACCGGCAGCGCGCCGATCGAGGTGCGGAACAGCAGGTCGTTCAGGCAGTGCCCGAACTTGCTGACCATCAGCACCACCCGCATCTTCGCCTCGGCCGGGTGGATCTCCCACTCCATGCCGAAGGAGGCGCCGATCGCGGCGAAGCTGGCCCGCAGGCCCTCCACGCTCACCGGCGCGTCGGCCGAGAAGTGCACCCGCATGAAGAAGAGCCGGCTGTCGGTGTCCCGGTCGCCGAACTGCTGGCTGTCGATGATGTTGCAGCCGGTCATGAAGAGGTAGCTGGAGACCGCGTGGACGATCCCCTGCTTGTCCGGGCAGGACAGGGTCAGCACGTACTCCGTCGGCATGGTCGGCTCGGTCGCCCTCTGCTGCTCCACCACTGGTCCTTCGTCATCGCTGCCGGCCGTCCCCGCCCCTCGGCGCGGTCGGCCGGCATGGCCAGGCTGTGTCTCCGTCACGTGAATCCGTCAAGGGTGGCACAGCCGGGCACCGGTCAGCCGATCCGGGTGAGAATCCTCAGCACTTCGAGCGAACGCGGCGGGGCCTGCGGGTCCTCGCCGTCGTTGGCCGCCAGCAGCTCGTGCGCCGCCCGGGCCGCGGCGACCGCGTCCGGCCAGTCGGGGTGGCCGAGGTAGGCGGCGGCCGGGGCATCGGCGCCGACCTCGTGCAGGATCCGCAGCACCCGCAGCACGGCGGCGTCCACCAGGGCCGCCTCGGTGGCGTCCCGCACGACGGTGCCGATGTACTTCTCGGCCGACCAGCGGTCCAGCCAGCTGTCCTCGACCAGGCGGTAGACGGCGTCGGTGACATCTCCGTAGCCCGGCCGACCACCCGCCCAGTAGTCCTGTTGGAAGGCGGGGTCGGCGAGCATGTGCAGGGCTGAGCGCAACCGGGCGCGCCAGCGCCACCAGGGCAGATCGTTGAGCGGCATGCCGCCCATGGTGCTTGAGCGGCGCCCCGGACGAGAAGGGTTTCGTGGAGAGCTGTTCGAAGTTTCTGTACTGACCGCCATGGGCAACGATCGTACGTTCCCGACCAAACGGGATCTACACGCGTTCCCACACCGTGTTCATCCCGAGTTGGCCAACCGTTCGAACTTCCGCCCTCTGATCGTGTGAACCCCCATCAAGGCTGTTGGCGCACCTGTCGACCAAGGGGGAGCACGAGATGTCCGAAAGATCTGGGCCGCGGCCCGGTCGCACCACGCGCAGCCGCGCGGTGGGGCTGGCCGCCACCGCGGCGCTGCTCCCCGCGCTGCTCGCCACCGGCTGCGGCGGCTCGGCCGACGCCAGCAGCAGCAAGGCCGAGCTGACGGTGATGACCTGGGCGCCGGCCGACACCGGCTCGACCGACCGGCCCGGCATGACCGCGCTGGCCACCGCGATCGGCGCCACGATCAACGCCGAGGGCGGGGTGGCCGGGCACCGGCTCAAGGTGCTGACCTGCAACGAGCACAACACCTCCGACGGTGCCACCGCCTGCGCCGCACAGGCCGTGGCGGCCGGCGCGGTGGCGGTGGTCGGCTCGTACAGCCAGTACGGCGACGCCTTCATACCGCCGCTGGCGGCCAAGGGCATCGCGTACATCGGCGGCTACGGCCTCTCCAGCCCCGAGTTCACCAGCCCCATCTCCTACCCGGTGGCCGGCGGCACCCCCGCGCTGATCGCCGGCAGCGGGCTGCAGCTGGTCGCGGCCGGCTGCCGGACGGTGGCGCTGATCCGCCCCGACACCCCGGCCGGCGACACCATGGTCGGCGCGCTGGCCGCCGCGCTGGCCCCGGCCAACGTCGCACTGACCGACGTCCCGGCCAACGAGACCTCCTCCGACTTCACCGCCCAGGCCCAGCAGGCGATCGGCGCCGACCGGCCCGGCAACTGCGTCACCGCCGCGCTCAGCCCGGTACCCACCCTGAACCTGCTGGACGCGCTGCGCCGCCAGCCCCGGCAGAACACCCGGATCGCCTCGGTGATCGGCAGCGTCCAGCAGTCCGTGGTGGACTCCACCGGCGGCGACGGCGGTCCGCTGGCCAACGCCTACGCGACCGGCTGGTACCCGCCGGAGGTCTCCAAGGTCTGGGACCCGCTGCGCGCGGTGGTGAACAGCCCGGCCACCGCCGGGATGACCAGCATCGACGTCTCCGACCCCGGAGTGGAGACCACCTGGGTCGCCTACCAGGTCTTCCTGCAGGCCGTGCAGCGGATGGGCGACCAGCAGGTCACCTCGACGTCGCTGCGCGCCGAGCTGGACAGCGGCAACCCGATCAACACCGGCGGCGCCACCCCGCCGCTCAGCTGGTCGCTGACCAGCATGCTCGCCAGCGCCGACACACCGCGGCTGGTGAACACCTCGGTCACCTTCCAGCAGGTGAAGAACGGCCGGCTGGCCGAGCCGCAGCCGGGCTTCGTGGACGTGCGCTGGGTGCTGACCGGTGGCAAGCCGCCGGCCGTCCCGGGGACGCCCACGCCGCTGCCCTCCTGAAACCAAGTCCGGCCACCGGTCACAGCGGCGGGGCCGCCGGGGCCGGGCCGAGCGTGGTGGTGCCCGGCGCGGCCTGGTGGCCCAGGCCGCGCCGGTAGACGTCCAGGGCGGCCTCCGGGCGCCCGGTGCGGCGCAGCAGATCGCCCAGCAGGCGGCACAGGTCGGCCAGGTCGGCCGTCGCGCCCGCGCCCTGCAGCAGCTCCAGCGCCGCGCGGTAGTGCGCCTCCGCCGCGCCCGGATCGCCCCCGTCCTCGGCGATCCGGCCCAGCAGGCGGTGCGCGGCGCCGCCGTGCACCGCGCCGCGTCCCGGGTGCAGCGAGTCCAGCAGGTCGCCGAGCAGCGCCGCCGCCGCCTCGGACCGGCCCGCGCGGCGCAGCACGTCGGCCAGCTCGACATCGATCTGCTGGGTGTAGAGGGTGGCCCGACCGCGCGCCAGCAGCTCGCGCGCGGTGCGCAGTTCGCGCTCGGCCTCGGCCAACTCGCCGTCCTGGGCCCGCAGGTAGCCGCGCATCCAGTGGCAGTGCGCCAGTTCGGTGCGGATCCGCAGCTGCTGGTAGAGCTCCTGGGCCTTGGCCAGCGAGGCCTCGGCCTCGGCCGCCCGGCCCTCGGCGAGCAGGGTGCGGGCCACGCCGCGGTGCAGCCGGGCCACCAGCGCCGGGTCGTCGACCTGCGGGGCCAGCGCCAGCGCGAGTTCGGCGGCCTGCGCGGCCCGGCGGTGCGCGCCCAGGTCCATGTAGGGCGCGATCACCGCGGAGTAGAGCAGCAGCAGGGCGTGCGGGTCGGCAAGGCCACCGGTGTTGAGCTGGTCGATCGCGCTCTCCAGCAGGTAGCAGGAGTACCGCAGGTCACCCGCGAGCAGGTGGGCCACCGCACGGCCGCGCAGCGCCGGCACCCGCTGCGGCAGCGGGGCGTCCCGGAGCAGCTCCTCGGCGGCCTGGAAGTGCTCGATGGCCCGGTCGAGTTCACCGGTGTCCAGGGCGCAGTCACCACGGCCGAGCAGCGCCGCCGCGTGCTGCTCGGTCAGGCCGTGGCGCTCGGCCTCGGCGGCCAGCTCGGCGTAGTGGACGGCGGCCTCGGCCGGCTCGCCGGCACAGAGCAGCTGGCGGGCCTCGGCCAGCCGCAGGCCGAGTTCGGCGGCCAGGTGCGGCGGGCGTCCGGTGGCGAGCTGCTCGACGCTGACCCCGAGCCGGCCGGCGAGGTAGCGCAGCGCGGTCTCGGACGGGCGGACCTTGCCGGCCTCCAGGGTGGAGATGTACGCGGCGGTGTAGTCGGGCTCGGCGAGGGCCCGCTGGGTCAGGCCGCGCTCGGTGCGCAGGCGCAGCACCCGTGGACCGATGCCGGCGCGGTCGGTCGACTCGTCGTTCATCTTCGTCACCCTCGCACAGGGTATTGCGGGTCGGGTCGGGTGGGACTAGCTTAACCGCCGATGTAAGTGGAGACATAAACACAGTTACATCAAGGCTTAATGGCTTGCTCCCCCACCCGCCCGATCGGAACGGAACCCCCATGCGCATACGCCAGGCCTTCGTCAGCGGCGCCACCACCCTCGCCGCCGCCCTCAGCCTGCTGGCCGTCGCCCCCGCGGCGCAGGCCGCCGTGCCCGGCCCGGCGGTCGCCGCCCCCAGCCCGGCGCCGCTCGGCCCCCCGCTGGTCAGCGGCAGCGGCCCGGTCTGCTGGTTCGGCGCCTGCTACGACTACGTGTCGGGCCGCCAGGTGACCGACACCGCCGGCGCGACGGTGCGGATGCTGCAGGCCGCCCCCGCGATCAAGCCCGGGGACACCGACTCGCACTCGCTGCAGGAACTGGCGCTGCAGTCCAGCGACCAGAAGTCCACCGTGGAGATCGGCTGGACCGTCGACTTCGGCCTCAACGGCGACGTACTGCCGCACCTCTTCGTCTACCACTGGGTGGACGGCGCCACCAGCTGCTACAACGGCTGCGGCTTCGTCCAGGTCTCGCGGACCGCGAAGGCCGGCATGGCGCTGCGCCCCGGCACGCCCGCCCGGTTCAGCATCCAGAACGTGGGCGGCGACTGGTGGGTCTTCTACAACGAGCAGGCGGTCGGCTACTTCCCCGGCTCGCTCTGGAACGGGACCTACACCAGGGCCCAGATGGTCACCGCCTTCGGCGAGGTGGCGCACGCCAGTGGCAGCACCTGCGAGCAGATGGGCGACGGCCGGTTCGCCACCGCGCGCGGCTCGGGCTGGATCTCCGACTACCACCTGCTCGGCGCCACCGACCGCTCCCAGCTCACGGTCACCGCCACCAGCCCGGCGCTCTACTCGGCGGGCGAGGTCACCCCGACCTCGTTCCACCTCGGCGGCCCGGGCACCGGACCCTGCTGACCCCGCTGACCCGGCCGGGCCGGGTCAGCCGCGGGACCTGCCGCGGGTTCTAGAGCTGCGACGGGCCGAGCGAGGGCAGGCCCGCCTGCTGGGCGATGGCGTTCCAGGTGCCGGAGGCCTGCGCCTTGGCGCTGGTGGCGGTGCCGCTGGCCTGGTCGCCGCTCTGCAGGTTGGCGTCCTGGCCGACCTTGGTCGGGTCGCAGCTCTGCGCGAAGTCGCCCGCCCAGGCCGCGTAGGCGTCGTCCGCGTTGGCCGAGGCCTGCCAGGCCTGGTTGAGCTGGTCGACCAGCTGCTTGCCGGTGGGCAGCTTGTCCACCTTGAGGGCGGCCAGGCTGGTCATCAGCTGCTTGCGCTGAGCCGAGGCCTGGGTCAGCGCGGTCTGGGCGGACGAGGGGTTGTCGCACTTCTTGACCGCGCTGACCGCCCCGATCACCGCCTGCCGGCTGGCGTTGGCGGTGCTCAGCAGGGTGGACAGCGCCTGGGCCTGGGCCTGCGCACCCGGGCTCAGCGCGCCGGTGCCGCCCGCCGCGCCGCTCGGCGCGTTGGACGCGCCCCCGGCGTCCTGGGCCGCCGTGTGCTTGGCCTTCGGCTTCTTGTCGGTGGCGCTGCCGCCGCCGCTGGCCAGCACGCCGACCAGGATGCCGCCGAGCGCGCAGACGGCCACCACGCCGCCGACCACGGCCTTGCGGGAGAAGCGCCCGCCCGCTTCGGCCGGAGCGATGCTGGCGCGGCCGAGCCGGGTGGTCTGCTCGTTGGGGGTCGGGTAGGCCGGGGTGTGCGGATACTGCGGGCTCTGCGCGGGGTTGGTGAAGTTCTGCTGGCCACCGAAGCTCTGCTGCCCGCCCGCACCCGGCTGACCACCGAAGGTCTGCTGCCCCCCGAAGCTCTGCTGGCCTCCCAGGCCCTGCTGGCCCCCGAAGCTCTGGCCGTCGAAGGACTGCTGGCCGCCGAAGCTCTGCTGACCCCCCAGGCTCTGGCCGCCGAAGCTCTGCTGCCCGCCGAAGCTCGGACCGGGCACCGGCTCGCTGGTCGGGTACGGCGGCAGGTACTGCGTCTCGCCGGCCGCCTCGGGCGCCTGCTGCGGGACGTACGCGGTCGGCTGCTCACCCCAGGGCGCACCGGGCGCCAGGTACTCGGGCTCGCCCTGCTGGTGCTGCGGTATGGCCTGCTGCGGCTGGTGCTGCGGCGGCACCGGCGGCTGCTGCGCCGCGGGCTGGCCGGCCGGCTCCGGGCGGAACAGGTCATCCAGGTTGAAGTCACCGGAGTTGGGGTACGAGCGGCGCTGGCTCAACGCGAATCCTCACCTGTGCACGGCCCTGGGCGCACCGGCACGGTCAGCGGCGGCCGGGCGGTCCGTCTGGTGGCGAACCGCCCGCGCTGTCTGTCCGGTGAGAGCACCCCGGGCCTTCCTCGGTTCTGCCGCGCGCTCGGCTGACGGCGGACCACACTTCTGCTGGAGTTCCCTCGGAACCTCCGCCCCACGCTACCGGTTCACCGCTACGGGTGACCACGCGGGCGGGCGTTAGCTTCGCGACGTTGTGCCGCCTTCGCCTCCCCTTCGGTGCGGAATCGCCACGATTTGCTCACGCCGCCTCCACATCGGCCCGCTGCTGGAACTCGCGCACCACCCGGTGGTCCCGGAACGGCTCCAACCGCCGCCGGAAGTCGTCCAGGTACTCCACCCCCCGGTTGGAGCGCAGCCCGTTCAGCAGCCGCATCGCCTGCGCCCCGGTCTCACAGGCCCGTTCGATGTCGCGCTGCTGCAGCTGCGCGGTGGCCAGCAGCACCAGGTCCACCGCGCGGCGCCGCACCCGGGTGACCGGGTGCAGGTCCAGGGCGATCCTGGCCTGCCGCTCGGCCTGCTTGGACAGCTCCAGGTCGCGGTAGCAGTGGGCCAACTCGTCGGCCAGGTAGGCCTCGTCGAAGTGCGCGATCCAGTCCGGGTCGTCCTCGGGGTTGCGCCGCTCCATCGCCGCGACCGCCTTGGCCGCCACCAGCTCGCAGGAGCGGGCGTCGCCCAGCAGCGCGTGCCCGCGCGCCTCGGCGGCGTAGAACATCGCCATCGCGGTCGGGGTGGCCACCGAGCGGGCGCCCTCCTGCGCGGCGCGGGCGAGTTGGGCGATCTCCCGGGGATTGCCCAGGGTGGCCGCCAGGTGGCTCATCGACGCCGCCAGCACGTAGCCACCGTAGCCCCGGTCGTCGGCGGCCTGGGCCAACCGCAGCGCCTGGATGTAGTAGCGCTGGGCCAGCCCGGGTTGACCGGTGTCCACCGCCATGTAGCCGGCCAGTTCGGTCAGCCGGGCCACGGCGGCGAACAACTGACGGCCGGTCTCCTCCCGGTAGCCGCCACCGAGCAGCCCGGAGACCACGCTGTTCAGGTAGTGCACCACCACCGGGCGGACATGCCCGCTGCCGAACCGGTGGTCCAGGTCGACCAGCATCTCGGTGGTGGCCCGGATCGCCGCGACGTCGGCCGGGCCCACCCGCGGCCCGCCGGTGCGCGCGACCACCGGGTCGGGCGGGGTGATCAGCCAGTCCCGGCTGGGCTCGACCAGCGCGGAGGCGGCCACCGAGGCGCCGTTGAGGAAGTCGCGGCGGCTGACGTCGCTGCGCCAGAGCTCGCAGACCTGCTCCAGGGCGCCGCTCAGGGTGGCGGCGAACTGCAGGCCGACCCCCGAGGTCAGGTTCTTGCCGTCGGCCATGCCGATCTCGTCCACGGTCACCCCGCGGCCGAGCTTGCGGCCCAGCGCCTCGGCGATCACCGCCGGTGCCTGGCCGCGCGGTTGCTGGCCGCGCAGCCAGCGGGCGACCGAGGTCTTGTCGTACCGCAGATCGAGCCCGTGTTCGGCACCGCAGAGGTTGACCCGGCGGGCGAGACCCGCGTTGGAGCAGCTCGCCTCCTGGATCAGCGACTGCAGACGCTCGTTGGGCTGTCGTGCGACGAGTGGTCTCGCGGCCATGGGCTTCGCCTCCCCAGCGCCCCCGGATTGCGGCCGGCGGGCGTCGACTCTGCTGCTCTGGTGCCGGGGCGCCGGGCGAGCTCCCCGACGGGGTGCTCGATGGCGCGCCGACTACCCGGCCAGTGAAGGAACTTGAGGCCAGGTTAGCGATCAACGACACCATCGGGATACCCATGCGGACGACCGGATCAGCGTGCGCGCCCTGGAAAATGCTCCTGTGCGCCCCCGTTGCGCCCACCCGGCCGACGGCAGGCGAACGCCATGGCAACGCCGCCCCAACGCCTGCGGAGCGCCAGCTTCCGCGCCAGGACACGCCACCTCACCGGACGCATACGCCGCCACCTGGTCGGCGGTCCCGGCCGGATCGCCGCTCACCGGTTCGGGTGACATTGCCCGCCCCCGGCGGCTGACCGCGGACCACCCCGTAACCCGCTCCACACGGGGCAGTTGTGCTGCACGTGGAAGAGACCCCAGGAGCCCTGGAACCGGGCAGTGACGGAAAACCGATCTCCCCGCTCTTGATCGAGGCGGTCAGGTACGCGGAGGAGCGGCACTGGGAGATCGTGCCCGGCACCCGCCTGATCGAGGACGACGGGCCGGCCCGCTGCTCGTGCGGCGTGCCGAACTGCCCGCTGCCGGGGGCGCATCCCCTCACCCAGGACTGGCAGCAGCGGGCCAGCGCCGCCGGCGGCGTGGTGCGCCGCTGGTGGGCGGAGCGGCCGGACGCCTCGATCCTGCTGCCGGCCGGGCGCTCCTTCGAAGCGCTGGACGTCCCCGAGGTGGCCGGCTGCCTGGCGCTGGCCCGGATGGAGCGGCTGGAACTGCAACTCGGCCCGGTGGTCTCGGTGCCGGCCGCACCCGGACAGCGCGGGCGGCGGCTGCTCTTCCTGGTGCTGCCCGGCGCGGTGGCCAAGCTGCCGGAGATGCTCCGCAAGCTCGGTTGGGCCCCCGGGCGGCTGGATCTGACGGTCCGCAGCGACGGCGACTGGATCGTCGCCCCGCCCTCGCGGGTCGGGCCGTACAGCTTCGCGCAGTGGGCCCGGCCGCCGTCCGCGCTCAACCGCTGGCTGCCGGACGCGGCCGAGCTGATCAACCCGCTGGCCTACGCCTGCGGTCGCGACGCGCCGAGCGCCCGGCTGGTGCCACCGCCCAAGGCGCGACCGCGGGTGGCGCCGATGCGGTGAGGCCGCCCGGCAGAGCTGACGTGACGTCAGCCGCCCGAGCGGGTCCGGCTTCCGGGCCCGCTCTCCGGCCTGCCGCCTACCCCGTGACCAGGGGGGCAAGCCGCTCGGACGAGTGACAGGGCGACGGGATTGGCCTGGGCTGTCCAGGGGATGAATGAGGCAGGCGCCGAGCGGCGCAAACCACTACGAAAGGGACAGCGAGCCGGGGCACCGAAACCAGGGGCGGAGCGACGGGGGGCACAGGGCCGGGGGAGCCGGAGGGGACGCCGGGACGGGGAAGCCGGGCGTGGCACGGAGGGGAAACCGGGAGGGAACGGGGGGATCAGGGTGGGGACCACACAGGGCCCGGCACGCGGGGACGTGCCGGGCCCTGTGTCATGTGTGCGACTGTCATACGTGCGGTTCAGGTCAGGCGCGCGGTTCAGGTCAGGCGCGCGGGTCCGGTCAGGCGTGCGCGACGAAGACGTGCGCGGCGATCTCCCGGTCGAGTTCGGCGCTGTCCCCGCCGCTGCCGACCAGCACCCCGCCGACCGTGGCGGAGACCTGGATGGTGGCACCGGGGCGGACCCCGGCCCGGCGCAGGGTGCGCATCAGCTCCTCGTCGGTCTGGATCGGCTCACCGATCCGGCGGACCACCACGCTGGCACCCTCGCCCCCGGGGCGCAGCGCGTCCAGGGTGACCAGGGCCGCGTCGTAGCCCTCGCCCTCGGCCTTGGTGTCGCCCAGCTCGTCCAGCCCGGGGATCGGGTTGCCGTAGGGCGACTGGGTGGGGTGGCCGAGCATGCTGAGCACCTTGCGCTCGACCGTCTCGCTCATCACGTGCTCCCAGCGGCAGGCCTCCTCGTGCACCTGCTCCCACTCCAGGCCGATCACGTCGACCAGCAGGCACTCGGCGATCCGGTGCTTGCGCATCACCCGCACCGCGAGCAGCCGCCCCTCCCCGGTCAGCTCCAGGTGGCGGTCGCCGGCCACCCGCAGCAGGCCGTCGCGCTCCATCCGGCCGACCGTCTGGCTGACCGTGGGCCCACTCTGCTCCAACCGCTCGGCGATCCGGGCACGCATCGGAATGATGCCCTCTTCCTCCAGCTCCAGAATGGTGCGAAGGTACATCTCAGTTGTATCGATCAGCCCAGACATCGCCGCCGGCTCCGTTCCTCGGTGTCCTCACCGCCAATTCTGACGTACCGCACTGACAACCAGGGACGCGCTCAACGGCTTCCCGGATGGTTTCGTGCCTGTTGACAGCGGCCCGGCGCAGGCCTCACCGTGCTCGCCGTAGCTTTCTCCACTGGCGGTTAGGGATGATCTCTCATGGATGACCTGGTCGGGCAGTACTTCGAGGCCGCGGTGGACCACCTCCGGCGGGTCCGCGCCGAGGAGGGCGAGGCGATCGGCCGGGCCGCCGACCTGCTCGCCGAGGCGGTCGCCGAGGGGCGGCGGATCTTCGCCTTCGGCGCCGGGCACTCCTCACTGGCCGCCCAGGACGTGGTCTACCGGGCCGGCGGCCTGGTGCCCTTCAACCTGCTGAACGTGCCGGGGATGGCCGGGGTCAGCGTGATGCCGGCGCCGCTGGGCAGCGCGCTGGAGCGGGTCTCCGGGCTGGCCACCGCGACCCTGGACCTGACCCCCGCCACCCACGGCGACCTGCTCTTCGTCATCTCGCTCTCCGGCCGCCAGGTGATGCCGGTGGAGCTGGCCGCGCACGCCCGCACCCGCGGCCTGCGGGTGGTCGGGGTGACCTCGCTGGCCTATCCGGGCCAGGTCACCTCCAAGCATCCGTCCGGGACCTTCCTGAAGGACCACTGCGACGTGGTGCTGGACAGCAAGATCGCGGTGGGTGACGGCGAGCTGACCCACCCGGGCGCCGACACCTCCTTCGGCCCGGTCTCCACCATCGTGACCAGCGCGCTGATGCAGGCGGTGGTGGTCGGCGCGGTCGCCCGGCTCGCCGACCGGGCCCAGCGCGGTGCGGGCGGCACGCCGCCGCTGTTCCGCTCCGGCAACGTGGACGGCGGCACCGACTGGAACGCCAAGCTGATGGCCGAGCAGGCGGACCGGATCTTCTACGCGTTCTGACCGGCCCGGGCGCTGATCCGGCGCGGGCCCGACGGCGCGGGCAGAACGGCGCGTACCGGACTGTCCGCGGCCCGCGCCACCACTCATACTGGCCCGGGCGAAGGCGTACCCGGGCCCCGCCGCGGGCAGGAGGTCAGCGTCCAGCGGGACACCACGCGTACGGGGGGACGGACTCGATGGCAACCGGCGCAGGACCCACCGGCCCGGTCCGGGAGACGGAGCTGCTCCCCGAGCTGTTCCGGTTCGCCGACTCGGCCTCGCTGCGCGGCCAGCGCCGCTCGGTCCAGCTGGCCCGCTGGGAACTGCTGCTGCTGACCGCGGCGGCGGCGTTCGGCGCCGCCGGCGGCCGGTCGTGGGCCTGGGCGGCGGCCGGGGCCTACTTGGTCACCGTCGGCCTGGCCACCGTGGTCACCCGGCAGAACCCGCAGGGCCTGTGGTACGACGGGCGGGCGGCCGCCGAGTCGGTCAAGACGCTGGCCTGGAAGTTCGCGGTGCGGGCCGACGCCTATCAGCCACCACCGAGCAGGCTGCCGGACGCCGAGGGGCTCTACGACCTCCAACTGCGCGGCATTCTGCGCGCCTTCCGGCACAGCACGGTGCTGCCCGGCGACGCCGAGCGGCGCGCGGGGGTGACGGCGGGCATGCGGGAGCTGCGCGGGCAGCCGCTGCGGGTGCGCCGGGAGGTCTACCTGCGGGAGCGGGTCCAGGAGCAGTACCGCTGGTACCGGGCCAAGGCCGACTACTGCGACCGGGCCGGGCGGACCACCGAGCTGCTGGGCATCGCGCTGCCGGCCCTCGGCCTGGCCCTCGCGGTGCTGCGGGCGCTCGGCTGGTTCTCCTACGACGCGCTCGGCATCGTCTCGGCGGTGACCGCCTCGGTGGCCGCCTGGGCGCAGCTGCGCCAGTACCGCCCGCTGGCCGCCGCCTACCGGCTGGCCGGCGACGAGCTGGAGCTGGTCCGGGCCGAGCTGTCCCGGCTCGACCTGGGCGCCGAGGACGCCGAGGAGCTCTGGGCCAGACTCGCCCGGGACGCCGAGGACGCCGTCTCCCGCGAGCACACCCTCTGGCAGGCCCGCCGCGAGGTCCACGATCCGGGCCGCTGACCGCCGCCGCCAGGCCGCGCGCTCGGCATCCCCGCACCCTTACTCTCCGCAGTGCCCTGTTCCCCGAATGTTCCCCCGAATGTTCCCCCGAACGTTCCCCGAACCCCGGAGGCCCCCGGCGTGCAGCCCCGACTGGTGAAGACCGCCGACTACCGCAGGCTGGCCGTGCAGACCTTCGGCGACCCCGGAGGCCGCCCGGTCTTCCTGATGCACGGCACACCCGGCAGCCGGGTCGGACCGATCCCCCGCAGCACCGTGCTCTACAACCTGGGCGTGCACCTGATCTCCTTCGACCGCCCCGGCTACGGCAGTTCGGACCGCCTGATCGGCCGCCAGGTGGCCAGCGCGGCGGCCGACGTGCAGGCGATCGCCGACGAGCTGGGCCTGGAGCGGTTCGCCGTGGTGGGCCGCTCCGGCGGCGGCCCGCACGCGCTGGCCTGCGGCGCGCTGCTGCCCGACCGGGTGCACCGGGTGGCCGCGCTGGTCAGCCTGGCCCCCTGGAACGCCGAGGGCCTGGACTGGTACGGCGGGATGGCGCCCTCCAACATCCGCGACTACCGGGCCGCCGAACGCGACCACCAGCGGATCGCCGCCAGCATGGAGCAGCGGGCCCGCCGGATCCGCGACGACCCGACCAGCCTGCTGGCCGGCCTGCGCAGTGAACTCTCCGGCACCGACCGGGTGGTGGTCTCGGACGCCGGGATCCGCCGGCTGCTGCTCAGCAACTACCGGGAGGCGTTCCGGCAGAACGCCGACGGCTGGATCGACGACGTCCGCGCCTTCACCACCGACTGGGGCTTCACCGCGCAGGACGTCACGGCCGCGACCTGGCTCTGGCACGGCGCCGACGACATGTTCTCCCCGGTCGACCACTCCCGCTGGCTGGCCGCGCACCTCCCGCACGCCACGCTCTTCCTGGAGCCCGGCGCGGCCCACCTGGGATCGCTGCGGGTGATGACCGCCGCCCTGAAGTGGGCGGCGGCCGACGCTCCCTGAGGTCGCGTCACACCGGCCGGGCCGGGTCAGACCGGCTGCGGCTCCAGGTCGCGGTTGATCCGCTTCCACCCCCGCGCGGCGACCGTGTTGGGGTGCTCCTCGCCGAGCTGGCGGATGAATTCGGCCACCGCGCGCGAGCGCAGCTCGGCGGCCTCGTTCACCTTGCCCTGGGCCCGCAGCGTGACGGCCAGGTTGGCCTGGCAGGAGACGGTGTCCGGGTGGCGCTGGCTGTAGCGCTCGCCCAGGCCGCGGTGGGCGGCCCGCTCCAGCGCCTCGGCCTCGGCCAGCCGGCCCTGGTCGCCGTAGGCGTTGGCCAGGTTGACCATGGCGGTGTAGGTGAACGGGTGGTTCGGGCCGAGCACCCGGGCGAGCGTGCCGACCGTCTCCTCCCCCAGCGTCACCGCCTCCGCCAGGCCGCCGCTGCCCCGCAGGTAGATCACCAGGTTGTTGGCGCAGGCCAGGGTGAACGGGTGCTCGGGCCCGAAGAGCTGCTGGTGGCCGATGACCACCTGGCGGGCCAGGTCCCGGGCCGCGTCCTTGTCCCCGCCCGCGCTGTAGTCGGCGGCCAGGTTGAGCGCGCAGGCCAGCGTGTCGGGGGCGTTCTCGCCGTAGCGCTCCAGGTAGCGCTCGTAGGTCTCCTTGGTGAGCCGGCGGGCCTCGGCCTGCCGGCCCGCCTTGCGCAGCGAGACCGCCAGCGACTTGGCGTTGCGCAGGATCTCCGGCACGTCGATGTCCAGCACCTCGGCGAAGGAGTCGACCACCTCCTGCTGGATCGTCACCGCGCGCAGGTAGTCGCCCTGCTCCCGCAGGTCGCGGGCGAGGTTGGACTTGCTGGAGAGGGTGTAGGGGTGCTTCGCGCCGAGCACCACGGTCCGCCGGTCCAGGGTGTCCTGGTCCAGCTCCTGGGCCGCCCTGCTGTCGCCGACCAGCCGGTAGTCGATGGCCAGGTTGTTGGCGCAGGACAGGGTCCGCGGGTTGTCCTCGCCGAACTGCTCGCGGAACCGCTCCAGGGTCTGCCGGTCCAGCTCCAGGGCCTTGCCGAAGTCGCCGAGCGCGCGCAGGTCGGCGGCCAGCGAACCGGCCGTCATCAGGGTGTACGGGTGGTGCTCGCCGAGCACCCGCTTCTGCCGCTCCAGGGTGTCCTCGTCCAGTTCCACCGCGCCGGCGTACTGGCCCTGCGAGCGCATCACGTTGGCGAGCTGGAAGCGCAGCAGCAGGGTCTGCCGGTCGTCCTCGCCGAGTTTGGCGGTCCAGGCCTCGTCCAGCAGGTGGCCGGTCCGGCGGGCCTGCGCGAACTCGCCGCGCTTCCACAGGTAGCGGACCCGGTCGATCATCAGCTGCCGGGTGTCCGGCTCGTCGCAGTCGTGCGCCCGGGAGGGCGACAGGTGCGGCCAGATCTCCTCGAAGGCCGGCCAGTTGGCCGGGTCGTCGGTGTCGCCGACCACCGGGCGGGCGCCGATCAGGATCCGGTGCACCTCGTGCACGGTGTCGTTCTGCTCCTCGGCGGTCATCTCCGAGCGGATCACCTCCTGGACCAGCCGGTGCACCTGGATGCTGTTCGCCCCCGCGTCCACCTTGGCCAGCGCGTACCGCCCGATCGCCTGGATCACCCGGCCGAGCAGGAACTTGTCGCTCAGCCCGGGGTCGAAGGGGACCAGCGCGCGGATCATCTGGTCGCTGTAGAAGAGGTTCATCGAGATCGGCTCGGGCGCGAAGTAGGCGCACAGCTGGAGCATCCGGGCGGCGGCCGGGGACTGCTGGCGCAGCCGGGCGATGGAGACCCGCCAGGTGGCGCCGACCGTCATCGGGTAGTCCACCGGGCGGCCCAGCTCCAGCACCCGGGCGGCCTCCGACTGCAGGGCCGCGATGTACTCGCCGACCGGGGTGCCGGTGGCCTTCAGCCAGGCGCCGGCCACCTCGACGGCCAGCGGCAGGTCGCCCACCGCCTCGGCCACCGCGTCCGCGTCCACCCGGCTGAGCGCGTTGCCGGTGCGCCGGGTCAGGTGGTCGATGCTCTCGCCGCGGGTGAAGACGTCCATGGTGAGCGCCTCGGCGTGGGTGGCCCAGGCCTGGTTGCGGGAGGTGACCAGGATGTGGCCGGAGCCGCCGGGGAAGTAGCGCCGGATGTCGGTCGGCTCGTCGGCGTTGTCGAAGATCAGCAGCCAGCGCTGGGTCGGCTCGCCGCGGCGCAGCGCCTCCAGCGCGATGTCCGCCGCGAGGGCCACCGGCTCGTTGGTGGCCAGGCCCATCTTGCGGGCCAGCTCGGCCAACTGGCCCTGGATCTCGTCCTCCTGCTCGGCCGAGATCCACCAGACCAGGTCGTAGTCGGCCATGAACCGGTGCGCGTACTCCTGGGCCACCTGGGTCTTGCCGACGCCGCCGAGCCCGTAGAGGGTCTGCGGCACGGGCAGCACGGCCGTGGTCCGGCCGTCCAGCTGGTTGCGCAGCTGCTCCAGCATCCCGGCCCGGCCGGTGAAGTAGGTGTTGCGCGGCGGCACGTTCCAGATCCCCGGCTGGGTGCCGGGGAACCTCGGCCAGCTGCTCGGGTCCAGGATCGGCACCTCCTCCCGCCCGAGCGCCTTCACCAGGGCCGAACGGGCCTGCGCCTCCTTGAGGTTGACCAGGTCGACCGGGGTGCGGTTGCTGAACGGGGCGGTCAGCGGGAAGCCGCCGACCCGGACCGGGATCAGCTGGCGGCGGGTGCCGGACGGGTCGGAGCCGGCCACCGACTCCCACAGCGCCCGGGCCTGCGGGGAGCGCAGGTAGGCCGGTGAGAGCACCGCCACGGTCCGGTAGGCCGCGTCCACCGAGCGCTCGGTCTCGGCCCGGGTGTCCGAGCCGACCCCGACGTCCCGGGGCAGCACCCGGAAGCCGGCGGCGGCGAGCACGTGCTCGATCCAGTCCGCCCACATCCGGTCCTCCGGCACGTAGCTGAGGTAGACGTCGGCCGGCACGGTGGGGCGCCGCCGGGTGAACGCCTCGATGTACTGCAGCCGCACCTCCTCGTCCATCAGCGGCAGCGTGGCGGCCCGCCCCTCGGTGAGCATGTCGGTCAGCCGCTCGCAGGCCGAGAGCATGGTGGTGGGCGTTCCCGGCTTGTCCCCGAAGGTGGCCAGGATCTCCTCGTACGCGTAGAACGGCCGGTACGGGATCTCCACCGACCCCCAGTAGCGGACCAGTTCCTCCTCGCTCAGGCCGGAGGGCAGCCCGTCGAAGCGGATCCGGGCCAGCGCCCGCCCGGCGTCCGCCTTGTCCTTCTCGAAGTCGTCGATCCGCATCGGCACCGGCAGGATCCGGATGCCGCGGTCCCGGTAGCGGTTCGCGATGTGCTGGGCGATCCGCGAGGCGCCGTCGATGCTCTGGTCGCTCAGGGTGAAGCAGACCACCAGGTCGTCGGGCATCTGCACGGTGCAGATCTCGGCGGTGTCGGACAGGCCGGTGCGGCTGTCGATCAGCACGTAGTCGTAGCGCTTGCGCATGTCGGCGCGGAGCGCGTCGAAGAACTGGCCGCCGTCGAAGCGCTCGTAGAACAGGTCCCAGTCCAGGCTGCCGAGGGTGCCGGAGTAGTCCCGGTCCTGCCGGCCCGCCGCCAGGAAGTCGATGCTGCCGCCGGCCGGGAACCCGCTCCAGGAGAGCGGCACCGCGTGCCCGGCGACCTTGGCGAACTCCAGGTGCCAGCCGGAGTGGTGGCCGATCTCCAGTTGCTGCTGCCGGAACCGCTCGGGCTCCAGCAGGGCGTCCGCCGAGAACTCGGTCTCCCGCAGCGCCTCCTCCCGGTAGTCGTTGATCAGCGTCATCACCCCCGAGGCCTCTTCCAACTCGGCCGTGTCCAGGAAGGGGTGGAAGAACTTGGCGAGTCCGGGCGCCTCCAGGTCCCAGTCCACGGTGAGCACCCGGAACCCGTTGGCGGCCAGGATCCAGGCGGTGTTGGCCAGCGCCATGGTGCGCCCGGTGCCGCCCTTGTAGGAGTAGAAGGTGATGATCCGCCCCTGGCGGTCCTCCTCGGCCGCCGCCGCCCGCGCGTCCTGCGGCGCGAGTGAACTCCGGCCGCCCACCCGGAGGTTTCTGGTCTTTTCAGACGTCATGGTTTCCTCCGTCGTGGTCCTCGTCGTTGTCGGTCCCCGCTGTTCTGCCCGGATACGGCGTGGTGAGCGACCCGAAGGCGCCCAGCAGCCGGGGTCTGGGCTCCCCGGTACCCGATGGCCGCGGCAGTCCGCGTGCCTTGAAAGCCCGTTGTGCCCGCACCGCGGCGTGCTGGAAGGCCACCCCGAAGGCCCTCGCGGTGGGGATCCCCTCGGCGTCGCCGTCCTCGGCGGAGTTGAAGCTGGGTCTGGCGGCGTTGCCGCGCCAGCGCAGCACGTTCTCGCTCAGGGCCGCCATCGCCGCCTTGTTCGCCGCGCACTGCGGGTCGTCCTGGTTCCACGGCTCCACCACGGTCACCCAGGACGGGTTGCGCCGGGCGAAGTCCCGCACCAGCGCCCGCCGCACCGGGTCCTGCAGCACCCAGCGGTCAACCAGCACCACGCCCGGCCCGCTGGGCCGCTCCAGCTCCATCAACCGGCCCACGGCGGCGTCGAACTCGTGGATGCTGGGGTTCAGGTCGCACTGCCGGGCGAGCTGCGCCGCCTGTTCGGCCAGCGCGGTGGCGGTTCCGCGCTCGTACGGGTGCCAGTCGGTGCGGCCCGCGCCGTAGTAGGCGGGGTCGCGGTGCGAGGGCACCTCGGAGTCCCGGTAGGAGAGCACCACGATGGTCAACTGGTCGGCCGCCGAGGGGCCGGGGAAGGCGGACGGATTGCTGGTGAAGTCGACCGGGTCCACCACCGGGACCACCGTCTCCTGGGCCACATCCACGATCCGGCGGCCCAGCCGGAAGACCACCTCCTCGTACTTCTCCCGGTGGTGGCGCTGCGCCATCAGCGCGTACAGGCCGTCCTCGACGTACTCCTGCGGGAAGCTGGAGTGCTTGAACTGCACCGCCCCGGCCACCGGGGGCAGCGAGTCCTCGTGCATCCCCACCCAGAGCACCGGGACGATCGCCGAGTTGCGGGCCGTGCCGCCCGGCGCCCCCGCCGAGCGCTGGGCGAAGGTGTACCACTCCTGGCCGCAGGGCGTGCTGCGGAACAGCCGCGGGTGGTAGAGCGGGACGAAGACCCGGCAGGTGGCGAGCGCCTCGGAGATCTTCACCGCCCAGTTGTCTCCCTGGTGCATGGTCTCGTCCATGAAGCCGACCGGATCGGAGGTCGGCAGCGGCGTCAACTGCAGGACCGCCTCGCACAGGTCCTGGTAGAACCGCGCCACCCTCAGGTTGGGATTGCGTGAGCCCACGGCGGGCATGTGCGCGTAGCTCAAAAAGAAATGCGGCTTCGCGGCGGCCCGCGGACCGCTCGCAGCGTCGTTCACACGCGCCTCCCCCTGGGCCCACAGGCCGGCCTGGTCCCTGTGCAGGGTGCCTGTCAGTGTAGGAAGGTCGACTCCTCCACCGGAATACCTTTACCAGCCCCAGCCACTGAGCATGCGTCAGAGAGCGATCCGGTGTCAGCTCTTTGGCACCAACCGTTCAAAGTCCGAGCGCCTGCGGGTGCTGGACCAGCCACTCGGTCGCCGCGTCGACGCTCTGGACGGCCGACAGCAGCAGGCAGTCCGCGTCCCCGACCCGACCGGACCGGGCCTCGGTCAGCTGCCCGCGGATCGCCGCCAGCAGCCGCGGGAAGTGCACGTCGTCGAGGTCCAGCCCCTCGAACCGCACCCAGTGCGGCGCGCCGTCCGGGCCGGTGACCTGGCAGCCGTACCGTTTCCTCGGCGCACCGGGGACCCGGTACTGGGCGAGGTGCAGGACGGTGCACCGGTCCATCGAGGCGCCGAGCATCAGCACCTGGCCCCCCGCCTTGTAGAGCCGCCCGATCGGCGAGCGCTCGCCCAGATGGCAGTCGAGCGGGTGGTCCGCGATCAGGGCGCCGCTCATCGGGCCGAGCGCGGCGAAGGAGGTCTGCGGATGGGCGCTGCGCAGCGCGCCGGGCGCGGTCCGCAGCTCCTCCGAGAGCCGGCCCATGCTCGGCGAGCTGGGGGTGGTCAGCGGGTCGAACGGCGGCATGGCCCGGCGGTAGGCCGCCAGCGCCGCCCGGTCCAGCCCCCTGGTCGCCACCGCGTCCAGGCGGGAGGTGTCCGAGTTCTCCGGTGTCCCGGTGAAGGCCAGCAGCGTGCCGCCGGGGCCCAGCGCGGACCGCAGCGCGGCCAGCACGCCGGCGGAGCCGTGCTCGACCTCGCCGAGCGTGCGCAGCGAGGCGTGCACCAGCACCACGCCGCTGCGCTCGGACAGGCCCAGCTGTCGCAACTGGCCGGCCAGTTCACCGACGGAGTACATGGGCGGGACCCTTCTTCAGCCTCCCGCGACCATCGGCACGGACCGCTCCTCCTGCCGATCGGCAGGGTTCACCTCCACCGCACGACGAGCCGCCGGCTCGGCCTGCTGCCCGACCGGAGCCTGCCACCAGGGTGCCACGGTGCTCCGCATCCCCTCAACGAACCGCAGTCCGGAATCGGTCAGCGCCGCGCACTCCCCCAAGGTGTCGATGGCCTGCTCGATCTCCGCCCGGCAGCGGGCCAGTTGCCGCCGGGCGTGCTCGGCCGCCTCGCCCCCCACCCCGTCGTAGGCCGCCGCCCGGGTCCCCCAGAACTCGGTCACCGCCAGCCGCGCGTAGGTCCCCTGCAGCAGCCCCTCGAGCGAGCTCGGGTCGTCGTGCCACGGGACCTGGAAGCGGCGCCGGTCGGCCCGGTCGTACAGGTCGTGGAAGTCCAGCACCGCGCCCAGCTTGACGCGTTGGAACTCCCGGACGATCAGCAGGGCCAGCAGCGGCGCGGTGGCCGGGCGGGCGATGCCGACCGCGCCGAAGGCCTGCCGGGCCGCCGCGCCGACCTGCCCGCCGGACGCGGCGGGGCGCAGCGGGGTGATGCAGCCCAGCCCGGCGGCGATCCCGGCGGCGTACTGCGGCAGGTCGCGCAGCATCAGCTCCCACGCCTCGCGCAGCGCGCCGGTCCAGTCGGCGAACGCCTCCTGGGTCAACCGCTGCTCCACCGGGCGGCGGTAGCTGTCCCGCTGCGGGTCGAGGTCCTCCAGCGCCACCGACCAGCCGCCGGCGAAGGCGACCCGGCGCACCGGCAGCCAGCGCTCGCCGGCCGGCTGGTCGAACCCGATCACCTGCTCGGCACCGCCCGGCGCCCGCACGGTGAAGCCGTCCGGGCCGCCGCGCACCAGTGCCTGCCCCGAGCCGCCGACCAGCACCCGGCCGAGCGTCGGCAGGTGCAACTCGCCGCCCCGCACCGGGACCGCCAGTTGCTCACCGCGCCCCGACCTGATCAGCGCGGCGGCGGCGATCTCGGCCAACCCGCCCAGGTCGGCCGCCGGTTCGCCGCTGCCGCCGGCACCGTCACCGCGCAGGCAGCGCACCGCCCAGGCCCGGACGTACGGGTGCGCGAGCACCGCGTCCACCGCGCCGGGCGCCTCGGTGTCCAGCGCGGTGAGCAGCTGCCAGGCCGGGCCGGCGGCCGGGCCGACGGCGGCCAGCAGGCGCCGGGTCAGGTCGAGTTGACCGGCCGCCAGGGCCGCCACGGTGGCGCCGTCGCCGTGTCCGCCGGCCAGCCGGCCGAACTGCTCGTCCGTCAGCCGTGGTCCGGGGCCACCGGAGGGCAGCGGAACCGCCGCCGGGGTGACCCGGTCCCGAATGGTGGTGATCAGCCGCATCAGGTCTCCACAGAAGACGGACGGATTGTCGAATCCGGCACCGGTGCGCCAGCGGTGGGCGTACAGCCCGCCGCCGCAGCTACGGACCACCGGGCAGCGCCGGCACTCCTCGCCCAGTCCGGCCAGACCGGACTGCCGGGCCATCATCCCCGGATGGCGGGCGACCTCGTCCAAGGTGTTCGCGAAGATGTCGAATCCGGTCGCCGGTGCACCGTCGTAGGCCGTTTTGAGGCTGTCGGCCTGCTCGAAACTGCCATCGGTCTCGATCACCACCAGATCGGCCGGATCCAGCCCCAGCGACTCGGTCAGGCTGGAGCCGCCGCGCAGGGTCCGGTGGATCGAGTCGAAGGTCCGCACCGGGACCGGGCGCCCCTGCTCCTGCCAGCGCCGGTGGATCGCCAGCAGCCAGTCGGCATACGGGTGCTCACCCGCACCGGCGGGACGTTTCGGCAACTCGTCCCAGGTGGCGTGCGGCAGCAGGAAGTCGATCCGCGGCGGCTCCAGCGCCAGCAGGGCGTCGTAGACGGCGATCGGGTCGTTCTCGACGTCGATGGTGCAGAGCAGCCCCGCGTAGAGGTGCCGGAACTCGGGCCGACGCAGCAGGGCGACCGCCGCGATCACCTGGCGGTAGCTGCTGCGGCCGTCGGCGAACCGGCGGTGCCGGTCGTTGGCGCTCGCGTCCCCGTCCAGCGAGATGCCGACCTTGATGTCCAGCTCGTCGAAGAGTTCGCACAGCGCCCGGTCCAGCCGCACGCCGTTGGTGTGGATCCGCAGGTCCAGCGCGCAGTCCGGCGGCAGCGCGGCGCGCAGGCTCTCGGCGGCCCGGCGCAGTACGACCGGGCCGGCGAGCAGGGGTTCCCCACCGTGCAGGACGACGTGGACGGCGCGCAGCCGGTGCTCCGCCGCGTGCTCCGCGATCCGCTCGGCCGTCCGGTCGAGCACCTGTGCCGTGACCGCCCTGGGCCTGCCCCGCCAGCTGGTGTCGGCGTGCTCGTAGACATAGCAGTGGTCACATGCGAGATCACAACGGCTGTGGACTTTGAGGACAAACTGCGCGAATGGCACCGGTTGGTGCGTCATGTGATCGCCCACTGTCGGGATGTGACGTGTCGTCACAGCATGGTGAAGCGCGCGGTGGTCGCGCCGATGCCGACCGGACCACGCCCCTCGGGTCGGGTCAGATCGAGGAGTTGAACGCTCCGGCGACCTCCTGGTCGGCCTCGGCTTCCGGCAGCGCCCGGTGCAGCGGGGCGATGATCAGGTCGGCACCCAGCGCCGACAGTTCGTCCAGGGGGATCCGCGGGGCCTGCTGCTCGACCTGGTCCACGGGGGCTGCTTCCAGCGTGGTTGGCATGTCTGAGTTCCTCTCAGAAACCGATGCGGTTCGAGGTCCTCGAACCGGGGTACAGCCAGAGTGCCAGGAGTACCCAGGGCACCTAAGCACCCTCATCACCGGATTTCCAGCCTGCGCCGCAGGACGATCCGGCGCACTCCGGACGGCCTCGTCGCCGCGATCTGCACCGACGGACCGGGCCCACCCATACGCGAGCGGAGCTCCGGTGACAAGAATCACCCGGTGGTGTGAGGTCGTTTTCCGCCAACCGGCGTAGGCAAGATCACCACGCGTCGGTTCGGCGTCTGCTCACTGCCGCGCCCGGCAGCTCGGCATACGTCGGATCAAGCTCGTCACTCCACCGGATCCGGCTCGTCACTCCGTCAGATCAGATACGGCTCGATCTCGATGGCGAGGCGCTTGCCTTCGGCCACCGCCACGCCGATCGGGTGGTCCGCGCCGAACACCGCGTGGGCCCGCCGCAGGCACTGCGCGCGCAGCCCCTCGGCCTGCGCCGGCCGGCCCGTCGCGACCAGATCGAGAGCCAGATTCGACTGCGCCACCAGGCAGTTGCCGTGCTCCGGCCCGAGCAGGCCGGTCAGCAGCTCGGCCGCCCGGGCACCGAGCCGGGCCGCCGCGTCGCGCTCGCCGGCCAGCGCCAGGCCACCGGCGTGGTTGACCATCATCGCCCCGAAGTCGGGGTGCTCCTCGCCGAGTTCCGCCCGGAACCGCGCCATGGCCCGCTCGGCGAGCGCCTCGGCCTGCGCGACGCGGCCGGCGGCCCGCAGGTGCACGGCGAGGTTCGCGGCGAGCACCGAGGTCAGCGGGTGCTGCCCGCCGAACCTGGACCGGGCCTGCCGGTAGGCCTGTTCGGCGATCGGCACGGCCTGCCCGCGCTGGCCCCGCGCGTGGAGCACGGCGGCGAAGATGCTCGCGGCGGCCAGGGTGTGCGGGTTTCCGGCGCCGAGCACCTCGACACTGCCGCGGTAGGCCGCGCCGCCCAGCTCCTCGGCCTGCGCGAGCCGGCCGAGCCGGAAGCAGGTCGCTGCCATCCCCTGGCGGGTCCACAGGGCCAGCAGGTGGCGGTCGCTGAGGGTCTGCCGGCAGAGCCGGTCCGTCTCCTCCAGCAGGCCCAGCGCCTCCCGCAGCCGGCCGGTGGCCCGCAGCACGTGCGCGTAGCTGTTGGCCGACCAGAACGTGTCGAGGGCGGCGGGGCCGAGCGCCTGGTGCTGGAAGCGGAGAACACGCTCGTGCAGCCGCGACCCCGCTCGCCAGTCACCGGCCAGGTACTCGGACCAGGCAAGGTTGTTGGTCAGCTTCCGGACCCGCTGGTGCTCGCTGCCCAGCACCTGCTCGGCCGTGCGCAAGGTGGCCCGGTCGAGTTCCCTCGCCGCCAGGAAGCTGCCGAGCGCCCGCAGATCACCACCGAGGCTGCTCTCGGCGGACAGGGTCAGCGGGTGCTCCGGCCCCAGTCGGCGGTGCGACCGCTCGGCCACGTCCCGGTCGATGGCGGAGCAGTCCTGGTATCTGCCGAGCGCGCGCAGCACGTTGGCGAGTTCGAAGCGCAGCCGCAGCACCGCCGGCTCGTCGTCGGCCGGGCCGGCGCTGCCGTCCGCCGGCTGCCGCCAGAGCGCCAGGGTGCGCTCGGCCAGCTCCCGCGCCTGCGCGTCGAGCCCGCGCCGGTGCAGGTGGCGGACCGAGTTGGCGATCCACTCCCGCACCTCGGGGTCGGCGCTGTGCGCCGCGCCGCAGGGCCACAGGTGCGGCAGCAGCTCGTCGTAGGCCGGCCAGTCGTCGAGCAGATCGGGGTTCGGCGGGCAGGCCGCCGCGAGCACCGACTGCACCGTCGCGCGCAGTTGCTCCCGGCGCTCGCCGGTGACCTGGTCCCGGACCACCCCCTGGACCAGCCGGTGCACCGAGAGCGTCTCACTGCCCGCGTCGGCCCGGCCCAGGCCGCTGCGGTGGATCAGCTTCACCAGCTCGCCGACGCCCAGCCGGGCGCCCACCGGGTCCGCCGGGTCCGGCTGGCCCACCGGCTGGAGGCGGCGGGCCAGCCGGGGGCTGAAGAGCAGCCGAGCCGGGATCGGGGCGGGGCCGAAGTGGGCGCAGATCTCCAGCAGTTCGGCGGCCGGCGGGCTGGTCCTGCGCAGTTCGGCGAGCGACAGCAGCCAGCTCGCGGCGGCCGATCGCGGGTAGTCCCCGTCCGGCAGCCAGGTGCGCTCCAGCAGCTCGGTGGCCATGCTGTCCAGCAGCTCCAGGTAGCCGGCCACCGGCATGCCGCTCTCCCGCAGCCACAGCGCCGCCGGGACGATCGCCAGCGGCAGGTCGCCCAGGCCGGCGGCCAGCTCCGCGGCGGCCTCCGCCGCCAGCCCGGGATGCAGCCGTGCCAGCAGCTGGAGGCTCTCCGGCCGGCGCAGCACACCGAGTTCGACCGGGCGCTCGCGGCGCGCCCAGGCCTGGTCGCGCGAGGTGATCAGCAGGTGGCCGCCGGCCGGTCCGTCGGGCAGCCAGCGCCGCACCTCCTGCGGCGCGCCGGCGTTGTCGAAGATCAGCAGCCAGCGGCCGTACGGGCGGCCGGTGCGCAGCGCCTCCAGCACCCGGTTCGCGGCGTCGGCGCTGTCCTCGTGGCTCTCCAATCCGAGCCGGGCGGCCAGTTGGGCCAGCCGGGGGGCGATGAACTCGGGCTGCTCGGCGTTGATCCACCAGACCACGTCGTAGCCGGCCGCGAAGCGGTGGGCATACTCCGCCGCGGTCTGGGTCTTGCCCACCCCGCCCATGCCGAGCAGGACCTGGACCGCCGGTGCGCCGGCCGCCAGGAAGCCGTCCCGCAGGGTCTCCAGCACCTCGTCGCGTCCGGTGAAGGCCGGGTTGCGGACCGGCCCGTCGAGGACCGCGGGACGGTCGGTGGGGAAGCCGCCCAAGCGGTGGGCGGGCGACGGCGGCGCGGCCGGATCGTGCGGCGGCCTGCCGACCGCGGCGGCGAGCCGGGCCGCCGCGGCCGGGGCCGAGGAGGGCAGCGGGTCACCGAGCGGACGGTTCGCCAGCGGCTCGGGCAGCGGGCCGGTGATCTCGTGCACCGCGACGAGGACCAGCGACGGCACCCCGGGCGCCGGCTCGTACTCGGCCAGCGCCTGCCCGAGTTCACCCGATCGTGGGTAGCGGAGGTAGTCGGACGTCAGGACGGCCAGCACCCGCCCCCGGCCGTCGAGCGCCCGCCCCAGCTCGGCGCCCGCGTCGGCGGCCGACGACGCCACGCTGTGCAGCGAGGTGCGGTAGCCGAGCGCGGCGAGCTCTCCGGCCGCCCACTCCGCCCACAGCCGGTCGGCGGGCGCGTAGCTGACGCACAACTCTCGTGGCAGGACCGGACCGCCCACCGGAAAGGCGCCCTGGAACTCCCTCAGGTCCAGGCCGGGCAGACCCGGCAGCCGGGCCCGGCTCGCGGCCAGCCGGACCCGGCCGGCCAGCACCTCGACCACCCGGCGGTACTCCTCGCCGCGCGGGTCCGCGCGAATCAGCGCGCGCAGGCCGAGCCGCGCGTAGCGCTCGCCCAGCGCCGGTTCGCTGTACTGGAGTTCGGCCACCGGCGGGGGAAGCTCGGCGGGCACCGGCTCCCAGAGCACCGGAACCAGCGCCCGGGGATCCCAGCCGGTCTCGTCCCGGAACGCGGTGACCCGGGAGCGGAAGGCCGTCCACTCCTTGCCGCAGAAGACGCTGGCGAAGTAGGCCGGGGAGTAGAGCGCCACCATCGACCGGCAGCCGGCCACCGCCTGCGCCAGCATCCGCTCCCAGTCGGCGCCCAGCCGGATCCGCTCGATGTCGCGGAACCCGGGCAGCGCGGCGGCCTGCGGATCCTGTTCGACCAGCTCGGCCCAGAGGTCGTGGAAGAACGTGCCGAGCTCCGGACCGGCGTCGTCGACCCGCGCGTAGCTCAGGAAGACGTACGGCTCCACGCTCCACACTCCCCCGCGCTCGCTCCCCCGCGCCCAGTGTGGACCTCACGCCGCCGTTTGCGTAGGGGCAGGCACGGTCGGGCCTACGGGCAGAGCCGCCGCACCGTCCAGCCCTGCTCCGCCGCCGTGTAGACCAGCCGGTCGTGCAGCCGGTTCGGCCGCCCCTGCCAGAACTCCACCGTGTGCGGGACCACCCGGAAGCCGCCCCAGAACGGCGGCACCGGGACGCCCTCGCCCTCGGGGTAGCGGGAGGCGAGTTCGGCGTAGCGCCGCTCCAGCACCTCGCGGGAGGCGACCGGGCTGGACTGCTCACTGGCCCAGGCACCGAGCTGCGAGCCGTGCGGGCGGGTGCGGAAGTAGGCCGCGGTCTCGTCCCGGCCGGTCCGCTCGACGCTGCCGGTGATGATCACCTGACGCTCGATCGGATGCCAGGGGAAGAGCAGCGCGGCGTGCGGATTGGCCGTCAGTTCGCCGCCCTTGCGCGAGCCGTAGTTGGTGAAGAAGACGAAGCCGCGCTCGTCGAAGAGCTTCAGCAGCACGGTCCGGGCGCTGGGGCGGCCCTCGGCGTCGGCGGTGGAGAGCACCATCGCGTTGGGCTCGGCGATCCCGGCCCGCTCGGCCTGCGCGAACCAGCGGCAGAACTGGGTCACCGGCTCGGGGGCCAGCTCTGGCTCGGCCAGACCCGCCTCGGCGTACTGACGGCGCATCCGGGCGAGGTCGGGGACGGAAGTCTGGTGCGCGGCCTGGGCGCTTTCCGGAGTCTGCACGCCAACATCATCCCGTACGACAAGCGGCTGGCCATGCTCCGCCTATGGAATCTCGACATCAAGAGATATGGTGTCTCGCCACGCTCCGCCCCCTGCAGTCCGGGCCGCTGTCCGGAAACACCCGGTTCGCACCGGAAGATTCCGGGTTTCGACCGGGCCCGATGTGAGGTCGAGCGGCCCTTGGGGAAACATCACCGCCGTGGTGTATGGCGCAATGCACCCAGTGCCTGCCACTCTGGCACCGAGTGCCAAATACCAAACGGTCACTGGCCACGCCGCCCCACCCAGGCGGCCGGCCCGTCACGTCACTGAGGAGCCGCGTGATGTCCGATTTCGTACCCGGGCTTGAGGGAGTCGTCGCTTTCGAGAGCGAGATCGCCGAGCCGGACCGCGAGGGCGGTGCGCTGCGCTACCGCGGCGTGGACATCGACGAGCTGGTCGGGCAGGTCTCGTTCGGCAACGTCTGGGGTCTGCTGGTCGACGGCAAGTTCAACCCCGGCCTGCCCTCCGCCGAACCCTTCCCGATCCCGGTGCACTCCGGTGACATCCGGGTCGACGTGCAGTCCGCGCTCGCCATGCTCGCCCCGGTCTGGGGCCTCAAGCCGCTGCTCGACATCTCCGCCGAGCAGGCCCGCGACGACCTCGCCCGCGCCGCCGTGATGGCGCTCTCCTACGTGGCCCAGTCGGCCCGTGGCCAGGGCCTGCCGATGGTCCCGCAGAGCGAGATCGACAAGGCCGAGACGGTCGTCGAGCGGTTCATGATCCGCTGGCGCGGCGAGCCGGACCCCAAGCACGTCAAGGCGATCGACGCCTACTGGACCTCGGCCGCCGAGCACGGCATGAACGCCTCCACCTTCACCGCCCGGGTCATCGCCTCCACCGGCGCCGACGTCGCCGCCGCCCTGTCGGGTGCGGTCGGCGCCATGTCCGGCCCGCTGCACGGCGGCGCCCCCTCCCGGGTGCTGGGCATGATCGAGGAGATCGAGCGCACCGGCGACGCCGCCGCCTGGGTCAAGAACGCGCTGGACAAGGGCGAGCGCCTGATGGGCTTCGGCCACCGCGTCTACCGCGCCGAGGACCCGCGCGCCCGCGTGCTGCGCCGCACCGCCAAGGAGCTCGGCGCCCCGCGCTTCGAGGTCGCCGAGGCGCTGGAGAAGGCCGCCCTGGAGGAGCTGCACAACCGCCGCCCCGACCGGGTGCTGGCCACCAACGTGGAGTTCTGGGCCGCCATCATGCTGGACTTCGCCGAGGTCCCGGCGCACATGTTCACCTCGATGTTCACCTGCGCCCGCACCGCCGGCTGGTCGGCGCACATCCTGGAGCAGAAGCGCACCGGCCGCCTGGTCCGCCCGGCCGCCCGCTACATCGGCCCCGGCCCGCGCAGCCCGCGCGAGATCGAGGGCTACGACTCGATCGCGCACTGACCCCGCGTCAGGCCTAACTGACCTGTCGTCAGGAACGTTTGTGCTGGTCGGCCGCTGGGTGCTTCATCTCAGCGGCCGGACAGCGGGCCCTGGGCGCGCGGCCGGACCAGTAGGCTGCGCGGGTGGCCCAGATTGAGATTCCCGCTGACCTCAAGCCCGCCGACGGCCGTTTCGGCTGCGGCCCCTCCAAGGTGCGCCCCGAGGCCCTCAGTGCCCTCGCCGCCACCGGTACCTCACTGCTCGGCACCTCGCACCGCCAGGCTCCGGTCAAGAACCTGGTGAAGCGCGTGCGCGAGGGCGTGAGCAGCCTCTTCTCGCTCCCCGAGGGATACGAGGTGGTGCTCGGCAACGGCGGCTCCACCGCCTTCTGGGACATCGCCGCCCTCGGGCTGGTGCGCCAGAAGTCCCAGCACCTGAACTTCGGCGAGTTCTCCTCGAAGTTCGCCTCCTCGGTCAAGGCCGTGCCGTGGCTGGACGACCCGAGCGTGATCAAGACCGCGCCCGGCACCCACCCGCTGCCGGTCGCCGAGGCCGGCGTGGACGTCTACGCGCTGACCCACAACGAGACCTCCACCGGCGTCGCGATGCCGATCCGCCGCCCGGCGGGCACCGCCGGCGACGGCTCGCTGGTCCTGGTGGACGCCACCTCGGGCGCCGGCGGCCTGCCGGTGGACATCACCGAGACCGACGTCTACTACTTCGCGCCGCAGAAGTCCTTCGCCTCCGAGGGCGGGCTCTGGCTGGCCGCCTTCTCGCCGGCCGCGCTGGAGCGGGCCGCCGAGATCGCCGGCTCCGGCCGCTACATCCCGCCGTTCTTCGACCTGCCGACCGCGATCGACAACTCCTCGAAGGACCAGACGTACAACACCCCGGCGATCGCCACCCTCTTCCTGCTGGCCGACCAGCTGGAGTGGCTCAACGGCAACGGCGGGCTCGACTGGGCCGTCGCCCGTACGGCTGAATCCGCCGGGCACCTCTACGGCTGGGCCGAGAAGTCCGCGTTCGCCAACCCGTTCGTCGCCGAGCCGGCCGAGCGCTCGCAAGTGGTCGGCACCATCGACTTCGACGAGGCGATCGACGCCGCCGCGGTGGCCAAGGCGCTGCGGGCCAACGGCATCGTGGACACCGAGCCGTACCGCAAGCTGGGCCGCAACCAGCTGCGGATCGCGATGTTCCCGGCGATCGACCCGGCCGACGTGCAGGCGCTGACCGCGTGCGTCGACTACGTGGTCGAGCAGCTCTGACCGCGCGCTGACGCATCCGAAGGGGCCGCTGCCCGCGCGGGCAGCGGCCCCTTCGGTGTCTCTTCCGCTACTTCTGCAGCAGCGCGCCGATCGCGACTGCCACCAGGAGCAGCAGGAAGGCGCCGGAGACGATGCGGGTACGAGTCTTGGGATCCACTGTGCGAGCGTACCCGGCCCGGCTGAGCGCCTTCAGAGGTGGGAGCCCCCGGTGGCGTCCAGCACCTGGGCGGTCACCCAGCGGGCGTCGTCGGAGGCGAGGAACGCGACCGCGTCGCCGATGTCCGCCGGCTCACCGACCCGGTTGAAGACCGACAGCGCGGCGGCCTCGGCCTGCGCCTTCGGCTCCCTGAGCTCCGCGGTCAGGTCGGTGTTGACCAGGCCGGGGGCCACCGCGTTGACGGTGATCCCGCGCGGGCCCAGCTG